>CAZVCJ010000398.1:0-1508 GCA_964625745.1 uncultured Anaerolineae bacterium | reverse complement strand
CTCATCAATGCGCAGGGCTAGCCGGATAGACATAGGGTTTGCTCTCCAAATGATAAACTACCAAAGGGCCCACGTCTCCCAATCTCTCGGCAGCAGCCTGCCTGGCTTCCCTGCGACTTTGCCCCACGGCCGCCACTTGTTCCCGGTAGATGGCCACCCACTTTTCAGGATATAGACGTGCCAGTTCGGCCACGTGCTCGAACAGTCAACGTTCGTCCTCCCAGAAGCGAGCGGGCAATGGCTCAAGCTTGGCCGGGTGACGGCGCACCATCTCGGTGAACTCTTCGACACTCATGTCATCGGTCGTGTAAATCGGCATTTGCACACCTCCTCACTACTTTCCCACCCATTGCCCGCGCAAGGTTTTGAGAAACGTCACCGACTTCAAACTCCGCTCCAAGGTGTAGGTTATGTAATGATACATCATCGTTTCTAGCTCTCTGTGCAGCGGACGACTGAGGCGAAGACGGCGGCAGGTATCATAGTCCCTGGTCTGCAGGAAACGCAACACTTTTAGAGCGTTCAGAGTTATCTCCTGTGCTCCCCGATGGTTCTGGCCACAGTCGGCGCAGAGGATACCACCATCGGCGGCGCTGAAGAAATTGGTCCCCGGTTCGATTGGACGGCGGCAAGCCACGCACTGGAAGAGCTGAGGGCGATAGCCCAGCAAAGATAAAAGCCGCAGCTCGAAGAAGCGAGTGGTCAGATCCAGATCGGAGGCGTCGCCCAGCCAGCCCAACATGGCCAACAGAAGGTCGAAGAGAGGGCGGTTCTCAATCCCTTCTTCGACAAAGAGATCCACCAGTTCAGCAGCATAGTAAGCGTAGGTGGTGCGCAGAAGGTCCTCTCGCAGGGGCCGGAAAGCGTGTACGGTCTCGGCCTGGGTCACGATGTCCAGGTTTCGTCCTTTGGCGATGAGGAGTTGGCTGTGGGTGAATAGCTCCACGTGCCCGCTCTTGCGGCTGGTGGGCTTGCGCACCCCCTTGGCAATGGCTCTGATCTTGCCCAGCCTGGGCGTGTAAAGGGTCAACAGGCGGTCGGCCTCGCCGAAGTCGCTCCGTTTAATGACAATTGCTTCCGTTCGATAAAGGCGTTCTCTGTGCATCGGCAACGAGTAACAAGTTAACGAGGTAACGAGTAATGAGTCTGCGCTTCCCTCGTTACTTATCCCTCGTTCCTCATTAACTCCTCCTACCCTCCCCTGACCGTGCCATACCTGTACGGCCTTTCCCAATTCCTGGCCATCTTCTCCTGGTAGAGCTTCTCGGCATCCAGGCCCAGGGCTGAGAGGAGGTGCAGGATGCGGATGATGGCGTCAATCAGTTCCTCGCCCACAGCCTCCAGGGGCTGGCCCTTTTTGTAGCAGTCGCTGGCCTCGGAGATCTCGCTGTGGATCAGGGCCAACATCTCCCAGATGCGTTTGTGCTCGGCAGAGAACCCCTTGGCCTCGCACAGGGCCCTGACCTCGGCCATTTTGACGTTCAAGCCAACCTGCTCCATATCCGCCT
>CAZVCJ010000397.1:0-1527 GCA_964625745.1 uncultured Anaerolineae bacterium | reverse complement strand
CCTTGTCCTGAGCTTGTCGAAGGGTTGTCGAAGTGAAGGGTATTGTTTGGAAAGGGCGCATATAGAAGTTGGGGGAGGGTTGGCAAAGCAGCGGGAATGAGGTATCCTTTAGGGAACATAGTCCAGAGTCCCGAAAGGAGCTTCTTCTCCGATGCTGTACCTAACCGATAGTATACGGCAAAGTGATCCATCTTTGCAGACTCTGCTCAACGCAGTTGAAGAGGCGCCGACGCTGGCCACGATGATCCTAGCCGCCTGGCGGTTGGCCCGCGTCCTGGCAGTCCGAATCGTTGAGGAGGTGCTGGCCGAGCGTGCGCAACACCCAACCCAGTGGCCATGCTGCCCCCAATGTGGTACCCGTCTCCATAGCAAAGGTTTCATTCCTCGCCAAGCTGATAGCCTGCTGGGGCGCATTCATTGGCGACGACGGGTGGGACGTTGTCCCAATGGATGTAAGATTGGTCAGGTGTCGCCCCTGGACGAGGCCTTGGGTCTGGAACCCCACCAGCGCACCAGTGGGGAGTTGAAGCTGGCGGTGTGTGCCTTGGCCGTCTTTGTGCCCTTTGAGACCGCCGCCACGTTGCTGAGGCTGCTGAGTGGAGTCCAAACCAGCCCCGGAGCAGTGTGGCTTTGGGTTCAAGAGACTGGGCAACGAGCTATGGAACGGCTCCAGCGTGAATTGGAGAACCTGGCGGACGGTCAGTTGCCTGATGAGGAGCCGATGGATAAAAGGACAACTGCTCAACCCTTGCTGGTGGGGGCCGATGGAGTGATGGTGCCCTTCCGGCCAGAGGCTGGCACGCCCAAGGGAAAGACAATTTGGCGTGAGATCAAGGTGGCCGTTCTGGCCCGGTTGGGGCGGCACACCACCCGCACTGGTCGAGAGGTGCCCCGGTTGGAGCGCCGTCGCCTGGTAGCTGTGCTCGGAGATATTGACGCCCTGTCCCCGCGTCTGTGGCTCGAAGCCGTGCGCCAGGGCATACTCAGCGCCCAACAGGTCGTCTGGTTGAGTGACGGTGCGCGAGGCTTTTGGCGTCTGTTCTTTGAGTGCTTTGCCCAATACGCCACAGGCATCTTGGACTTCTACCACGCTACTCAGAACCTGTGGAAAGGGACAGCAGCCTGGCTCGACGGACGCACAAAGCAAGCCCGTCAGTGGTTTGCCTCGGCGCGGCATCGGCTGCGCCACGGTGAGCCCGATAGTGTGCTGGCGGACATCGCCAAGGCTTTGGAATTGGACAGGCTGCCCGACTCGGCCCGTGAAACGCTGGCCAATCTGTATGCTTATCTGGAGAAACATCGGGATCATATCAACTACGAGAAGTTCAAGGAACTAGGGTTGCCAATAGGGAGCGGTTTCGTGGAGAGCGCCTGCAAATGGCTCATCCAGCAACGCTTCAAGGGTGTCGGAATGCGATGGGGCGAGGACGGCTTCAATCACCTGCTGCACTTGAGACTCGCTTGGGTCAACGGAGGCTTCGATTCACTGTTCCAATTAGAAGCCTCCCCCAACTCGTAAATGCGCCC
>CAZVCJ010000396.1:0-1530 GCA_964625745.1 uncultured Anaerolineae bacterium | reverse complement strand
GGCCAGCTTCGCCAGCGAGTGCTCTCCTCCATGCTCTCCAGACGGTAGCGCAGATGGCCGCGCAGTACCTCCCGCTCCTCGCCCGTTACCCGGTCTATGGCCAGCACCAGTGCGGGCACAGCATCTTCGGACAGGCGGGTCAGATAGTAGGCGTCCAGTTTGCCGCTAGCCTGGTAGCGAGCCAGGTTCTGCCTGGCGATAAAGGCGTCAGGATTGATGGCGTTCAAGGTGATCAAAAAGCCCAGGACGGCCACGAATGCGCCGATAGCGAAACGGTCGGGCCCTGTCCCGAGCCTGTCGAGGGGCCAACGCCACAGGGTGACCAAAAACCAGATGAAGGCCACCGCCAGCCAGACCATGAAGACGTGGCTGTAGAGCCGTAGTTGGGTGTAGCCATAGGCGGCCTCGTAAAGGCGCAGCCGCTGGAAAGCCGAGGCCAAGATGACCAGCACCAACCCGGCCATGAGGCTGCTCAACCCGTTGAAGACTTGCACCTGCCGACCCGTCTCGCGGCGTGTCAGCCAGCGGAGGCCCAGGATCAGGCCCAGCGTCAGCACCGACACGGCCAACAACTCGAAGAAACCGCGCCGGGCATATTCGGCGTAGGTGTAACCCTCCACGGTGATGTTGGCCTGTCCGCCGAACAGGTAGGCGAACTGAATCCAGACAAACACCAGGAACAACAAATCCACCGAGATCAGCACCGTCGCCGCCTCGACGAAGCCGAGTCTTACGACCTGGGCCAGGCTCCCAAGCGCTTTCTCCAGAGCGCCCTGGTCGTCTGACGCCTGGCTGCGGCCCAGCGCGTAGGCCAGACCGCCGGCCAGGAACCAGGTAGCTCCTAATACGATGATCCCTCGCCAGAGCAGTTCCAGTAAGTCGGGCGAGATTTCGAGGCTGAAAAGGTCTTTCAGGTAGTCAGCGAAGACCAGATCGGCCGAGGCCAACAGGAGGGTGAAGATGACCAGCACTGGCAGCGCCAGGAGGAGTCCTCGGATCACGGGCAACAGGTTGCGGCTGCCTCGCCGACGGACGGCCTTCAGATCCATGCTGGCCGACACCAGGGGCGCTGGCTGGATCAGGGCATTGCCTGCCGTGCGGAGGAGGACGATGGGGTATCCAATCAGTCCCAGCCGTTGCGGGTAGCCGGCGGCGTAGAAGTGGGCGATAAGCCCCAACAGCGCGAGACTGGCCACTACGTTGAGGAAGGTAACGAAGGGATTGGCCCGCACGAAGACCATGCTGGCGAAGAAGATAAGCGGGGCCAGCAGCCAGAGGTTGCTCCGAACTGGTCGCGTCCCCTCCAGCCGGCCCAGGCCAAAGAGCGCGGCCATTAGCAAGAGCACGAAGAGGGGAGCGGAAATGCCCAGGGCTTTGCCGTAAAAGAGCAGGTCCACGCCCCAGCCCAGGGCCAGGGCGACCAGCAGAATGCGGGTAGGTGGCTTGGTGCAAATCATGGCTCATTTCTCCTTATCCCATTGGTCACAAGTTAAGGATTTCTCCAAATTGTCAAGTCGGCTTGGCTTATCT
>CAZVCJ010000395.1:0-1539 GCA_964625745.1 uncultured Anaerolineae bacterium | reverse complement strand
TTCATCCCCTGTCACCTGAAAACAAGCAGGGGGAAACGCCGAAGCGAAAACGCATCGTTAGCAAGGTAGCTTTGCTGCGAGATAGGCCAAGACGTCCAACACCTGGCCTGAGGGCCAACCGCCCGGCGCATGTCGGGCCGTGGACTAAGGTAGCCACTTATGCAGCGGCTACACAGACCGGCAGCTACCAGCCAGCGGATACACAGGTCGAGGTGTGAAGCCCAAGGCATCTCGGCAACAGAGTTGAATTCGGAGGCCTGGGCAGACCGTAGTCGAGCGGCGTCTGTGCTCCCCTTCTTGCGCAGAAGGGGCAGATGTCGTCCTGCACCTACGGCCCATCCAGAACGCCGGCTGTGGTGGACTGGTTTCAGTGGCTCACGGTGAACCCAATCGGTAATGGCCAGCCCATCACCTGACTGCGGAAGGCGTAGTCTCGGCCTCGCCGGAAGATGCTGTAGTCGCGCTTGTGGGGTGCTTCCAGCAGCGGACGGCGGCCCGTCTCGTCCACCCACTGACTGACGTGAACCATCCACAGCGTGGTGGTGGCCATGGCCAGCAACAGGGTTTCCAGACGCCCTGGATGAACCAGCTTGCTGTCCTCCAAGTCGAAGCCATAGCTCTTCCAATCGCGGAAGGAGGGCTCGATCCAGAAGCGCTTCCGTCCCCGACGCCAGGAGTGACGATCGGCGGGTTGGTCAAGAACCACGTAGCGGGGCGTATCTTCGTCCCTGGTCCAGTCGGCAATCAGGCTGACAGGCCCAAAGACGTGCTGTTTCGTCAGGGTCACGTCTTGAATGTAGCTTCGCTCACCGCGCGGCACGGCAATGGTGCGCAAAGGCTGCCAATCCCTTCCCTCTTGTTGACGGAACAGGATGTCTGATTTGAGCCCCAACTGCCAGTGCCAATGGTGGGTTTGACAATATCGCTGTACCTTGACAGCCCGAAACTCGCAGTCACCGAACAAGGTGGTCCGCACCCGCTGGGGATCAGGTAGGCAGGGCTGCACCTGTTGGAGCAAAGCGATCTGCGTCTCGGCGTTCGTCGCACCATAGGGCAGCAGACGCCAGGCCAGGGGCAAAGCCCGATGGTGAAAGGCAGCAGCCAGCATCAAGAGACTCCAGCGGTCTTCGATGTCTGTGCGATCCATCACCAGGCCGAGTTCGACCCCAGACCAGTGGGCAAACAGATGGTGCACTAGCGGCATGTAGCAACGATGCTGGGTCATAGCCTGATTGTCCAGCCAACGACGTATCCGCTGGATCAGGTTCTCGCGCTGACCTGGTATAGGGAGCAACATTGCCAGTGTGGCCAGGTGGCAGTCTGGACTATAGGCCAACGCCAGTGACACCAAAGCCTGATTACGGACTTGCGGTGCCGAGGCATTGGGTAGTCGTGCGCCTAGCTTGGTTGTTAATCTACTGCACATCTGTTGGAAGTACATGATAGGCTCCTTTCGATGTGGTAGCAATCTGTACCTTCGTATTGTACCACATCTGGCGCCTATCTGCATCATATACCTTGAAAGTGACAGGGGATGAA
>CAZVCJ010000394.1:0-1552 GCA_964625745.1 uncultured Anaerolineae bacterium | reverse complement strand
CTTGGGATAGACGCGACGCAGACCAGGGCGCCTCCTGAAATCAGTTTCATCATACAGGACAAGGGGGTGGGAGGGCAAGTGAGAAACCGAGGGGCGTGTCTGGGGCCCGGGCCGAGGGCCCCGACGGGGCCTCGCGTACTGGTTCCGGGAGTATGCAGGGAGGCGTGTCAACTCAAATGATAATCGTACCGAAGGCGGACGGTTCACTCAACTGATAATCATACCGGATAGGGAGTCTCCTCTTTCGAAGCCACCATCGAGGTGAGCTCGTCAATCTGGGCATGAATGCTGCGCTTGAGGGCCATCGGATTCGTCTGCTCATAGAGCATCTGTAGATGCTCCCTGGTCTCCCGACTGATGGGGGGCGTCGCCTCGCACAGGCGTTGGAATGGCGTGCGGGCGCGATCCTGCTTGCGCCGGATACGGACAATGCCGTCCGGGCCGGTGACGGCCTTGCGCTCTGTTTGCCGCAAAACCGGCTGGAAGAGGTTGTAGTAGAGCCACATGTCTTCATAGAGGGCGTTCAGCGCCCGAAGCTCCGCATGGGTGCGGAGGGGCATGTTTCCGAGATAGGCGCGCACCAAGGAGCTGTTCTTCTGCTCGACAAAGCGATTGTCATTGTGAAAGCCGGGGCGCCCGCGCGTCTGGGCAACCCCTACCAGCTCCTCTCCGAAGACGGCGATCAGGGCGTGATTGATGAACTCACTGCCGTTATCGGAGTGCAGCTCTCGTACAGGGATGGGGCAGTGCACCCGGAAGACTTGGATGGCATGCCAGACGGCGTCGAAGGTGTATCCCATCATGGCAAACCGCTCACTCCAACCAGTCAATACGTCAATAAACTGGATGGTGCACACCAGGTTCCCTTGGCGGTCGGGCGTGCCATGATGCACCAGGTCTACCTCAAAGTGCCCTGGTTCGGGCTGCTGCCAAGGGATCACGCTGATAGGCACCGCCTGCTGGGCGCTGGTGTCAGACCGACGCCCAGGGTAAGGTCGGGGAAGCCTCTGGGCTGGCCGGATCGTCTTGAGGATGCGCCCCACGCTGGATACGCTGATGAGTCGCAGTTTGTCCAAGACCTCAGAAGAAACCTCCATCTCGTCACAAGCCTCCAGGTGTTTGGCCATGGTGTGCAGAACCGGTTGCAGCCGCTCAGCGCAGATCCAATCCAAGGCATCGGCGACGGTGGTGATCGCCTTGGCGACATCCGCATCATAGATGCGCCCTCGCTCTCGAGCACGTTTGCGTCGCCCGATCTGAGAGCTGTTCATGAGGGCAATGAGATGTTTGCGCCCCAAGTGCATCATCTTCTCCAACTCATCCAACAGATGCGACTTGGTAGTACGGTTGGCCTCTCGGTATCTGTGTTGCATCGTACGCAAGTACTCGATCTGTGCTCCCACCGACATCTTCCTTTCATCCATGGCCCCCTCCCTGGTACGATTATCAGTTGAAGGAACCTTACTCTGAAAGTACGATTTTAGGTGAGTGAACGCGGGGGTGGAGTGACATTTACCTATAGGATGCCAGAGAGTCCCTTTCTCTGCAAACT
>CAZVCJ010000393.1:0-1561 GCA_964625745.1 uncultured Anaerolineae bacterium | reverse complement strand
TCTCAGATCAAGACTTCCGAAGTCTGGGAGCACGCCCTCTCCGACAGGCTGCTAGCACGTCACTACACGAATTGAGAAAGGAACGAATTCTTCAGATGACTGTCGCCTACGCCCCAGGGAAAGTCATCCTTTTCGGCGAGCACGCGGTGGTCTACGGCCAGCCGGCCATCGCTGTGCCTGTAACTCAAGTACAGGCCAGGGCTACGGTCGAGATGGGCCTTGAGGGCCAGGGCATCACCATTGTCGCCGAAAACCTGAAACAAAGCTACCCCCTGGAACAAGCGCCGCCCGACGATGTGTTGCGGGCCATCGTGGTCAGCACCCTGGAGCACATCGGAGTGGGGACTAAACATGACCTGACCATCACCATCAGCTCCACCATCCCCATCGCACGAGGGTTGGGCAGCGGGGCGGCGGTTTCCACCGCCATCGTCCGCGCCCTCGGCAAGCACTTCGGGAACCGGATGAGCCCCCAGGCCATCTCCAACCTGGTGTACGAAACCGAGAAGATCCACCACGGCACGCCCAGCGGCATTGACAACACCGTCATCGCTTTCGAGAAGCCAGTGTATTTCATCAGGGATCGAAAGATCGAGATATTCTCGGTCAAGAGTCCCTTGCTGCTGGTTATCGCCGACACCGGAATAGCCAGCCCTACCAGGATAGCCGTGAGCCACGTGCGCCAAGCCTGGGAAAGGGAGCGGGAGAAATACGAAGAGCTCTTCGATGAGATCGGTACCGTCGCTGAGATGGGACGACAGGCTATCGAACGGGGAGAGACCGAAACGGTGGGGCGACTGATGAACGAAAACCACCGCTTGCTCCGGCTCTTATGTGTCTCCTCGCCGGAGTTGGAGGGCCTGGTGGAGGCCGCTCGCGAGGGCGGCGCACTGGGGGCCAAGCTCTCCGGCGCCGGGCGCGGGGGCAACATCATCGCCCTGGTCACTCAGGAAACGCGCAGCCGGGTGGAGCTGATGTTGCGATTGGCCGGGGCGAAGGGAGTTGTTGTTAGCGAGGTAGGTTAGCATCGCAGTCAGGCGGCAAGTGTGATGTGCATTCGGGCCAGGCATCACTGGTCCTGCAAAGACGAGTGTCAGGCCAAGAGGCAAACATTGAATTGCATTTGCCTCTTTCGGCTTGTTGGTGTATACTAGGTATTGTGCGGCAGCAACACCGCCTCTGGTCAAAAGTAAATGAGGATATGATGCAACATCTCCAAGAGGTACGCTTATGGACAGAGAAATGACCACAGCAGAGAGCCTGTTGAGAGACATCTATGAAGCAGAATCTGCTCTGCGCTGGTTTGAGCAGAAACACGGCTTGCTTTCTGAAACCTTCTACCGTGTCTATCAGCAGGGGCAACTGCGCGATGAGGACCCTGATGAAATTCGGGAGTATATGGAATGGTCTGGCTGGTATGAGATTCGCCAGGACCGCCGCCAGCGTTATGAGCAGGCGGTTGAGCAACGCTTAGGAGAACTCTCCGCGCCTGCTTCGCTGTTCGACTTGCACATCAGTCAATTGCACGTACCGGCCTAACAATGTCAGATACTCTGAACAC
>CAZVCJ010000392.1:0-1590 GCA_964625745.1 uncultured Anaerolineae bacterium | reverse complement strand
GGGGCGACCTCGGCCGGGGTGAATGCGCCAGCGGAGCCGACGTTGTAGACTGTACGCTGGTCGAGGTTCCGGGTGGGGTAGACCAGCTTCAGACTGGTGGATTGGGCGGTCGGCGTGGCAAACACCTCAACGCCCATCCGCGTGAGGTCTTCCACCACCTCGAAATCCTCCTGGGCCAGCCTGGTGATGACGGCTGTCCGCAGCCCCATTTTGACGGCAACGCGAGCTCCGTAATTGAAGGCTCCTCCGTTGACGGTCTTCGTTTCATGGGGCAGGACGATGGTGTCTTTGGTGTAGTGCCCGAGAAAGGCGATGTCGAATTCTCGCATTCTAATTTCTAATTTCTAATTTCTCGTTTAGCCTGACCGGACGGTTTTCCTGGTACGACTTCTTGGCCGCATAGCCCATGACCACCGGAATGCGGCCATCCATGCCCGTCACAGGGGGCGTCTTGTCCTGCTGGACGCACTCGATGAAGGTCCTCATCTCCGCGACGTAGGAGTCGGTGTACCGCTCCACGAAGAAGAACAGGGGCAGCGAGGAGTGGACGCCCTCGGCGTTGCTGTAGGCTGCTGTGTCAGGGGTGTTGTTGGACACCGCTACCATGCCTTGGGAACCAAACACCTCCACGCGCTGATCGTAACCATACACCGCTTTCCGGCTGTTGTCAATGGTGCCGATAACGCCGTTCTCAAAATGCAGGGTGATGACCGCAGTATCAATGTCTCCTGCTCTGCCGATTTCAGGATCCACCATCACTCCCCCTGCCGCGTAGATCTCGGCCACTTCGCTGCCGATCAGATAGCGAGCCATGTCGAAGTCGTGGATGGTCATGTCCAGGAAGATGCCGCCAGAAACCTTGATGTACTCGATGGGAGGCGGCCCTGGATCGCGGCTGGTGATGCGCAGGATGTGGGGCGCGCCGATTTTACCCGCCGCCACCATCTCGCGAACGCGCTTGAAGTTGGGATCGAAGCGCCGGTTGAACCCTACTTGCAGCTTAACTCTCGCTTTGTCCACGGCTTCGAGAGCCCGGTCAATCCTGGTCAAGTCGAAGTCAATGGGTTTCTCGCAGAAGATGTGCTTCCCGACAGCGGCCGCCTCTTCGATCATCTGCGAGTGCGTATTGGTGCTAGAGCAGATGATGACCGCCTCGATCTCCGGATTGTCCATGATCTCGCGGTGATCTTGAACAGCGGAAGGAATCTGCAAGTCAGCCGCGCACTTCTCCGCAGCTTCCAGGAAAACATCTGCTATGGCGACGATGTTGGCGTCGGGCACTCTATAAGCCAGATGTTCTGCGTGCAGCTTACCTATTCTGCCGGCGCCGATGATGCCCACGTTGATTTTTCGGGACATTCTTGCTGCCCTCCTTTCGACAATTAGAGATGAGAATTTAGAAACTAGAAATTAGAGATGCCGGGGGAATTGGGCGAGCCTTTGCTCCACCTGCTCCAGAGTAGGGATGCCCTCTATTCCCGGCTTCTCCACGTTGAAGGAAGCCACGCAGTTGGCGAAATGCGCCGCCGCGTAGGGATCGCCGCTTCTCTCCAGTTCAATCAAGTAAGCAGCGGCGAAGACGTCGCCCGC
>CAZVCJ010000391.1:0-1598 GCA_964625745.1 uncultured Anaerolineae bacterium | reverse complement strand
TTCGCGAATTAACACGAAAAAGGGAAAATTAGTGAAAATTCGTGTAATTCGTGGCCAAAAGCCTTTTGATTCTGGCTTGTCCAGGTTAGGGTCTGCCCCGCAAATTACTAAAGAGCCGTAATTAAAAGGCAGGATTGCTATGGATTATGTGAGAAGCTTGCAAGACAGGATCCCATCCCTGGACCGCCTTTCCTTGTTGGCCCTGGTGGTCATGATCGTGGTAGGGCTTGCCGATGTCTTTTTTGTTACGTCCTACACCGTTCCACGATTGAAAGAAAGGAAAGACCTGCAATCTCAATTGGCCTTGGCTCAGGAAGAGCTGGACAAAGCCCGAAGAGCCCAGGCGGCAGGCCCCGACGAGTTGCGGAAGCAAATAGAGGCCGCGCAGGCCAGGTTGGACAATGTGGCCAGTGTCTTCCTCAGCGATTCCCAGGTGTCTGAAGCGTTGAACAAGTTGTATCGGTACGCCATTGAGAGTCAGGTGGAGATCGCTGATTTGCAAACCCAACCCACTCCACCAGAGGAAGAGAAGGCTGCTTATGATGTCAAACAGTTCCGGCTGCAAGCTAGTGGGATCCTCCGCAATCTGGTGAACTTTGTATCCCGGATCGAAGATGCCGCGTTGGAGAGCTTCGTGATTTCCAACGTGACCATCACGGGCGACGGAGAGCAACGCACTCTCAACATGGATATCGCCCTCTATACTTCCCCTTATTCCTCCGGAGCGGTCGTGTCACCGACGCCCAGCGCCACGGCGATGCCAGAAGACCTGGCACAGATGGAGCTAATGCTGGCAGCGGCTTGGGATTCGGGGGATTGGGAGTTGGCCATAGGTCTCATTGAGCAGATCCTGGCCATAGAGCCTGGTTACGATGACATGCCCAATAAGCTGTACTCGGCCTACGTTAATTATGGCGACCAACTGCTGGATGAGGGCGATCCTGATGGGGCAACAATACAGTTCAACAGTGCTCTGGAGATCAAAGCCGACGGAGTGGAGGCCCTGGCGGGGCTAGAACAAGCAGCCGCCAGTACGGTGGCGCCCCTCGCTACTCCCATCGGCACGCCGGGGCCAACACCCACTCCCACTCCTGCCGGCACGCTGGCACCAACGCTGACCGTGGAAGAACAGTTGGAACAGAGTTTGGACGAGCTGTGGGCGGTAGCCAGTCGTGACGAACGAGCGGAAGATTGGGAAGAGGTCATAAGGGCGATCGAGCAAATTATGGCCATCAACCCTGGTCGCGGTGATATGAAAGAGAAGTTATACGCGGCCCACGTCAACTACGGGCGCCAGCTCGCCGCTGAGGGCAGGCTTGAGGAAGCGAAGCTGGAGTTCACCCGGGCCTTAGACGTCAAGCCCGACGGAGGAGAGGCCATGGCGGAGCTGAAGGCATTGTCGGCAGGTGAAACGCCTGCGCCGTCCGCAACTCCAACGCCTCAGCCGCAGGGCACCATCCATGTGGTGCAATCGGGAGAGAACCTGTACCGAATCTCCCTCAAGTACGGCGTCACTGTGCAGGCCATCATGGCCGCCAATGGGCTGACCAATTATAATATTCACGTAGGACAGCAATTGTACATCCCCATCCAATAGA
>CAZVCJ010000390.1:0-1600 GCA_964625745.1 uncultured Anaerolineae bacterium | reverse complement strand
TGGAAGCGACCCTGGAGGCCGAAGTGTTCCCCCATCTGGAGCCGGAGGTGGGCCGGGCCTACAGCGCCCTGCGGGAACAGTACATAGCCCTGCGCGCCGACCTGACACAGCCCGAATTGATGGCCTGGGGCAAAGAGGTGTTGAACATCCTGGCCGAGGCCCTGGCGGAGAAGGGCTTGATCCTGCGATATCGTTTGCAGATTAACGAGTGATGCTGAAACGTGAAGCGTGAAACGTAAAACTGAAACGTGAAACGTGAGAGGAGAGGCAAGGTGAATTACGAGGAGTGGGCGGAGTCGGTTCCAGGGGAAATCACGGGTGATTCGTTGTGGAAGATGGAAGGCTATCGCCTGGGGTTGTTTGTCGCGGATGTGAGCTGGCATGATGTAACGAAGCTGATGCAGGATCGACGCACCATTGGTTTGTCAGACCAGCTCTATCGGGCGTTGGGTTCCGTTAGTGCGAATCTTGCCGAGGGCTATTCGCGCGGCACGGGCAAGGATCGGGCGCGTTTCTACGAATACGCTCTCGGCTCGGCCAGAGAGAGTCGCGATTGGTACTACAAGGGACGGCACGTATTGGGAGAGACCGCCATCCAGCATCGCTTGCGCCTGCTGACCCAGATTATCCGCTTGCTCCTGACTATGATCCCGCAGCAGCGTGGACGCCTCTTGCGTGAGCAAAGCACCTTTTACCAGACCGACTCCGAGAACGCTCAACCAGACCAAACCATCAATCGGGAGGAATTGGACACTTTGCTTCAAAACGTCCCCCTCCCCTGATCACGTTTCACGCATCACGCTTCACGTCGTCACGTTTCACGTCATCACGTTTCACGGAGGTAAACCATGCCCGAATCAGAAGCCCCCATAGGAAAATACATGTACTGCATCATTCGCTGTCCGGAGCCTCGCCAGTTCACCAACCTGGGCATTGGCGAACGAGGCGACGTCGTCCACACCGTCCACTTCGAGGATCTGGCAGTGGTGGTCAGCAATTCACCCATGGTCGAATACGAGAGCAGGCGGCGCAGCATGATGGCCCACACCCTGGTGCTGGAAGAGGTGATGCAAGAGTTCATCATCCTGCCGGTGCGCTTCGGCACGGTAGCTCCCAGCACAGAAGCCATCCAGGATAAGTTGCTCAAGAGGCGCTTTGGGGAGTTCCACGGCCTTCTTCAAGAGATGGAAGGCCGAGTGGAGTTAGGCCTGAAGACCTTCTGGTACGAGGATGTCATCTTCCAGGAAATCGTGGATGAGAACCCACCCATCCGCCGCTTGCGAGATGGCTTGATGGGCCGCCCGTCCGAGGAGACCTACTACGACCGCATCCGCCTGGGGGAGATGATCGAGGCGGCTATGTGGAAGAGGCGGGACGAGGACGCAGAGAAGATCCTCACCCCCCTGCGCCCTCTGGTCCGCGAGACCCGGGTCAACAAAGTGATCATGGACCGGATGGTCCTGAATGTGGCCTTTCTGGTGGATGAGGCTCGCCAGGCGGAGTTCGATGCGGCGGTGGACAAGCTCGACGAAGAGATGGGGAAGAGGCTCATCTTCAAATACGTCGGCCCCGTCCCACCCTACAACTTCGTCAACATCGT
>CAZVCJ010000389.1:0-1601 GCA_964625745.1 uncultured Anaerolineae bacterium | reverse complement strand
GGTCCAACAGTTGAACGGAGCGGTATATGTGGCCAGTCAAGCCAGCGAGTGCGTCAATCCGGAGTGTGAGCGCCAAGACCAGCCCTATACCTCAGCGGCAGCCCAAATGGTCACCGTGCCTGGGTGCACATATGGGCTGGACGTGATCGCGCAGACCGGCTGGTGGCGCGACCGGGAACACTTGAACCGGGAGCAAATCCACACCTGCTTGCGGAAACGCGGTGTCCAGATCTGTGAGCGCGAAGTGGACCATCTGTATGCGCGGTATCAGGTGCTGTTGGGATGTGCCGAACGGTTAGATGTCCAACGATTGCAAGAAGTTGCCGAGGAACGAGGTGGCTTGATCATCAGTTTGGACGGGCTGGAACCGGAAGGCGCATCGGAACAACTGTGGGTGGTGCGAGAGGTACAAGAAGAGTCGCTTCTAGCAGTCGCCTGGTTGCCTCGGGTGAATCACAAGACGTTGGGAGCCTTGCTGAAACCGGTGGTGGACCTGGGACTGCCCATCCTGGCCACGGTGAGTGACAAACAAGGATGTGCCAGGAAAGCGCTCGATGAAGTGTTGCCAGACGTCCCGCACCAATGGTGTCAATCTCACTATCTGGGCAACACGACCCGGCCCATTTACGACCGCGATTCGGAACTCAAGACTGAGCTACGCCAAACGATCCGGGGAGAGATTCGCGAGAGTATGGGAGAAGTGCTTTCCGACCCGGAGGGGTCAGATATTTCTCCTCAGATAGTGACGGGCTTGGCGATCGTTGAACCGGTCCCGCAGGAGCAGGCTGAACAACCGGCTACCCGTGCCGAGGTTGTCCGAGACCTGGCACTGGACCTTCGACAGGCGCTGTCCAGAAAGGGTCGTGCTCCCTTCATCATGTCAGGCCTCCCGATGTTCGATGACCTGTGCGCTTTGCGTCAGACTCTAGCACAGTGTCTGACGCTGGGAGAGGATTCCCACTTGCGTCATTGGCACACAGTGTTGGAGGGAATCCTGCCTTCCTACGAGTCCGCTTTCACTGAGGTCGGGCAAGCTCTCGACTGGATGGACGGCATTGAGACCATCCTGGATGTTCCGCTGCCGACAACCGAAGAGCCAGGACCAAGTGGTGATGCCATATCCCTGGATATGGCTCACTATCTGGGGCAATTAGCCGACCTCAGTGGTCTCAGCCCCTGGCTGACGCAGTTCCGGGATGACCTGCTGGCAGTGAGTGAGCGGTATTGGTCAGGCCTCTTTCACTGCTACGACATCGTGGGGCTGCCACGAACGAACAATGATCACGAGAGCCTGTACGGTCAAATCAAACGTCAACTGAGGCGCCAATTGGGCGTGAGGGAACTGCGCGAACCTTTGCTGAGACGGGGGGCCTGGACAGTTTTTCGGGTCGACGCAGCCTCACCTGCTGAACTGGGGGAGCGTCTGGCGCAAGTGAGTTGGAAGGACTATTTTGCCGAGCGCGCCCGGTATGAACGACGCCAAGAGCAATTCCGCCGTCGGTATCGCTGGCGTCATCATCGAGACGCCGTGTTACAGCAGCGGGTCACAGATTGGGCTGAGGCTGTCTCTGATTGTTAACGTGCTATTTTTACCTTAATGC
>CAZVCJ010000388.1:0-1611 GCA_964625745.1 uncultured Anaerolineae bacterium | reverse complement strand
CCAGTAAACCCCACGATACGGGCCGATGCGATATTTGCACACCCCCTCCATTCCTACTGGTGGGTTCTTGAGCCGTTCGTGCTCGATTTGAGCGGCATTTTCAGCGAGCCAGGTGAGCTTGCGCAAGATACGGGTGGCGTTCTGACGGTCCAGGTGTTTGAGCTTGTTTCTAGCCTTATCAGATAGACTGAGCTTGTAGCTCATCCTCTAGTCCCAGGTCTTTGATTACATCCTCAAGCGATGTCATTCTGCCCGCCAGGTAATCATCTTGTCCAGCTTGCAGCCCGGCGATGATCTCAGGATCACTGAAGAGGTCTCGATCTTCCAGTTCCTCTAGCCTGTCCAGAAGAACCCGAAACAGCTTGATGTCTACTACCACAGCCATCGGTTCCCCATACTTGTAGACGATAGGAAGTTCTTCTATCGTGGGATGTAGTTTGGTTTTCACTTTCTCTGCCATTATCACTCACCTCACTGCCAATAGGTCTCAACTATGTAACTCAACAAGGACTACTCCAGACAACGCTTCTCATGGATATGGTACAAATATTCGTCGCGGAAGTGCCGGATACTGGAAGTGACGGGGCCCAGGGCTGCGTCGCCCAGGGGGCAGAAGCTCTTGCCGCCGATGTTGTCACAGATGTCCAGGAGGAGGTCAAGGTCCTCTTCGCGTCCCTGGCCGTGCTCGATGCGGTGCATGATCTTGTACAGCCAATCGGTGCCCTCGCGGCAGGGGAGGCACTGGCCACAGGACTCGTGGCGGAAGAACTCGGCCAGCCTCTCCACCGTCTTGACGATGCAGGTCCCTTCGCCGATGACGATCACCGCCCCGGAGCCCAGCATCGAGCCGGCCTCGGCCAGTGACTCGAAGTCCAGGTTCACCCGGTCTATCATCTCGGCGGGGAGCATCGGCGTGGAGGCCCCACCAGGGATGACGGCCTTGATGGGCTTTCCGTCCAGCGGCCCGCCAGCGCAATCGTAGATGAGCGTGCGCAGGGGCGTGCCCAGGGACAGCTCGTAGACGCCGGGCTTCTTGACGTGGCCACTGATGCAGAACAGCTTCGGCCCTGGGCTCTTCTCCGTCCCGAAGCCTCTGTACCACTCGGCCCCGTGCTGGACGATGAAGGGCACGTTGAACAGGGTCTCCACGTTATTGATGATCGTCGGCTTGCGATAGACGCCCTCGCTGGCCGGGAAGGGCGGCTTGAGCCTGGGGTGGCCGCGGTCACCCTCCAGCGAGGTCAAAAGCGCCGTCTCCTCGCCGCAGATGTAGGCCCCTGCTCCGCGATGCACCACCATCTCCAGATGATAACCGCTGTCCAGAATATCCTGCCCCAGGTAGCCCTTCTCGTAGGCCTGGTCTATAGCTCGTTCCAGCCGCTCGGCGCCGAAGGCGTACTCGCCTCGGATGTAGATAAAAGCCAATTCCGCCTGGCAGGCGTAGGAGGAGATGATGATGCCCTCAATGAGTCCGTGCGGGTCGTGTTCGATGAGCACCCGGTCTTTGAACGTGCCCGGCTCGCCCTCGTCGGCGTTACAGACCAGGTAGCGGGGGTAGACGCCTCTGGGCAGGAAGCTCCATTTCACCCCAGCCGGGAACCCCGCTCCGCC
>CAZVCJ010000387.1:0-1635 GCA_964625745.1 uncultured Anaerolineae bacterium | reverse complement strand
CCTCGGTCACCGTCAGGCTATAGGTTCCGGCCATAGCCGTAGTGGCATTGGGGATGGTCGGTGATTGTAAGAGGCTAGTGAACGCATTAGGCCCCGTCCAACTGTAGCTATCCATACCAGAAGGCCCACCGTACAACTCGATAGTCGCCCCCTCACACACTGGTGAGTTGCTGGAGGCAGTGGCTGCGCACTTCTCCCAGGTGTTCACGTAGATGTCCTCGTCGTCCTCCGGGTCGTACCAGAACTTCACCCGAAGCGGCCCAGTGTAGTAAGTGTTGGTTATGCCGGTAGTAAAAGTGATGGTCGCATTAGTCTCAGTGATAACACCGCCGCTCAGATCGCTCAGTGCATTCTGGGTATCGCTAATCGGATGGCAAGCATAGTAGTGCACCCAGCTCTCATCTGACTCCCAGTCGCTGGTCAACAGGTACAGTTGATCGGCCGGCAGCTTCAGGTCGGTGTATTGGTCGGGCAGGGTGTGGAACTGCTCCGTGCTCCATATCTCCGGGTCCAGATAGTCCCAGTACTTCTCCTTGAGCTCCCCGAAGAATTGCTCCTCCCTATCCTCATCCACGATCTGAATCTGGAGGGGATCTACGTTGCCTTCCAGGTCCCCCATGCAGTCGTCCTCATAGTAACTCGAATTAGCGAACTGGCCCTCTTGGAGCTTCTGGATGTCCTCCAACCGCGTGTGGCGGAAATTGAAGGGCGGCATGACCGAGATGATGCTGGTATCCTCACCGAGGACCATGCCCAGATAGTATCCCTCCAGCTTCTGAGAGTCCTTCGCGTTGACGAAGTTGACCTTGGGCACCGGTGTCCTGATAGTGATGTACTTGAACTCGTAGTCTTCGTCACCTGGGTTCACCAAATCGGCGGGGATAGTCTTGATGGCCACTACGTTGTACTCGTGGCCGTCCACAAAGAACCGCTTCAGCCACCAGGGATCATCCTCCGCGTGGTCATGGACCCCTGCGCCGTCGAATATCGCCGAATGGGTGGCTCCCAGGGCACGGCCAATGGTCACCACGGCTGTCTGCTCGGTTGTGTTGGTAGTCTGCAGATAGACAAACCAGGGCCCCGCAGCCGTCCAGGTACTCGGCCAGCCGAGGTTGGTTTCACCCTGATTCAGATCTTCGACCACGCCCTTGTAGATCAGAGCCAACTCTTTCAGAGTCAGGATTGCCGATCCTACGTCATCTGGGTGTAATGAGTAGGGCGGCCCATGCAATCCCCCGCCTGTGTACCAGACGTCGAAGCTCGCATCAATGGCTGACACGTCGTTCAAGGTGATCATGTGATCCAAAAGCATGGCGCTCTCACCCATGCTCAGGACGATGTTTTCTACAGTGAAGACCACCAACTCGTCTCCACTTAGCTGCACCCCGTCTATATCAAGCTGGTCAATGGAGCCATTTCCATCGAAGTCCACCCCTATACCCAAGGTCTCGGAGATGGTTTCCTCGCTATGGATGGTAACGATGTCATGGACGCCATCGAAGTCAGCGTCGAAGGTAGTCAGGCCGTAACCGAAACTGTCGCCAGGGGGTATCGCTCCGCCCACCGGGGCTGGCAATTCATCGGCCGTTGTGCCGATGGGGAATGCTAGTCGGCTCGTTTTCGGCTGCCCATGGC
>CAZVCJ010000386.1:0-1646 GCA_964625745.1 uncultured Anaerolineae bacterium | reverse complement strand
GGGATGGTTCACAATAGGTTGACACTTTGACAATCACATAGGCTTGACAACATCGGCCAATTCGGGGACAATAGCCATGTTCGCAACGACTACACTTTGGCAGGAGGTTGAACATGGCAGAGTATCGTGTTCCAGAGTTCACTCTGGAGCAACGCACTGATGTAGCGGTGCAGATGCTGGCACCCCTTCCAGAGCGGAGGTGGGGGCTGGTTTCTGAACTGGCCCGCCAGCACGGTGTTTCACGCACGATCTTGTACAATATACGAGACCGTGGGTTGGGAGGTCTAGCCGCGGCATTGCTTCCTCGTGATCCAGGCCGGCCAGCACAGACCTCGACCTTGGCAGTGAACAAGCCCTTCGTAGATCGGGCCATCGCTGTCCTACCTATGCTGAAAGGCAGCGTGCGCGACATCCGGCTGGGCCTGAGCCTGATCTTTGGCGTGGCGCGCTCGGTGGGCTACATCAGTGAGACACTCACAGCGGCTGGCGAACAAGCGACGGCGTACAATCGCGGGGTCACCGTGCCGCTCCCGATCCTGGGCGAGGCCGACGAGATTTTCCAGGGACGGAAGCCGTGTCTCACATTGGTAGACGGGCGGTCGTTCCTGGTGCTGAACCTGACGCCTGCGGAGTCCCGAGACGGGACGACCTGGGGTCTCACTTTCCTGGACCTGGTAGAGCGCGGCGTCCAGTTCCACGACCTGGCTTGTGACGGTGCCTCAGGGCTTCGGGCCGGTGTGCGTGAAGCAGAACTGGCCATTCCATTGCGCCCAGACCTGTTTCACATCCTGCAAGACGCCCGTCGCCTCACGCGGCGACTGGAAGGATCGGCCTACAAGGCCATTGAGACCGCAGAACGCGCCCGTCGGGCTGACCTGGAGGCGCGGGGCGTCATCCGCCGCCGTGGCCGACGCCTCAAGATCAAGGTGCCGTTACCTCAGGCTGAGATCGAGGAAGCCAAGGCCATTGAGCTCTTCGACAATTGGTGTTGGCTTCTCAGCGAGGTGCGCCTGGCACTGGAACCCATCACGCCAGCCCACGGCATCGTTTCGGTGGTAGAGACAAAGGCCACCGTGGAAACGGCCATTGAACTGCTCAAGGAACTTAACCATCCGGACACCACAGCCTTGGCTGACGATCTCCGGGACAAGACACCTGAGTTGCTCGCTCCTCTCGAGTGGCTAGAGCAACAACTGACCCCAGTGCTCAAGCACCTGGACGCTGCTACTCAGGCGTTTATCATCTGGGCCTGGCAGCATCGTCAAGAATTGAACTTGAACATCGACACTGACATCTCAGAGGAACTACATTCAATCGTGCGCACCACATGGGATGTCTTGGGACTGTTCCACCGCTCCTCCAGCTTGGCGGAATCCCTGCACAGTTGGCTGCGTCCCTACTTGCAGATTCACCGCGGCATGCCCAAGTGGTTGCTGCCTTTGCTGCAACTCTTTTGGAACCACCACAAGTTCGAACGGGGCAAACGAGCAGGTAGCAGTCCTCTGGAACTGGCGGGAGTGGAAGACGCGCGGTCTCTGGCCATAGTGCTGGACCAGTTGTTCTGCCCCAGTCTGTCTGCTCAGCCGATTTGATTTTTAAAGGTGCCCAAAGTGTCAACCTATTTCTGCCCGTAATTGAACCATCCC
>CAZVCJ010000385.1:0-1652 GCA_964625745.1 uncultured Anaerolineae bacterium | reverse complement strand
GAGAGTGTTGCAGAATTCGGGATATGGGGCTGTGATGGCCCTTTTCGGGTCATTTTCGACGGTCATATTTGTCTGTTCAGCCAAGCACGAACCTCAGGATCCTCTAACTGGGCGTTTGGGTCTCTCTCAGTGGCATTTTGCCGTTGAAGATGTCGGCCCAACACCTGGGTGGCGACTACCCAGGCAAGCGCTGATGCGGATTCAGGTGATCGCCACGGGGTCGAGCAAGCTCATCCAGCGCTTGATGTTGAAGGCCATGGCGTTCATCTTGGCCTGGAAGTCTGCCTTATCGTTTCCTCGGCGGCGTGCTCGGCGGGCCCCATTGTAGCGTGTTAAGCCGGCGATGATTTGCTCGATGATGGGGCGTAGTTTCATGTCGGCTTTGAAGTCGTCGGTTTGATTGTAGGCCCGAGCGGCGTCCAGCAGCGGGCGGTAGTCACTGACGAAGACCTGGCGCATCCCCTCTGGATTGGCTTCGGGGTCTCGGCACTGCTCCCACAGCGGGCAGCCGGCACATTGGTGAGCGAAGAAACGAAAGTTGCGTCCATCGCCACTACCGGACCGATACGCAGTGGAAGAGATTTGACCGTTGGGGCAGGTCAAGGTAGTGCCATCCCTTCGATCAAACTCAGGACAGGCCTCCGAGAGGGTGAAGTCGTCGGGGGTGAACCGATCGGTGCGCTCACTGTAGGGAATCAAGGGCGATACGAGTTGGGTTTGCCCGTCGGTGACTTGGGCGACCTGGGAGCGGGTCTTGCCGGCTCCAGCGGCGGCGTCATAGATGAGCTTGGGCGGGGTCAGGTCGTGGTGCTTGATTTGAGCGTTGAGCAACTCGGGCACGGCCACGTTATCCGGTTGGGCACCGGTATCGGCACGGATTTCTCGGATAAAGCGGGTGGTGGCAGCGACACTGACGTTGTAACCAAAGTCCACCTTGTCCTCTCCATGGACGCGATAGGTCGCATCGGAGTCGGTGGCGCTGCTGATACGGTAGCTTCCCTTCTGATCCTTCGGTAACTCGGTGACGTGAGGGACTTGGGTGGCTGCGTTGTGCTCGATGGAGACCTCGTCAGTCAGTATCTTGTCCAAATGGTCTAGCCAGATGGTCGTGGCTTGGCGGGCGTCGGTGGGCAGACTGACCAACTGAGCTTGCACGAATTGAGCACATTGTAGGGCAGCCCAGACAGTGATTTGCAAGCGGGCTTGCCGGCCTGCCTGGTCCAGACGATACTCGGAGCGTTCATCTGAGGTACCGAAGAGAGCGTTCATATCCAACTGAGCAACCACGGTGGCATGACGCACGGGATCAGTAGAAGCCAGGTCTCCCAACATCCGCTGGCAGGTGTGGCGGACCAGGCGGACGAGGGATTCTGGGGCGGCATTGGCCTGCATAGCAAAGGTGTCTCCAATCTGCGGCTGGTCTCGTTCTTCAGGAAAGTGAGCGTCAATCTGGCGCAGGATGTGGTCGAAGAAGGTACGATGTTGGTGCTCATCCACCCACACCTCGAAGCGCTCCAGGGTGGTATGGTCTGGGCCGGCGGCAAAGATGGAGTAGCCGACAAACCACTTGACGATCAGATTGAAGCGAATCTGGAATTCGAGTTGGCGCAAGGACCAGCCAAAGAGGTATTTCACCAGCAAGGCTCGTACCA
>CAZVCJ010000384.1:0-1666 GCA_964625745.1 uncultured Anaerolineae bacterium | reverse complement strand
CGGCCCCGGCAAGCACGATGTTACCCTTAACTTGACGCGCATGGGCTAAAGTCCCCGCGCTGAGAGAACAAAGCCCTTTCGGGGCTGGAGTTTTAGCCCGTAGGGCTTGGTTCTTTCAGCCCTGAGCTGAAGCTCAGGGCGATGCAACGCGAAATGTTAGTGACATTGGGCGTGGGAGCCCGCTCTGCTCAAAATTTGGATCTACTGAAACTGCGGCAGCCATTCGGCATACGCTTCCAGGTAATCGTTCAGGATGACTTCCGCCTGGTCAAAGTCGCTGATCATGGGATCGAGCAGCAGCGCTTGCAAGGCCAACTCCCGACTGCCGGTCACGGCCGCATCCACCACCAGCCCGGCCAGGGCAGCCTCGCGGCGACACAGCTCGGCGACGGGTTCCGGCAGCGGATCCAGGCCCAGGCCGTGGATACCTGCGCCGTCTGCCACGGCTGGCACTTCGGCGATAGTCCCGTCGGGCAAATTGGGGATGTAGCCCTGGTTGGGGATGTTGACGGTGGGGATGTAGGCATTGGTATTGCCGGCGATGGCTTCGATCAATTCCACGGCCCCTTCGCTGTGCACCTGGCGCAACCCGTCAATGGGCTGCTCACCGGCGGCCATGGCGGCGGCCAACTGGGCGCGCTCTTGGCGCCGCTGCTCGCCGGCCGCCCAGTCGTACAATCGCAGGTTGTAGGTCTCCCACGGTTTAGTCTGGGGGTCATGGCCCCAGGGCAGGTACTCGCACAGGTGACTGTCACCGGAGCCGAGGCAGAGTCCAAAAACCTCGAACATCTTGCGGGTCAGGGGCTCGAAGTCTGGACGGTGGGTGCGATACCGTTGGCGGAACAGTGGGTAGAGGTCTTCGCCGGTGGCTTTGTCGCGAACGTCCACGATCCAGATAAAGTGATTGAGCCCCACAGCCTTGACGGCCACTTTCTCGTAAGCCAAGTCGATCCACAGCCTCGTGGGCTCGAGCTTCGCCGGGTCAGGGTGGGTACCCACATCGGGAGGCACCTGGATACCCCACCGTTCGGCCAGCACGACAAAGGCGATGAGGTGAGCCATGTGGATCTGGTGGCACAGCCCCACGGTTTTGACCCGTGTGTAGCGCGTGGCGGCCAGGCAGAGGCGGGGCACCGGATTGGTAAAGTTGATGAGCCAGGCGTCGGGGCAGAGGCGCTCCATATCCTGGGCAACCCCCAACAGGACGGGGATGTTGCGCGCCGCGTGGGCGAACCCGCCGGGGCCACCGTTCTCGGCATAAGGCTGCCGCAGGCCATGCCGCAGGGGGATCTCCCAGTCCTGCTGCCACAATGCCTCGCGGGGGCCGACCTCGATGGACAGGACGACGAAATCGGCTCCCGGCAGCAGGTCGGTGCGCTCGGTCGAGGACTCGATGGTCATCTGGGCATCCCATTCGCGGTTCATCCGGATGCCCAGGGCGGACATGGTCTCCAGGCCCTGGCGATCTATGTCCACCAGGCCCAGTGTGCTGCCGCGGAGGGCCTGGCTGCGCATGATAGTGGCCAGCGTGCTCAGGCCAAAACTGGCGCTGCCCGCGCCGATGACGACGATTTTAGTAACAGACATGGGGTTGTTTCCTTTCTATTCTATACTACTCTATCTGTGAGTTTTTCCGGACGCCAGGTTCAATGACCTGGGACTCGTG
>CAZVCJ010000383.1:0-1671 GCA_964625745.1 uncultured Anaerolineae bacterium | reverse complement strand
GCAGTAAGGACAACTTCTGCGGCTGACCTCACCTGGTAGTGGTCTTGCGCCTCCTGAGCAGCACAACTCCCAGGGCCACGAGTCCAGCCAGCGCCGCCAACCCCATCCACGGCACCGCAAACCCCAGCCTGTTCACCGGCACGACGATGCCGCCCACGGGATAGCCGAAGGCAGCGGTGCAGGTCTTGTCGTCGTCCATGTGGGCTTCTACCGCAGGGCGAGGCTGCTGCCGCTCCCTTCGACCATCCCTCTCACGCTATAGCGGCGGCATAGCGCAGTACCTGGCGGGTCAGGCTGCGAGGCTGGGACGGACTCTCTGGCTGGAGGACAGGCACCTGGTCCTCCAGGATAAAGTGGGCATAGGCCCAACTGAACGCCTCGTGCAGAGGCACAGCCGTCAGGCCAGCCTGGGGCACATCGAACAGTTCGTCGGCTATATGGAATTTAAGAGCCCAGATCACCAGAGGATAGGTCTTCTCGAAGCTGGAGCTCATGAAAGCGTAGGGCCTGTCGGTCCGAGGATCGTAGTCCACCATGAGATCAGCCACCCATAGCGAGCGATAGCCTGGGGTATCGAGCCCCGTCTTGCTCCTGGGGATGTCTGGATCGGAGGCAATCGCTTCTACCAATCCCGGCTCCTGGAAGAAAAATCTCAGTTTTCTCATAAATCACCTCTCATTGCCACTATAAGCCGAACAGTCGCCGCCTGACCTGGGGTGCGATGTACCAGACCTCAATCTCCGACGGCAAGACGACCATAAGTCCCTTGACCTTGCCGCTTTCTTGAATGTGCAGGTTGTAAAAGAATTTGATGCCTCGTCGGACCTTCACGATGACGGCCACCAATCAACTCGACACGGCGCGAAAACAGATAAGCCTTGAGCGACTTCTCGACAGCCTGCTGACAGCCAAAACAGGTTTGGGTGTAGAATTGACCGTCGAAGTCATGTCGGGCACACTGCAGGTCATCCTTCGCTCCCTCTCGAACCAAATCGCGGCTAGCTCCTCGAACTCATCCGCGGGCATATACCACTTCCCCTCTCTCGATTTCCCTGAGGAAGAGATTCCCTTTCCCCAGCCGCTCCTCATATTCCTCTGGGGAGTAGATGTGTAACTCGATGTCCACCGGGTAAGCATATCCGTATCGTGAGAGCAAGCGTCGCAATCGCTGCTTCTCTCGGACAGAGCCATCCTCGAGACGTTTCAGGACACAAAGGTCAATGTCGCTGTCCTCGCCTAGTGTGCCCCACACAGATGAGCCAAAGCGAATTATCTTCTCAGGATCGGCTTTTTTGAGGATTTCCACGACTTTCCGCGTTTCCTCGTCGTAGAATTCCCTCAGTTTTTCCTCTTCCACCTTGACCGCCTTTCCC
Source organism: uncultured Anaerolineae bacterium (assembly GCA_964625745.1). Lineage (GTDB taxonomy): Bacteria > Chloroflexota > Anaerolineae > VGOG01 > VGOG01 > CAZVCJ01. Next base: position 298 of record CAZVCJ010000383.1, on the reverse strand, counting down.
CAAAACCGATGCGTAAGCTCATCTCGCACCCTTAATGCTCTCCCCATCTTTTTTCTATTGTACTGCTAATCGGACAGATGTCAAATCAAGGTCGTTATTAGGCATCTCACTTTAGGGGCGAGTTCGCTCTTGGGAGAATATGGACCAGCATCCTTCGACAGGCTCAGGATGCCCCAGTGAGCTTGCCAGGAGAGGCTGCCCCAGAACTGAGCCGCACCTGACTTGACCCTCCCACTTGACGAGATGCCCCTATCTGTGGTATCATTACCCCAAACCTGGAAAAGGAGAAAAAAAATGA
>CAZVCJ010000382.1:0-1692 GCA_964625745.1 uncultured Anaerolineae bacterium | reverse complement strand
GCGAACGCACGCCGCATCAGCACACGGGCGACGATAGATTGAGTTTGACAGAGCCTATGACTTTGGAGTGTTACATCGAGTGGTTGCGGCAGAATTTACCAAAGGAGGCTTAACTTAGACGTCAAGCTCCGCGCCCGTTTAACAACCCATACTCCAGGCTATCAGCCAGGGCCTGCCAACTGGCCTCGATGATGTTAGGGGAAGAACCCACCGTGCTCCAGGTGCGAGTGCCGCAGGCCGAATCAATGAGCACGCGCACCTGGGCCCCCGTACCGGCCTCGCTGTCCAGGATGCGTACCTTGTAGTCGGTCAGGTGGATCTCAGCTAACTGGGGGTAGAAGGGCAACAGGGCCTTCCGGGCGGCCAGGTCCAGGGCATTCACCGGACCGTTGCCTTCAGCAGCGGTGTGCATGACTTCTTCGCCTACCCGCACCTTGATGGCGACCTCAGCCAGCATCCCCCGATCCTGGCGTTTCTCCACCAGCACGTGGAAATCAACCAACTCGAAAGGCGGCTCATACCCCGGCTGAGCCCGGCGGATGAGCAACTCCAACGACCCCTCCGCCCCCTCGAATTGAAACCCCTGCTTCTCCAAATCTTTAACCTGTTGAAGAATCTCGTATGTCTGGTCCGGGCCAAGGGAGGGATTCAGGCCGAGCTCCTCGATCTTGTAGGCGATGTTGCTCTTGCCCGAAAGCTCCGACACCACTACCCGCTTGTGGTTGCCCACCGTGGATGGGTCAATGTGCTGATAGCTCTCCTCGCACTTGATCAGGGCGTTGACGTGCATGCCGCCCTTGTGGGCAAAGGCGCTGTGGCCCACGTAGGGCAGATGGGCGTCGTGGGCGAGATTCGCCAGCTCGCTGACGTAGCGGGAGACGCTGGCCAGGCGGCGCAGTTGCTCGTCGCTGATGCAGTCGTAGCCCAACTTGAGTTTTAGGTTGGGGATGATGGAGCAGAGGTTGGCGTTGCCGCAGCGCTCGCCGTAGCCGTTGATGGTACCCTGCACGTGGACGATGCCCGCCTGCACGGCGGCCACGGAGTTGGCCACGGCCAACTCGCCGTCGTTGTGAGCGTGGATGCCCAGGGGGGTGGACGTGACCTTCTTCACCTCCTCGATGATGGCCACGAGCTGGGACGGCAGGGTGCCGCCGTTGGTGTCGCAGAGGACGAGGCAATCGGCCCCGGCCTTTTCTGCCATCTGCAGCGTGCGCAGGGCGTATGTCGGGTCGGCTTTGTAACCATCGAAGAAGTGCTCAGCGTCGTAGATGACCTCCCGCCCCTGATCCTTGAGATACCTCACACTATCGGCGATCATGATCAGGTTCTCTTCCAGGGTCGTGCCGAGCACCTGGTCTACGTGCAGGTCCCAACTCTTGCCGAAGACGGCCACAGCGCGAGTCTCTGCCTCCAGCAGGGCTCTGATGTTGGGATCATGGACGATTGCCATGCCGGCTCGCCGCGTGCTGCCAAAGGCGGTGATGACCGCTTGCTCCAATGGCATCCCCTTGACCTGGGCGAAGAACTCGGCATCTTTGGGGTTGGAGCCGGGCCAGCCACCCTCGACATAATGGATACCCAGTTCGTCCAACCTGCGGACGATCTTCAGCTTGTCACTCAAGGAGAGGGAGACGCCCTCTCGCTGGGTGCCATCTCGGAGGGTGGTATCGTAGAGCTGGATAGCCATTAGAG
>CAZVCJ010000381.1:0-1714 GCA_964625745.1 uncultured Anaerolineae bacterium | reverse complement strand
GGTAATAGCCTTTGCCATCACCTACGCCGTGCTGTTCGCCCTGGTCTTCGTCATCTCCAGAAGTCTGACCCGACCCGTCATCGCCCTGACCACAGTCGCCGAGCGAGTAGCCGAGGGGGATTACAGTCAAAGCGTTTCCGCGCTCTACTCCGGCACACTTCGAGACGAGGTCTCTACTCTGGCACAGGTGTTTGAAATGATGATCGAAAAAGTGCGCCAGCGCGAAGAGAGCCTCAAGCGCCAGGTACAGGAACTGCGGATCGAGATTGACCAAACGAAGAAGGCCAAGCAGGTGGCCGAAATCACCGAGACCGAGTACTTCCAGGAGTTGCGAGAGCACGCCGCCAAGATGAGAAAGAGAGGAGAATAAGGATGGAATGCTGGAAATGTGGCAAGCCAGCTCAGGGCGTCTGCCGCTTCTGCGGGCGGGCCGTTTGCAAAGAATGTGCCTCCAAGATGCCGTTCATACTTACCGTCTACGTGGGCGAGCATCAGACTCCCAAGGCAGTAGTAGTGGCCGATGCGCTCTACTGCGGGATGTGCAAGCCCCAGCCAGAGCCTATCGAAATGCCGGAGATCTACTAGCCGGCCCTTGCTGGAGATGATGAGGAAAGGAGGAACCTATGGGTGGTCTATTTGACAGACTGCAATCGGAGATTGAAACCCGCCAGCAAGTAGAAGGCATCACCCCAGCCGATCTGCTGGACATCTCTCCCGAATTGCGACGCATCATCAACATGATCCTGCGCCAGGGGGAAATGAGCCTGACGGAGATCGTGTTCCAGTTGGACATGAGACCCTCTGAAGTGAAGGGATTGCTGGACACGCTGATAGCAAAAGGATATCTGAGGGTCTTCGAGGTGAAGGGAGAACAGCGCTACAAGACCTTCCTGGCTCGTAAGCGCGGCCGCGAGGTGCCGTTGAATATCTGGGAGGCCCTGGGCAGCAAGGTGGGGTAAATAAATTAAGGAGGGAAACAATGTCACAAATCGCTTCAATTCACTCTTTCCGCGGGGGGACAGGCAAATCCAATACCTGCGCCAACCTCTCCGCACTCCTGGCGATGCAGGGGCGGCGCGTCGGCGTGATTGACACCGACATCCAATCGCCAGGCATTCACGTCCTGTTCGGCCTGCACGAAGAAGACATGGCCCACTCACTCAACGATTACCTGTGGGGCAAGTGTAGCATCGAGCAAGCCGCCTTCGACGTGACACAGCGCCTGGACGCGGATATTAAGGGACAGATCTTTCTCATCCCTTCCAGCATCAAAGCTGGCGAGATCGCCCGGGTACTGCGCGAGGGTTACGACGTGGGCCTGCTCAACGACGGCTTTCACGCCCTGGTCGAGAAGCTGGAGCTGGACGTGTTGATGATTGACACCCATCCCGGCCTGAACGAGGAGACGCTGCTCTCCATCGCCATCTCCGACGTGCTGGCCATCATCATGCGCCCCGATCAGCAGGACTATCAGGGCACGGGCGTCACGGTGGACGTGGCTCGCAAACTCGATGTGCCTCGCATGATGCTGATCATCAACAAGGTGCCAGCGGTCTTCGATCTGGACGAGGTCAAAGCGCAGGTGGAGCAGACCTACGACTGCGAAGTGGCTGCCGTGCTGCCCCATTCCGACGAGATGATGATCCTGGCCAGCGCGGGCATCTTTGTCCTGCGTTACCCGGACCATCCGATAACGACCACACTCAAGCAGGCG
>CAZVCJ010000380.1:0-1741 GCA_964625745.1 uncultured Anaerolineae bacterium | reverse complement strand
ATGATGGGGTTGACCAGCCAGGCGCAGACCGCCGGTATCACCAACCAGGCCAACAAGAGCCGGGGCAGCCTCCCCCTCCCTCCCAGGGAGGGGCCAGGGGAGGGTCGGCTCTCACCCCCTCCCAACCTCCCCCTACCAGAGGGAGTTACAGCGGCAACGAGGCCCAGGGCCGCTAACAGTAGGAACGCCAGGGTGAGATAGTGTGCCAGGGGCAACTCGACCGTAGTCCCCACACTGAAGGCAACCAGACTTCTTCTGACGATGCTGACCAGGACAGGCAGGGTCAGTTCATCAAACCGCCCGCTGGCCTTGCCGCCCAGGAAGCCCCTTTGAGCCAGCATCCACGGCGCAAATGACAAGGCCAGAGCGGCCTGGACGGCCAACCAGCGCCTCAACCACCCCTTGGGTCGAGGCGGGCAAAGACCGCCCGTAGCCGAAGGTGTATCGAAACCTCGGTTACGTCGCCACCCTTCGACAAGCTCAGGACACAGCAACACTGTCACAAAAACGTTCTGGGCCACGACCACGAAAAGGGCGTAGTAGTGGGTGAAAATAGCTGCCGCCGTCGCCAAAAAGTAGGCGAGCCACAAGCCATCCAGCTTGAGACCTCGGAGGTTTCCTGAAAACCTCCGAGGTCTAGATTGTCCTCTCTCGCCGGACACGATCCTGGCCAGGAGAAACATCGAGAGGGTAGTGAAGAAAGTCGCCAGGGCGTACATGCGAGCTTCTTGGGAATAGTAGACCTGGAAAGGGGAGATGGCACAAAGCAGCGAGGCCAGGAGGCCCACTGGTTCGCCGAAGGCCAGCCGCGCCAGATCATATACCAGCGGCACGGTTAGCACCCCCAGGACGAGGGACAGAAAGCGCAGGGCGAAGACGCTGGAGCCGGTCAGCCTGAGCCATAAGTAGAGGAGAAAGTGATAGAGCGGGGGGTTGGTTTCCGTGCGGGGGGAAACAGCGGAAAGCAGGGGCAAGCTGGCCACGTGCGCGCTGTGGGCCTCATCGCCCCAGATCTCCTGGTGATCCAGGCGGTAGAGCCGGAGGGCGAAGGCTGTCAGCAGGAGTAGAATCAGGATGGTGTTCTTGAGATAGCTAAATCTTATCAAAGAACATCAACACGCCCATCAACACAAACAAGCCCGCCGCTCCCTTGCGGAGGATGTTGGGCGAAACGAAGCGGGAGATGACCTGCCCGGCCAAAGTGCCAAGCAGGGTAACAGTGACCAACGCCAATGCAGCGCCCAGAAAGACCGTCCGTGGACAGTCGGAACTGGCCGAGGTGCAGATCACTGCCAACTGGGTCTTGTCCCCCAACTCCGCCACGAACAACAGAACGAAAGTGCTCCACAGCAGTTTCCAGTCTATCATAGTGTCGAATCCCTTCGCTTTACTTTAGGGAGTTCCAGAGATTAAATCGTCCCAACCTGCTCGGCTTGGATTGCCAAATCCAAGCCTTTTGCCCCGAAATTCGCTGGATTTGGCAATCCGGCGAGAGCACCGTGGGATAATTATTTCTCTGGAATAGCCTTACCTTTGAGAAACCAGGTTTTTCGCTCAAAAGTGTTTCTCAGGGCATCGAGAATACTGTGGCAACCACGTACACTTGGGAGCCAAAGAGTTCAAAAAACCTGGTTTCTGATCGCCTCCCCGGATTTGTCCAAAGTCCCAATCTAGGCCGCTGGCAGTTCCGGCCAGAAGGGGTGAAACATCATCCACTGCTCCGGGCGAGCGCGCACGTGCT
>CAZVCJ010000379.1:0-1795 GCA_964625745.1 uncultured Anaerolineae bacterium | reverse complement strand
AACGGTGGAGATTGCTTCCCTTCGACAAGCTCAGGGCAGGCGTCGCTCCGCTCCTCGCAATGACAACAGTGCGCACACCCTCCAACCCACGATCCCCTTATTGGGTCACGTCCCATTGCCAGGCGTTGAAATAGGGGATCCAGGGACCGTATTTGAAGTCCTTCATCCGGTTGTGGATGGCGTTGATGTCCAGGCTGTCCCACATGGGCAGGAACAGCACGTTGTCGTACATGAACTGCTGGATCTCGTCGTAGATCGCCTTGCGGGCCACCGGGTCGGTTTCGGTTGCCTGAGCGCTCATCAGCTCATCCAGCTCCGGGAAGCAGTAGCCGGACCAGTTGGAGCCGTCCGGGTAGTCCTCTGTGGGAATCTCATCGCAGATAAAGTAGTAGGACACGTCGGGGTCGGGGAAGGCCCCATCTTCCCAGCCGCAGATGTCGTATTCGCCGATGGCGATAGGGCCACCCTCGGCGTAGGCCTCGAAGAAGACGTCATAGGGAGCATTCTGGATGACCATCTCGATTCCCACATCGGCCAGCATCTGCTGGACCACCAGTTGCACGTCCTCGCGGAGCTGATTGCCAGCGGTGGTCACGTGCCGCAAGGAGAGTTTCACGCCATCCTTGTCGCGAACCCCATCACCGTCACTGTCTACCCAACCGGCCTCATCCAGGAGCTTCTTGGCGTTCTCAGGGTCGAAGGGATAGGGCTGGATGGCAGTGTTCTCATAGTAGCTGCTGTCCCAGAAGGTCCGCGCTGGCGTCGTCTCTCCCAGCAACAGGGTGTCAATGATCTCCTGGCGGTCAATGGCCTCGGCGATAGCCCGGCGAACATTCACGTCCTGCAGGGCGGGGTGGCCCAGCCCTTCCCGCAGGTTGAGCCAGTAGATCTCAAACCAGCCGGCCGCCACGTTCACCAGGTGCATGTCAGCCATCTCCTCAACCTGGGGGATGTTGGGGAAGAGCAGGTACACACCCACATCAATCTCACCGGTCTTCAGGGCAGCGAGCATGGCCTCTCGGCTTTCCACAATCTTGATGAAGATGCGGTCCAGCTTGGGCGCTCCTCGCCAGTAGTCGGTGTTCTTCTCGAAGGTAATGTGGTCACCAGACATCCACTCCACGAACTTGAAGGGGCCGAAGCCGATGGGGGCGCGGTTGTAGTCGGCTCCATCCAGCGTGCCCTTCTCTTCTAAGACCGGCTCTAGAACGTGCTTGGGCAGAACGTAGCCATTCAGCATTGGGCCAAACTTGGTCCACCAGGCAGCGTACGGCTCTGTATAGTGGAAGACGACGGTGTAATCATCGGGGGTGTCAATGCTCTCGATCATGTCGAAGCCGTAGCGGCTGTCTGGAGTGTTGCGCTCATCCATGATCATCTCCCAGGTGAACTTGACGTCGGCCGAGGTGACTTCCACGCCGTCATGCCACTTCACTCCCTGGCGGAGCTTGACCGTGATCGTTTTGCCATCCTCCGAGAGGCCTCCGTTTTCCTTGGTAGGCACCTCCAGGGCCAGATCCGGCAGGAAGTCGTTGTTCTCATCCCAGGTCCACAAGCCACCGTGCACGAGCTCCATGGCCAGGTCCGCGAACCACATGCCGGAGTACATGGGGTTCAAGCTGTCGGGCTCCTCAAAGAAGGATATGGTGACAGCCTTCGGCTTGGCCGGCAACGGGGTCGCAGTGACCACTTTCTCCACGACCACTTCCTTCTCCACCTCGACGGTGACCGGAACCTCTCTCTCGACGACTACTTCCTTCTCCACCTCGACGGTGACCGGAACCTCTTTCTCGAC
>CAZVCJ010000378.1:0-1804 GCA_964625745.1 uncultured Anaerolineae bacterium | reverse complement strand
TCGGACAACCGCTATTAGCCAGCCCTTGATTGTAAATGAGCGAAACCACCGTCATGCTGTACCTGTTTGCTCTATTGATCATCTTGAGCACCAACAGTGGCAACGGTGGCTAACACGGTATAGGTCAGTGACGCCAAATGAGCGTCGGAAACACGACGAATGCGAATTGCAATGATCGGCCTCTTCGGCCTCAAGCCCAAGGGCACCATGAGTGTGCGAGCACTGCCTTTGGCCAAGGCTCTGGTGGCCAGGGGACATCAGGTGGACGTAATAATGCCGCCCTGGAGCTATCCTCAGGACTCAGGACGGGTGTGGGAGGAGGGCGGAGTTAGCATCCATAACATAACCCTGCCGCCCCGCTTTCCCGTCCTCTGGCATCTGATCGTCACCGGGCGGTTGGTGCGGCAGGCTCTGGCCTCAAAACCCGACGTCGTCCACTGCTTCAAGCCCAAAGGCTACGCCGGTTTGGCAGCCCTGGCCTTGTGGTTTTTGAAGAGACTGGGGTTGACCAGAGCGCGCCTGGTGGTGGACAGCGACGACTGGGAGGGGGAGGGAGGCTGGAACGAGGTCGAACCCTACACCGGCCTCCAGAAGCGCTTTTTCGCCTGGCAGGAGCGGTGGGGGCTCACCCACTGCGACGCCCTCACGGTTGCCAGCCGAGCGCTGGAGACGATAGTCTGGAGCCTGGGGGGGGCGCCGGGCCGGGTGTTTTACGTGCCCAACGGGGTGGTTTCGGGTTTCGAGTTTGGGGTTTCGAGTTCTGAACCCAATACCCAATACCTGATATCCGATATCCAGCTTACCGAGCATCCACTCGTGCTCCTCTACACCCGCTTCTTTGAGTTCCAGGTCGAGCGGGTCGTTGGCATCTTTCAGCGAGTGCTGGCGGAGGTTCCGCAGGCCAGGCTATTGGTGGTGGGCAAGGGCTTCTTTGGGGAAGAGGAACGGTTGTCGGAATTGATGCAGGAGGCGGGGATGGCCGATCACCTGGTTTACGTTGATTGGGTCGAGACAGAAAAACTCCCAGCCTACTTCGCCGCAACTGACGTGGCCATCTATCCCTACGATGACACCCTCATCAACCGCACCAAGTGCGCCGTCAAGCTAATAGATCTCATGGCTGCCGGGGTGCCCGTGGTGGCCGAGGACGTGGGGCAAAATGGGGAGTACATCGTCCACGGCGTCTCAGGTCTCCTCATCCCTGTTGGCGAGACGGACGCCTTCGCTGGCAGTGTGGTCGAGCTATTGCGAGACGAGAACCTGCGGGAGAAGCTGGGAAAGGGTGCGCAAAGGAGAATCTCCGAAGAGTTCAATTGGGAAAAGCTGGTGACAAGGGTGGAGGAAGCATACGGATGAATTCCACCAGACCTTCATCCCCGGTCGCACCGGCACCCTCACTGATGTTGGCTTCGATGCCTTGGGAGTGCTTCTGGCATTGGGCCTGGTTTGGTGGTTTTCCGGGGAGGACGATGGAGACCAGCGCAGGGAGACTGAAAGCTTTTTGTGAGCTACTCTTCACAAGCTCAGAGGTATCGTCCTTCGTCCAGCACCACGTCCTCATCGCCGATGACGTGGAACTGACGCTCCTGCGCTTGCATCGGCGGGGTTGGGAAGGGTGGCTGCAGATAGCGAGGCTGGCTGCTCCCTGGGTTGACGATGACCACCGGCGGATAGTCTCTCCGCTGCTGCCACACTTCTCGCTCCCCTCGCCTGTTGCTCACCGCCAGGATCAGCAGGCTGGTAGGGATTGAGGCCACCACCCCGCACGCCACTCCAATCACCACCGCCATGGCATCGGTGGACA
>CAZVCJ010000377.1:0-1821 GCA_964625745.1 uncultured Anaerolineae bacterium | reverse complement strand
GTTCCCAGCCAGGTTCTGACCAACGACGACCTGGCGAAAATGGTGGATACCTCCGATGACTGGATTCGCGCGCGGACGGGGATCGTCGAGCGCCGCATCGCCGACCCGAGGGAAACGACCTCGACCATGTCTATCAAGGCAGCACAAGCTGCTCTTCAGGTGGCCGATGTGATCCCAGAACAACTGGACCTCATCATCGTGACTACCGCTACCCCAGACTATCTATTCCCCGCTACGGCGTGCCTGGTGCAGGATGCTCTGGGGGCAAGGCGGGCCGGGGCCTTTGACCTCCTCGCTGGCTGCTCAGGCTTCGTTTACGGGCTTGGGGTCGGCAGCCAGTTGATCATCTCCGGAGCCTACGAGAACGTGCTGGTCATCGGGGCCGAGACCTTGTCGCGCATCATGGACTGGACAGACCGCAACACCTGTGTCCTCTTCGGCGACGGGGCAGGGGCCTTGCTGCTTCAGGCCAGCGACGCCCCTGGCGGTGTCCTCTCCTTCACCCTCGGCGCCGATGGCTCAGGCGGTGACCTGTTGATGCTGCCCGGTGGGGGCAGCCGCCACCCGGCCAGCGCTGAGACGGTAGCCCAAGGGTTGCATTACGCTCGCATGAACGGCCGCGAGGTCTTTCGCTTTGCCACCCGCATCATGGGCCAGGCGGCCAGGGAGGCTCTCACAGCAGCCGGACTGAAGGTTGACGACATTGACCTTTTTATCCCCCACCAAGCTAATATGCGCATCATTCAATCGGCGGCCAAACACTTGGGGTTGCCCATGGATAAGGTCTTCGTCAACGTGGACAGGTACGGCAACACCTCATGTGCCTCCATTCCCATCGCCTTCTGTGAGGCCATCGAGGAGGAGCGGATAAAGCCCGACGATCACCTGGTCCTGGTCAGCTTCGGAGCTGGGCTGACCTGGGCTGCGGCGGTGGTGCAATGGCACGTGCCGTTGCCGGCCCCCAGGTTGTCATGGTGGAAACGCTTACTGAGGCGCGTTAGGTATCGTTGGGCCTGGCTCGTATCCCGCCTGCGCCGCACCTACCGCAAGTTCAATTCATGGTGGGGCAAAGCCGTAGGGCGGATTCGGGGCAATAACAATGGCTGAACGTTGAATTGCCGAAGAACCCGGTTTCTTCTGAACGGTTTATCCACCGAAAACGGTGACCGCTTGTTACCCTCCGATTAGTTTTTGCATTTTGATGCTTGTTCGTGTATACTGGTGTTGAGGTGAATGCACATCCTGGTATCCGTCTGTTCACTGCGACAAGTTTGTTAGGTGGACGGAGTTTTCGCATATCCAAATCCAGGCGGAAAGATGTTCATCAAAAGCATCTTTATTCATCATTTTGTCTATCTTGCTGGTTTTATCCTTATTATTGTAAGCTTGCTGCCTGGTGCCAGATTGTTCAAGGAGTGATACAATGACCCAAGAGAATCTATCAAAAGAACATCCTGTTCGTTCGATCGGAGAATTATTGCGCGTTGTTGCTACCAGGCAGATTCGTGAATTGGGGGAGGGGGAATATCAGCGGGGAGATTGGCATACTGTGTTAAAATCGAAGCCGCCAAAAGGAATCCAATGGGATTATCCATGGGGAGTCACCTTGTATGGTCTACTCCGCGTTAGCGAAATACTCGATGATAAAAACTTGGAAGCTTTTGTGCTAGAACATAATCGAATTGCAGCGGACCAATTTGCGTATCTTCGCTGGCAAAGAGACACCTTTGGTCAATATACAAATCCTGCAGGAATGGAAGAGTTAATCAGGGAATGTTTAGCGACGCAAATCGCGTCGAATAAGTCTTTGCCGCTTTTTGT
>CAZVCJ010000376.1:0-1851 GCA_964625745.1 uncultured Anaerolineae bacterium | reverse complement strand
TGGAAGTCGGTGTGAGAGTGTGAGTTTGTGTTGGTGTAGGCGTAGGGGTCGGAGTACTGGTTGGCGTAGGTGTGGAAGTCGGCGTGAGAGTGTGAGTTTGTGTTGGCGTAGGCGTAGGGGTCGGAGTACCGGTTGGCGTTGGCGTAGGTGTAAGAGTAGGAGTATGGGTTGGTGTGGGTGTAGGGGGCGGAGTGGCAGCGGTAGCCGTCGGGGTCGAGGTGGCCGTGGGTGTAGTAGCTGTAGCCGTAGCGGTGGCCGTTGGCGTCGGGGTAGACTCCACTTTCGCAGGGCCAAAGCCCCGTTGATAGAACGCCGCGCTGTAGCCTGACGCCCCCTCGACAAGTTCGGTATGTCGGGTCATCGTCGGGTGGACAGCGCTAGCCAGAGGTATCTCATCCCAAAGGGATAGCAGCCAAAAACCTATGCCCAGCACGCCAATGACGAGGGCTATACGGGCGACGCTACTTCGCTGGTTGCCGCCCAGGCTGTCATTGCGAGGAGCGTAGCGACGAAGCAATCCCCAACCTGGCAGAAGATTGCTTCGCTGCGCTCGCAATGACACACCAGTTCCTTTTCTCTGCACGTCAATTGCTCCTTGTCTAACTGCTACAATACTTCCAACGTCAATTGCAGCGCGGTGGCCATGTTCTGGTGGGTGTCATCTTCCAACGCAGCGGCCACCTGCTGAGTCAGTGCCCATAGCTTGTCTTGCTCTTCGAGGGGGAGAAAACTCAGCATGGCCCTGGACTGCTGGATCAGCGCAGGAGCGAGGGCCGGCTTTGCCGCCAGTGGACGAATAGAGAGCAAAGGCTTCAATTGACTGGCCAGGCAGATGAGACGGACGGGTGGGTTGAGCCGGGCCAACTGCCAGGCCAGCCGATCCTCATCGCTGGCCTCAAGCTGATGGAAGGCCAACGCCGCCTGGCAGTCAACGTAGCCGTGGGCGACCAGCAGGCGTACAGCCTCGTAATCCTTTACCGCGATGGCCACGTAGTAAAGGAGTTGCTGGAGGGCAGCGGGAGCCAACCCTCGCTCCTGGCCTTTCCCCACCAGGTCTCGCGAGAGCGTAAAGACGTAATATTCCGGTGCGCCGTGCAAGATGCTGTGAGCCACTTGTTGGCGGATAGCTCCCAAACCCACCAACTGCGGTACCTCTGCCAGCCGCTCGCGGCAGACGGTGATCCTCGGCACACCACGCCAGGCGTCGTGGAGGGCCAGAAACTCTGTACCCAGCGGGCTGGCGATGCCCAACTCAGCGTGCTCCGCAGTTGAGAACTGCCTCAGCCTGTGGACTGTGTCCAGCAGACATACCTGCACGACTTCAAGGTCTGATGTAGGCAATCGTCGGTAACATTCTACCAACTGCTGCTTCAGCTCTTGCCAGAAGCTGTTGGGGACATCGCCGTGGATAGTGCATTGAAGTTTGGGTTCAGCCATGATGGGTGCTCCGGGTTCCAGATTCCCAGGTAATGAGTATAGCAGCGAGCGGGCAGGCTGTCAAGCTGAGGATCACGAAAACACGGAGAGCATGGAAACACGGAAGGCGGGTAAAACTCCGTGTCTTTGCACTCTTCCGTGTTGGGCCTAACTGTGGTATACTTATCACAGAACTGAAGTTTTGATACAAGGCTCTAGCACCTGTCCCTGGGCGCGGTCCAGGCGGCCCGAGGATGAGTCTTGGGGCCTATATCACAATTCCAGTCACAGAAAGGAGCGTGAATATCATGTTGACTGAGAACCTATCCTTCGGCAAGCTCAGGACACTGCCTCGCGTACCCATCGCCCACCTGCCCACTCCCTTGGAGGAGATGCCTCGCCTGAGCAAAGCCCTGGGTGGGCCGCGCCTCTTCG
>CAZVCJ010000375.1:0-1854 GCA_964625745.1 uncultured Anaerolineae bacterium | reverse complement strand
GCCCCACCTGCGCAACAACCCCTTTGCCCAGGGGCGAATCGTCACCCGCATAGACCCACGCGGCGCGTGCGTGGCGGTGGATCCGGTCACGGGACGGGCACTCTCAGAGGAGAAACGGATTGCTAAACTGAGGAGCAAAAAACAAGGAGGTTCTGAATGAGCAAAGAGACAAAATACACAGTCATTGGGGCCGGCCACGGTGGCAAGGCCATGGCGGCCCACCTGGCATTGATGGGTTTCCCTGTCACGTTGTACAACCGCACACCGGACAATGTAGCCGTCATCAAGGCGCGGCGCGGAATCGAACTGGAGAGCTACGAGGGCGGGCCGCGCGGCTTCGGCCATCTGGCCCTGGTCACGTCGGACATGGGCGAGGCCCTGGAGCAGGCAGAAGTCATCATGGTGGCCGTGCCCGCCACCGGCCACGCCGACATCGCCCGGGTCACTGCCCCCCACCTGCGCGACGGGCAGATCGTCGTGCTGAACCCAGGGCGAACTGGAGGTGCCCTCGAGTTCGTCAAGGTGCTGAACGACAACGGCTGCCAGGCCGACGTCACCGTGGCCGAGGCGGAGACGTTGATCTACGCTTGCCGTTCGGATGGTCCGGCTCAGGCCCGCATCTTTCGCATCAAGGAAGCGGTGCCACTGGCGGCGCTGCCGGCCACCCGCACGCCACGGGTGCTGGAGGCTTTGGCCTCGGCCTTTCCGCTGTTCATTGACGGCACAAGCGTGCTCCACACTGGCCTGAACAATATGGGGGCCATCTTCCACCCCGCTCTCACCCTCCTGAACGCCGGGCGCATTGAATCCACCAGCGGCGAGTTCCAGTTCTACATTGACGGCGCGACCCCCTCAGTGGCCCGCGTCCTGGAGGCTCTGGACCGGGAGAGGGTGACCGTCGCGGCTGCGCTGGGCATCCGCGCCCGGACGGGACTGGGGTGGCTGAGGATGGCCTACGACGCCAGCGGTGCGAATCTATACGAAGCGATCCACAACCAGCCCGGCTATCGTGGCATCAAAGCCCCGTCCACGCTGAACTACCGCTACATCACCGAAGACGTGCCCATGAGCCTGGTGCCCATTGCCGCGCTGGGGCAGCGGTACGGCGTCCAGGTGCGGGGGATGGACAGCATCATTCGCCTGGCGTGCATCATCCACCAGACCGACTACTGGCGTCGTGGGCGCACGCTGGACAAGTTAGGCATCGAGCAGTTGAGCGTGGATGAGGTAATGCGGCATGTGATGGAACGGAGCTTCAGGCCGGTTCAAACGTGAGCTTACTGAAAAGCTCCCGCAGCCGTCCCCGGCTGCGGAAAGTCGAAATAGAGCACGGGCACACCCCGGTTTTCGGCCCTGATCTGCTCAGCGAGGGTGGCAATCCGCGCCAGCCCCTCGACGCGGCCGTGGAGGTCGTTGGTGTGCAGGATGATGAAATCCCTCATCCTACTACTATCGGCGATGCCTCCTGATCAAAAGGATTCGTCCTCATGGTAAAAGAAAACAGGTAGGGATAGTCATCCTTCAAGTATCTCATGTAATCCAGCCACTGATGAACCAGCAAGCTGTATACTCTGTTGATGTCATTAGAGAGATGATCACAATCGGTGCTCGGCAACGCGCATACATCTTCCCTGGCCGCTAGCTCCTCGGTCAAATGAAAGACTGTCCGAAGAAGCTCGGTAAAGGATTCGTGTTCCAGCAGATTGGGATTCTCCAATAGCCGCAGTAGAAAATCCCGCCTGGCCACCAGGAAATCGTGCAGATCCTCCAGACTGCTGCCGTCTTGAATGTCAACTACGTAGTCGTAGCTCCTGAGGCGTTTGCTGACACGAGAGAATTCTTGCTCAGACCAAT
>CAZVCJ010000374.1:0-1872 GCA_964625745.1 uncultured Anaerolineae bacterium | reverse complement strand
GAAAAAAGGTTCTGCGAGTCGCGTCATTCTACCGATCGTGGTAAAATAGGGGGCGAAAACCGGCTTCCTAGATTATCACGACGGAGAAGTGATCATGTTTCGAAAGAACGATGCGCATCGCCAGCAGAAACCGTCCAGCAGTCAACAGCTTCTGCCAAAGAAACTGCGCCAGTGCCTGGAGAATTCGTGGGCGCAGACATTCTACGACGAGGTCTTCTGTCGTATTGACGAGGAACCGTTTGCCGTGCTGTATAGCAGCCAGCCCTCGCGGCCTAACACGCCCATCAATGTGCTGGTGGGGATGGACACTCTGAAAGCTGGCTTTGGTTGGAGCGATGAGGAATTGTACGACCACGTCTGCTTTGACCTCCAGGTGCGACATGCGTTGGGATTGAACGACTTGGGCGTCGCTTTGTTCGACATTCGCACCGTCTACAATTTCCGCCGGCGCGTGCGAGAGTATGCGGAAGAGACGGACATCAATCTGGTGAGCCAAGTGTTTGATCAAGTGACGGACGAGCAATTGGCGGCCGTGGGGGTGCAGACCGGGTGGCAACGGATGGACAGCACGCAACTGTTGAGCAATTTGGCGACCATGAGTCGGTTGGAACTGGTGGTCTCGGTGGTGCAAATGGTCTATCGCACGCTGGACGAGGTCAGCCAGGCTCGTTGGCGCGAGCGGTTGGCGCCATATCTGACGGGGCGACCCCAGAAGGTCTGTTATCCGATCAAAGCCAACGAGGTGGAGACCCATCTGACGACGTTGGGCGAAGTGTTGGTCGCGTTGGCCGAAGAACTGGCTGTGTACGCTCCGGACAGTGAGGCGTATGGGTTGGTGGAGCGGGTCTTGCGTGAGCAATACCAGGTAGAGCCTGAGGGCAAGGTGACGGTCCGGCCAGGGAAGGAGATCAGTGCCGATAGCCTGCAGTCGCCGCATGATCCTGATGCGACCTTCCGCGTGAAGGGGGGCAAGGTGTATCGGGGCGGGTATGTGGTCAATGCAAGCGAGACCTGTGCCCCTGAGAATCCGCTCCAGCTGATTGCAGACGTGCAGGTAGCCCCCAATCGGACAGATGACGGCGAATTGCTGGCCCGCTCGCTGGACAACCAGGCGGAGCGGGAGGTTGAAGTCGAGAAGGCCACGACCGATGGTGGCTACACAGGGTCAGTGGCCGAGGCAGCCTGTGAGCGACATGAGGTCGAATTGCGCGCCACCCGCATGCGCGGCGGCCAGAGTTCGGCGGATCGCTTGGGATGGGAGGTCTACACCTGGGAGTTGGATGAGAACGGACAACCGGTGCGGGTCACCTGTCCCCAGGGGCAGAGTGCGCCCCTGGAACCCGGAAAGGGCAAAGAGCGGTTCATGGCGCGGATTGACCCCGATGGGTGCGCGACCTGTCCGCTCTTCAACCAGGAATGTCGCGTGCAGCCGCGGAAAGTCGGCCCCACCCTCTACGTCCGGTTGCGATCCATCAAGGCAGCCATCCAACGGCAACGTCTCCGTCCCGAAGACAAGCCAATTCGAGCGGCGGTTGAAGCCACCATTCGCTCCCTCAAACACCCTTTCCCTGGTGGCAAGCTGCCCGTTCGTGGCCTCATCCGGGCGACGATGGTTGTTTGCTGTTCGGTGCTGATGGTCAATCTGCGCCGTCTGCATGCTTACCGCCAAGTGCAGGCAGAGCAAAAACTGGCTGCTTAGCCGGTTCTGAGCATAGCTGGGCATGTTTTGAGTTCTTTTGTGACAGTTCCCGGCCACCTGGCTACTATGTGGCATCGTCCTGCCTCCGCCTCGATTATATTCTTTCGGCCCCAACAGTTCTATGCGGTTGCGTAGCTGGCACCTCGCAATCAGTAGTTTTTTCAGTGGAGTCA
>CAZVCJ010000373.1:0-1896 GCA_964625745.1 uncultured Anaerolineae bacterium | reverse complement strand
ATCGCCGCTTCACTCACAAGCATCTCCAAGCCGTACTATCCAAAGCGATAACCAACGCCTCGGATCGTACGCAGCCTCTGAGGGTGACGAGGATCCTCCTCGATTTTCTTCCTCAGCCAACAGATGTGCACCTCCAAAGTCCTGGTGTCGTCCAAGAAGTCGGTCTCCCAGACCTCTTTCATCAACAACTTACGGCTGAGGACTCGCCCTGGATAGCTCATGAATAGCGCAAGTAGTTCACACTCTTTGGGAGTAAGCTTGTTATTGCCATTACAGCCCATGATCTCTTTCCTTGTCAAATCCAGAGTCAAGTCTGCAATGCGGAACACTTGCTGGCCCGCTTGTGTGTTCGCAAGCCTGGTTCTCATGGACATGGTGGCCCCTCCTTAACATACACGCTGAGTGATGACTCTATTATACCATATTTTTCGTGAAAGTGCAACCTTAAGAGCTATGATTTACCTTAAAATTTCCAGAAATGATATGAAGCGATAGTAAACGATATGAAACGGCAAGTTGTCCCTGAGAACTCTTCACACCTTCGTGGACAGCCTCGGTTTCAAGAGGCATGGTATTTGAGTGATGAGTTGACTAATTGGGCAGACTGTGGCATACTTCCTGGGTAGCCAGACCAGGCCGAGTCTGGACGCTCATCACGGAGTTCGATGCTATGGCCGAGAAGAATAACGCCATGCGGATGCTTGAGGCTCGCGGGGTGCCCTACGAGACCTATACCTTTCCGCCAGAGACCCACTCCGCCGAAGGGGTAGCTCAGGTGGTGGGCTTGCCAGCCAGTCAGGTCTACAAGACTCTGGTGGTGGCGCGCAAACAGAGCAAGCCGCTGTTGGTGATGATAGCCGGCGACCAGGAACTCGATCTCAAACGGCTGGCCACGGCCGTGGGGGAGAAGAAGCTACGCATGGCGAGTTACAAAGAGGCTGAATCGCTGACAGGGCTGGAGGTGGGAGGCATCTCGGCCCTGGCGCTCCTCAATCAAGGCTTCGACGTGTACATTGACCGAGCAGCAACCAGGCTCAAGCGAGTGCTCGTCAGCGCTGGGCGCCGGGGAATCAATCTGGGCATGGCGGTCGAGGATCTCCTTGACGTGACCAAAGCCAAAGTGATAGAGTGTAGCTAGAAAAGTATAGAACTCCCCACCACCTTCATCGTGACCCTGTGCAGGGGCAGGTAGCCCTTTTGAGCCAGCTCCGGTCGGGGGATGGACGACTCGTCGGGTTTGTCGGTCAGGCCAAAGAGCAGGGCGCCCCTTCCCCTTAGGAAGCGACAAGCGTCGGCCACCTCCCTCGTGATGACGATCTCCTCTGCGAGAACCCTCTCCTTATCTGCCTCGTCGGGCAGGCGATCCATTCGCCTCACCGTCTCCTCGTACTCCCGATAGCGAAAGCTCTTGAAAGGGGTGGGATCGCCCCGCCGGAAATTGGCGTAGACTTCCCGGTGCACAGGAGCTAGCTCGTCTCCAATGGGCCTCTCAGCGCAGGCTTCGATGAACTGGGCGAAGGTGGAAAGACGTTGGCTTTCGAGATCGGCCAGGAGTTGCATGAAGTCGTAGACCCCGCCGCTGACCATGAGGCAGATGTAGGCCAGGTAGTCCTGATTGTCGGCGGTGAAGGGATGGTATGGGGATTGATTTAGCTCATCATAGACGGCCCGGAACTCGCCCTCGTCGAAATCGCCCCCCAAGACCTCCTCCACGGTGCGGCGCACCGCCTCTATCCGCGCCGCGTCAATGGCATGTGAGTTCCTCCCCCGCGCCCCGAAGGCGGTCTTGTCCAGGTCAAGGAGAACTGCCGTCGTCTCGTCGAAAGCGAAACCCTCTCGCTGGAGGAAGTGAATGAAATCAAGCAGCGCTTCCCAGCGATTGGCCAGCATCACCCC
>CAZVCJ010000372.1:0-1928 GCA_964625745.1 uncultured Anaerolineae bacterium | reverse complement strand
TCCATCACCACCGACGACGGCCTATCTCTCACCCTTTCAGAGGACGGGCAGGTCGAACGCCAGGACCAGGTTTGGCGAGGTCTCGCCTGGCCCAACGGTATCTACCTGACCTGGCTGGATGGGGACGGAGAAGCGCTGAGTGACATGGCTCTGGTAGCACCACTGCACTGGGAGGCCAACAGTTGGCGCAAAGTCAGCGGCGAGGTGCGGGCCCCGCCAGACGCGGCACAGATGGAACTGACCATCGGCGGTCGGCTGCAGGGCGAGCACCTGTGGGTGAACGACCTGAGCATCGTCGCCAGCCCGGAGGTGGAGCAGCCGGTGACGGGAACGGTAACGCTGTGCTCAGTCCCTCAGAGTTCCTGATCGCAGGGGAACTCAGGGGAACTCAAGCTGCTCTCTACTTCACTGTGCACAACACTCTCACCGAGACCGTGCTCTTCACTCTGACGGTGGACGCAGCGGCGCTGGGAATCGCCGAGCCAGAGAGGCTGACGGTCGCGGAACTGGTGTCCGGCGACGCGGTGCTGTACGAGCTGCAGGGTGATCTGTTGTTACCCAGACCAACTCAAACGCCCCAACAGATGAAGCAGTTAGGCCAGGGCGTTACGGTTTTACAGGCATTTTACAAAATGCCAATATGGGCTTAAAATGGGGGGTGTATAATGGACCTAACCCAGTGAGGAGAATCCCACGTCTACCTGGAAGAGCCCTATGCTCCGCACTATCTTGGCCCTCTGCTTGGCCGCAACCCCGCTGATCCCGACCAACGGCGTAGCTGCGGCTCAGCCTCCCCACTCAAGCGAACTGATCACCTACGTGAACTCCCCCCCTTCATCCCCCCCAACCCTTCGACAAGCTCAGGACACCGCTTTGGGGGGGACAGAGGGGGGGCGGATCGCCGTGCGCCTCACGCAGCCCTCCGTTACCCGCTACCCTGAGGGTGCTCCCATCGCCGTCCACACTTCGACTTTTTTCACGCCGGGCCAGGGCTTTGGAGGTCTGGGCGTCACCAGAGCCGGGGCCATCGAGGTGAGCTACCTGTGGCCGGGAACGGCAGACGCATCCACAGGCGCCTCCAGCGAGGGGGTGTACGACCCGCTCATCCTGAAGAAGGAATCTTCACAACAAGAGAGGAGTCTACGCCCATGTTAAAAAACGCTAGTATCCGTCATGTTCTATCTCGCCGGTACCTTATGCCCATTTGCGCTATCGTGGTGAGCCTGGTGCTGCTGGGCACAAGCCTGGTCTCCACCCAGCCGCCCCAGTCAGCGCCCCACGCCCCTGCCAACGGCCTGGTCCCGATAGATATAGACCTGCCTTCCGACAGCACCGACAGTCCTGCAGGCACTCTGGCGGTGCGCGTCTACACGCCGATGCACGGCCACGCCCGCTACCCGGAGGGTGCGCCCGTGCTGGTCTGGGGGGCAGGGGGCTTCGAGGTGAAGGGGATCAACCACGATCTGCCCGACAGCGTGGAGGACATCATCATCGTCACCTTCGTCTACCCTGGCGGGGAGGATCCGTGGGCCGGACGGCAATCCGATGGCGTCTACGACTACCGCGGCCCCAACTGCATCGCTGCCCTGCGGGACGTCATACTCTACGCCGCTGGCGAGCTGAGCGATAGCCAGGGGCGCACCATTGACGACGTCGCGCCGGTGCCCGTGCTGCACGACAACATCGGCCTGGAGGGTGTCTCCAATGGCGGCAACATCATCGTCGCCGTGGCCGCGCTGCACGGGGATGAACTGGCCGGGCATCTGCGCTACATCATTCAATGGGAGACGCCGGTGTCCAGCCAGGTCGCCACCCGCGATCTGGGCCGCGTCTGGCTGCAGCCGCCGAACCCCGGCCAGGGCGATTTCTTCAACCCTCGCTACCTGGGTTACGGGCCAAAGGTGTTAGCCGTGGATTACAGCGACCTG
>CAZVCJ010000371.1:0-1951 GCA_964625745.1 uncultured Anaerolineae bacterium | reverse complement strand
CAGGACAGGTTTCACGAATTAACACGAAAAAAAGAAAAAATTAGTGAAATTCGTGGCAAAAAAGAAGTATGACTGACATCGCCATTCGTGTAGAAAACCTTTCCAAACAATACCGCATCGGTGGCCCTCAAGCCAGCTACAAGACGATCCGGGAATCACTGACCGAGGCTGTGGGTGCCCCTTTCCGCCGCCTATCCTCCGTCGTTCGTGGCCAGTCGTCCGCCGTCTCCAACGAGACCTTATGGGCGCTGAAGGACGTCTCCTTCGAGGCCTGCCCTGAGCCAGTCGAAGGGTCAAGCGCGGCGAAGTGGTGGGCATCCCTTCGACAAGCTAGTACAAGCGACATGCTTAGGACAGGCCTGGGAATGAAGAGGGCAAATGTTTTTCGAGGATCCGGAGCTTCCCCAACCGGACATTTACCTGGGCGCGGGGCCGGTAGCCATGTGCAGCAGACGGCCCGCGTCATGCTGGCCTTTGAGCCAGTGCAGGAGGAGACGGGTGGGTGAGAGCAAGCATTGTTCAGGGGGTGAGCTATGAGTCGAGCAGTATGGCCTATGCCGGTCAGCGTGGAGCAGATCGCTGTGGTTGTGCAACGGATGAGCCCGGAGGAGCGGCGACGGTTGGTAGAATTGGTGCCAGAATTGCGCCAACCGACCACACAGGCGCCGTCTCGAACGCCCGGTGAGATTCATGCTGCTGTAGAGCGGGTACGGGTGGAAGTGATGCAGGCGCTGAGCGGCCAAGTCCTATCGCCCGCTGAGCTCTTCCTGGGTGATCTGACACTGGGGCAGTACATGGATCTACCGGATGAGGACCGAGCCCGGCTGTGGGATGAATGGGCTGAAATAGACCTGGAAGAGCTTGAGGAGCTGGATGTCCGACCTGACGCGGTGCTTGCTGGATAAGGTCACCACGCGACGTATGGTGGAAGGCCTGCTGGGGCTGGCCGAGGGGCGAGAGCTCAGCGAGGAGGAGTTGCTCGCGCTCGACCTCTATGAGCGAGCCAGTGCTCAGGGAATTCAGTTGTTCATTGTACCGCCGGCTGAGAACGTATTGTGCCGCCTGGAGGGTTTACCGCGGTATTCGGCTGTCGTTCAACTCTTTCTTAACTGCACAAGGGTCGTACTACCTGCGCGGTACTTCAGACGATGGGCACGGCGGCTGCGTGACTATTTTACCCGGGAAGATGCGGCTGTTTTGGCCCTGGCTACCTTTGGCACGAGCAAGGACACGGATGTGTTGGGGATGCACTTCGTGGCGACGTTCGACCAGCCAATGATCAATCAGTGGTCGCTTCAACAGAACAAAATCGAGGAGCGATTGGATGCAATGCGGCGCGATCTTCGACCGCCATACGATCGAGTTACTTTACCCCAGGTACTGCGTCCTGAGGAGATATTGCCATCGGGTGAAGAAGAAAATCAGTGAAAATTCGTGTAATTCGTGGCAAAAAATATGACTGACATCGCGATTAGAGTAGAAAACCTTTCCAAGCAATACCGCATCGGTGGCCCGCAGGCACGCTACAAGACGATCCGCGAATCGCTGACCGAAGCGGTGCAGGCGCCCTTCCGCCGTCTATCCTCCGTCGTTCGTGGCCAGTCGTCCGCCGTCTCCAACGAGACCTTATGGGCACTGAAGGACGTCTCGTTTGAGGTGAAACGGGGGGAGGTGGTGGGCATCATCGGCCGGAACGGGGCAGGGAAGACGACGCTGCTCAAAATTCTATCCCGCATCACCGAGCCGACAGAAGGCTACGCCGAGATCCACGGGCGGGTGGGCTCCCTGCTGGAGGTGGGCACTGGCTTCCACCCCGAACTGACTGGACGGGAGAACATTTACCTGAACGGCGCTATTCTGGGGATGAAGCGGGCGGAGATTGAGCGCAAGTTCGATGAGATCGTGGCCTTTGCCGAGATCGAGAAGTTCATGGACACGCCGGTGAAGCACT
>CAZVCJ010000370.1:0-1967 GCA_964625745.1 uncultured Anaerolineae bacterium | reverse complement strand
AGATATGGCGCAGCAAAGATCGCCTGCTCATTGAGAAGGATGGTCTCCCCATAGTCGTGCTGCTGAGCATTGATGACTTCGAGGACTTGATGGAGACCGTCGGTGAGTCGTCCAACTCCGAACACTTAGCCAGCATCAGGGAAGCGAGAGCGGAATACAGGCGCGGTGAGGTGGATGCGCTGGAGGATCTCTACACAACAGCATCAACTGGAGGTAATAGAATGTCCGAGGTGATCATGGCCATTTATGAAAAGGGGATGTTAAGGCCATTGGAAGAACTGCCCCTGGAGGAACGCCAACGAGTGACGCTTAGGATAATCACAAAGAGAAGCGTTGTCCAAGAGACAAAAGCGATGTTCAAGGCCCCTCCCCAGATACTAAAAGAGATAGCCGAAAGCGAGGAACTATTGGAGTGGGGTGGATGAGAACCTTAAACCAAATCCCCTCAGGCAGCCAAGTCTTCATTGATGCAAACATATTCATCTACCATTTCGGTGGCGATGGCGATATATCCGATGCGTGCACAGAGTTCTTGCTTCGAGTGGAGGAGAGGGATGTAGAAGCCGTCACCTCTACGATAATCTTGTCCGAAGTTCTTCATCGTTTGATGATCGTCGAGGCCATTGAGAAATATGAGCTACCTTTGCGAGGCATAGTCAGGTATCTCAAAGAGCATCCAGATATCGTTATGACCTTGGAGAAATACTCAATAGCTCCGGAGAAGATCCACCAGATGAATGTAGCTATTTTGGCTGTTACACTTCAAGACTTTTGGGGCAGCAAAGGGATAAGGGATTCCTATGGGCTTCTTACAAATGATTCAACGTGCGTTTCTATCATGAAGAGATTTGGGATCACGGACATTGCTACTAACGATAGTGACTTCGAGCGGGTTAGCGGGTTAAGGATTTGGAAGCCATTAGCCTGAAGGACGTCGAATATACTGACGCCCATAAAACCCGGCTGCGGGCTGGGATCGAACGAACGAGACGCCGCCTGGCCCAGTTTGAGCAGCGCTACGGCGTGGACACTGCCCGCTTCTTGCGGGAGATGGCAGCCGAGGACCTGGAGGGTGGTGATCTGGAATATGTAGAATGGGCTGGAGAAGCCAAGCTGTTAGAAGGGCTAGAAGCCGAACTAGATGAAATCCTCAAAGGGTGATGATGGGAAAAATAAGCCCGCCAGCCCTGACGAACGCTGCACCGCTCACGCAAGGCCGTCGTTCGCAGAATGCCTGGTGCCGATTTTGAAGCTGAGGAGGAAAACCTCCGGATGATTGCCGAAGAGCTTTTTGAACTGATTGCCCATGGCGAGGGACAACGGCTTGATTTCAAACGCGGGGTGCCGTCGGTGAAGGACCTGGCCCGCGCGGTCATCTGTTTGGCCAACGCCGAAGGGGGCAAGATCCTGCTGGGTGTGGATGACGATGGCCGGATTCTTGGCTGCACTTCCTACGACGTGCCGGATACGTTGTCCGGCATCTACCGCGCCACTGACCTGCCCATCACCGTGGACATCGAAGAGGTGAACACGTCGCAAGGCACCGTGCTGGTGATCCATGTGCCCCGCACCCCTTTCATCCACAGCACCACCGGCGGCCTCTTCCAACGCCGGGTGGGCAAAGAGTGCCTGCCCATGTCGGCCAGCGACGTCCTGGCTTTCCAGTCGGAGCGAGCCGGGCTGGACTACACCGCCCTGCCCCTGGGAGAGAAACGCTATCCCGACGATGTGGACGATCGGGCGCTGGAAGCGCTGCGGGCGGAGATTGAGGTGCGCAACCCGGCCCTGGCTCGCTACGCTGACCTGGACCTGTTGCGCAGCCTGGGCCTATTGGTGGACGGAGATGACTCATCACGGCTCACCGTCGCCGCCGGGCTGCTCCTCGGCCGGCCGGAGACGCTCCGCAAAACCTTGCCCCAGGCCGAGGTGGCCTACTTCCGCCAGCGCACCGAGACCGACATCCGGCC
>CAZVCJ010000369.1:0-1976 GCA_964625745.1 uncultured Anaerolineae bacterium | reverse complement strand
GCCGCAGCCACTTGGACCTACGTTGACGGTGCTGGTGTCGGTGTCTGCCTCCAAAACCCGTTCCTAACCTTCACGCTGTGCCAGTGGAGCAGCGTCGTGGGCACGGCCACCATCGGCGGCGTGGCGGCTGCGGGCTACAGGGTTGATGCTGTCCGGTCCGACACCTGGGCCGTGGTTGATACCGACACTACCACTGCCAACGGCGTGTTCGCCCTGGATAACTTCAGCACGGCGGTCCGTAACGGGACAGGCGGGCCATATAACTATCACATCAGGCTCTACAACCCCAACAACACGCTCGTCTCCACGAAGACCGACATCGTTCCCGACAGGTGCGGTGATACCGGCGTGGTCACCTACACGAATGGCACTTGGACTGGCGCGACCTGGTAATCACGCAGCGGTTTGACTGAAGGATCCACCAAAAGCCACCGGGGGGAAACCCCTGGTGGCTTTTTTTATTGCGGCAGCAGATAGTAACTGCTCAGCCCGTGTCATTGCGAGTCGGCCATGGCGTGCCCCGCCATTCTAAAGGACAGAAACGCCGCCCATCTTGTCATTGCGAGGCGGTGGTTTTCCGCCGAAGCAATCTCCAATTCGCGGAGTGGGGATTGCTTCGCCCCTGCGAGGCTCGCAATGACAGGCCAAGTTTCTGAGTAGGAGCGCTTTTTTGCGACGAAGCAATCTCCGACCCGCGACGGAGGGGATTGCTTCGCTCCCTACGGTCACTTGAAATGCACCTGGCAGGTTGTCGCTATTTGCCAAACAGGGATGGGGGTGGTATAATCTAAATAGATTCGGAAATGTCTAAGGGGGAAGAGTTATGGTTAATGTAGTGACGGTGGGAAAGGGATTTCGAATTTTGATACCACCGGGGTTGTGGAAAAGTCTCTCCTTGACAGAGGGGGAAACGCTGCAGGCCGAGGTGAGTCCTGGAGGCTATCTGATCTTGAGGAAGCAAGTTGATTCCCGCTCTGCCCTGGCCAAGAAAGCCTTCGGGATGTGGGCCGACCGTGAGGACCTAGAAAGCAGCGTGGAACACGTCCGCAAGCTTCGGGCCGAGTGGCAGGGGCGAAAGTGAAGCTGGCCACTTTCAATAAGCGGCACTTTGAGATGATTACGGAGATAGAGCTATTTGGCATTGAATAGTGAAGGTAGAAGATAGGGTAGGACTGAAGGGGGATAAAGTGAGCATAACGAGCCTTTCACCTCGGACCATTGAGGGTTTCTTTTCTTCTCTCCCTCAGGGCGAAAGGGCGGCCATTATCAGCTACGGAATAGCTATCCGACTGTCAAACCTGCGCAAGAGGCTCTTCCTTGCGGAGAGCAAAGTCAAGCATTTTGAAGAGAAATTTCAGATCACCCTGGCCGAGCTAGATGCCGAGGGTCTGCCCGACGATGCCGATTGGGAGATGCACGAGGATTACGTCCTGTGGCACCATTGGGCCGAGGTTATCGGGGAGACAAGAGAGGCTCTCGCCTCTTTGGAGGAGATAGCCAGCAGCGGCCTTTGTCTGGAAGAGGTGATCCATGCTGGCGGCAGTTAGGCTGTTGGAGATAGAGGAGCAATTTGGGGAATACATCCAGAGCATCGTTCCCCTCGATCTCGACGGGGAGACATTGCGGCTCATCCTTCACTTGAGAGAGGGTACACATCTGCGAGTGACGGAGAAGTGGAGGGGCGACGTCCTTGAGCGGTACAGCTACTACTGGCTCACCGCCGAGAATCAACTGAAGATCGGGTGGGACAATGCACCGCACCATACTCATCTTGCAAACTTTCCGCATCACAAGCATGTTGGGCGAAGGGAGGACAGACAACCGTCTTTCGAGACCTGTCTGGAGGATGTGATGGAAGTGATAATCCCTGAGTTGCCGAGGTAGAAGAATCCGCCGGGGGAAACCCCTGGGTAGCTTTTTTGGTAGTGGTGAATTTTAACTGATGACCAAATGGCGTTCAATACCACCCATGTTGG
>CAZVCJ010000368.1:0-1991 GCA_964625745.1 uncultured Anaerolineae bacterium | reverse complement strand
GGCTCAGTACAAGCGACAGGCTCAGGACAAGCATCGGCCGCAACGGGGCGGGGAAGACGACGCTTACTTCGACAGCCCTTCGGCGGAGCTCAGGACAAGGCTCAGTACAGGGCTCAAGGTTCTCTCCCGCATCACTGAGCCGACGGAGGGCTACGCCGAAATCCACGGCCGGGTGGGCTCTCTGCTGGAGGCCTGTCCTGAGCGGGGTCGAAGGGTGGGCACCGGCTTCCACCCCACCCCTCTCTGTCCCCCCGCAGGCAGGGGGATGACCGGGCGGGAGAACATCTACTTGAACGGCGCCATCCCTTCACTTCGACAAGCTCAGTACAAGCGACATGCTCAGGACAGGCCTGGGGATGAAGAGGGCGGAGACCTGTCCTGAGCTCGCCGAAGGGTTGAGCGCAAGTTCGACGAGACCTGTGCTGAGCTTGCCGAAGCATCGCGGACTTTGCCGAGACGCCGTCCTGAGCCTGTCGAAGGATCGAGAAGTTCATGGACACGCCGGTGAAGCACTACCCTTCGGCCTGGCTCAGGGCAAGCTCCAGCGGCATGTACGTGCGCCTGGCCTTTGCCGTGGCTGCCCAGTGGTAGATGGAACACTACGGGGGAGACTTCCTTGCCTGAGATCTGTCGCTTCTTTGGAATTATCATCACGATGAACTATAACGATCACGCGCCACCACATTTTCATGTACGATATGGTGGCCAAAAAGCGTTGATCAGCATTCAGACCTTGACTTTGTTACGGGGACGACTACCTCCCAGAGTATTTGGTTTGGTCATGGAGTGGGCCTCTCTTCATCAGGCCGAACTTATGAAAAACTGGGACCTGGCTCGTCAGCAAGCCGGGTTGCAGAAGATTGAACCACTGGAGTGAATCTATGCTCAAAGATATCGTTCAAGTGCAGCTTCTAGATGGCTATCGCCTCTGTCTGCGTTTTGAAGACGGCGTGGAGGGCAGCGTGGATGTTGCCGAGTTGATCAGGTTCACTGGCATCTTTGCTCCCCTTCGGGATCGTGACTACTTTTTGCAAGTGCGCGTGAACCCGGACCTGGGCACTATCTGCTGGCCGAATGGCGCCGACCTGGACCCGGACGTACTCTATGCCCTGGTCACGGGTGAGCCGATCTTTATTCCTGAACCCGAAGCTATGCTTGCAGTTGCGACCAGGGAATCAGCCGTCCATCAGCAAGGAGGTGAGAGGTTGGGACAGACACGATTTGCGTGAACGCAAGCTGTGATTATAATCGAGTCCGATCGCAATTTCAACAAACAAAGGTTAGGGTACGGAGGGGCATTGGAGCAAGGGAGTCCTTCACTTCGACAAGCTCAGTACAGGCGACAGGTTCAGCCCAACGGCTCAGGACAGGTTTCACGAATTCACACGAAGAGAAGGAAAATAAAGAAAATTCGTGATAATTCGTGCAATTCATGGCAAAGAAGAAAAATCAGTGAGAATTCGTGTAATTCGTGGCAAAAAATGAGTGACATCGCGATTAGAGTCGAAAACCTTTCCAAGCAATACCCTTCACTTCGACAAGCTCAGTACAAGCGACAAGCTCAGGACAAGCCGCATCGGCGGCCCGCAGGCGGGCTACAAGACGATCCGGGAATCGCTGACCGAGGCGGTGGGTGCCCCCTTCCGCCGTCTATCCTCCGTCGTCCGTGGTCAGTCGTCCGCCGTTTCTAACGAGACCTTATGGGCGCTGAAAGATGTCTCCTTCGAGGCCTGCCCTGAGCTGAGTCGAAGGGTGCAGCGCGGCGAGGTGGTGGGCATCACTTCACTTCGACAAGCTCAGCACAAGCGACAACCCTTCGACAGAGCTCAGGACAAGGCTCAGTACAAGCATGCGGGAGATGACCTGTTTTGAGCATGGGAGCTAGGGAGAAGGGGGGTGGATGGATGGAACATCTTTGAACCGGTGTGCTTTGTGTAAGCGGGATTTGTGATGGCGACGGTGGGGCAAGGTCCTTGTTAGTAAGATACGGG
>CAZVCJ010000367.1:0-2012 GCA_964625745.1 uncultured Anaerolineae bacterium | reverse complement strand
GGGAAGCCAGAATGGCGCTGGCTATCGGAGCGGCTCAGGCAGGTATTATCAGCAACACAGGCGAGGGCGGATTGTTGAAGGATGAAACCTGGTTGATCAAGGGCTACGAGAACGAGGCGCGGACGCTGAGGCGCTGGCAGCCGGGCGGCTACCTGGTCGTCCAGTGGTCCACCGGCCGCTGGGGGGTTTCGGCCGATTACGTCCGTGCCGGAGATGGAGTCGAGATCAAGATCGGTCAGGGGGCCAAGCCGGGCATGGGCGGCCACCTGCTGGGGGCCAAGGTCACGGAAGAGATAGCCGCCGTGCGCGGTATTCCCGTCGGCAGCGACGCCCTCTCTCCCTGCCGCTACTACGACGTGCAAGACCTGGAGGACATGAAGCGCATGGTTGCTTTCTTGCGCGACGTGACCGACTACAAAGTACCCATTCTCTTCAAGCTTGGCCCCAGCCGCCCCTATGCAGATGTCAAGGCTTGCGTCGAGGCCGGGGCAGACGCTATCTCTATTGACGGTCTGGTGGGCGGCACAGGCGCTTCGCCGGCCATTGTCACCCAGGGCGTGGGTATCCCGACGGTGGCCCTGATCCCACCCGCAGTGCAGGCCCTGAAGGACATGGGCGTCCATCGCCAGGTCAAACTCTTCGTGCTGGGTGGTATGCGCAGCGGCTTGGATGCATACAAGGCAATGGCCATGGGCGCCGACGGCGTTGGCTTCGGCGCGGCGGCCGAGATCGCCATGGGCTGCCGAGCTTGTATGGCTTGCGCCACCGGCCGCTGTCCCTATGGCATCACTTCTCAAGACCCCGAACTCCGCGCCCGGCTCGACCCCGAGGAAGCTGGCGACCGCCTGGCTAACTTTATCAAGGTCACGGCCGAGGAGGTCAAGATCCTGACCATGCTTTCTGGCCACGATGACATCAAAGACTTGAGTGAGGAAGACCTACGGGCCATGGATCTCAATACGGCGGCCATAACCGGGCTCAAGCTGATTGGTTATGAGAAAAGGTTGCCCTGGTGGGAGGATGGACGAGGAAGTTAGCCGAACGTCGAGTGAGGATACTCGCCGTCTAAAAAAGGAGGTAATGAAAATGTCCGTGAGCACATTTGATACCGGCATTGTAACAGGCATAATGGAAGATGCCATAGAGTTCTGCGCTAAGAAAACGGGTCTTAACGGCAGAGACCAAACCGTAGAGGCCCTGCGCTGCGGAGATTGCTCTGTTTGCGAATACCTGCGCTATGGTCTGGCCGAGGGGGTGGCTGAGTATCTCGGCTCGGTGGATGACACCGTCAAAGTTGTTTACACCTATGAGCCTGAGTACGCGACCAGCATGGACGAGCCCCTCCCTGGCCGGCCTAACCTCTCGCCGGGCATCAGCATGATCGCCTGGGTCAGTCGCAAAAGCGCAGCCCTGTCGTCTGTCGTGACCTCGCTGGGCTCAGCTCTGGCCGAGGAGTTTGGGCAACTCACCTGCCCCAAGGCCAACGCGCTATGCTGCATGCTTGACGTTAGATTAGTTGACGATAAGGAAGTGCAAGAGCGGACCGGTTATGGCGTCCTGATCGGCTCTCTCTACGTGCGCCCTTTGGAGATCTGGCGCAGGTAGGTCGCGCTGCCCCGACGTCCTCACTGGTCTCGACCGGGGGCTGGCGCTGGCCACTAAACTCAGCTTGTCGCTCTTGCCCTCTGGCAGTGCCCAGCCGGAGGGCAAGGTTCTACAACGCACCCCACATCCGGGCATAAGTCGTGACCGCACTCCAGGTAGGACGCGTCATGCCACTCGTTGGGCGGGCCGCGGGGCAGTCCTCCGTAGGAAATCCCCTGAAAGCACCTTTGCTGTCAGGGGATTTCCTGTGGGTGGCGTATTCGCGATAGCCTTCGAGCTCCTCGTGCAGCGCCCTATTCCCCAGTTGAAATAATCCTTCACCTATTGAGGAGTCAGAATCAGCAACCCCTTCTTGTCTGCGGCGATGCTATCCTCGTCAAAAAGCATCGGGTGATACTCGATATTCC
>CAZVCJ010000366.1:0-2041 GCA_964625745.1 uncultured Anaerolineae bacterium | reverse complement strand
GATATAATACTTGAGGAGATACATAGTTCGACTTAATCCCATACAGTGTCCTTGGTAAGGGTGGCATGCCGCCTAAGCTAATCGGAAGCCAGTCGTCGGTCTGTTGAACAGGCAGGCAGACGGAGGAAGTATTGCAATGCAGCGAGAGCTTTTTCAGACCTTGGTCGAAAACGCTTTAGATGTAATCACGGTTGTGAGTGGCGACGGAATCATAAGCTACGGAAGCCCGGCCGTTGAACGGGTGCTGGGGTACAAGCCGGAAGAGTTAGTTGACCAGAGCCTCTTCGAGTTCGTTCACCCGGACGATGCATCGAGTCTCACTAACGTCTTCAATAACGGAATCCGAATTCCGGGCTGCACTTTATCCTTGGAGTTTCGCTTTCGGCATAAAGACGGCTCGTGGTGCGATCTTGGAGCCACAGCCAAGAACCTGCTCGATAATCCGGGCGTGGCGGGGATCGTTCTCAGCTCCCGTGACATCACCGAGCGCAAGCAGGCAGAGAAAGAACTTCGCCGAGGGTTTGAGAAGCTGCAAAGAACTACGGATGGAATGATCACTGCCCTGGCGGTAGTAACCGAAATGAAGGATCCATACATAGCGGGCCATCATCAGCGCGTGACCTGCCTGGCCTGTGCCCTGGCCGAGGAGATGGGCCTTCCCGAGGAGCGGATCGAGAGCATCCGTACGGCAGGGGCTATTCATGATCTCGGCAAGGTTGATTTGCCTGGCGAAATTCTCAGTAAGCTCGGTCCGTTGAGCAACATTGAGTTCGCCTGGGTCAAGACTCATCCCCAGGTCGGTTGCGACCTGTTGAAGGGGGCAGAACTTCCATGGCCGGTGACTCAAATCCTGCTTCAGCATCACGAGAGGCTGGACGGTTCTGGATATCCCAAGGGGCTGGCAGGCAGAAACATTCTCCTGGAAGCGAGGATCTTAGCTGTCGCCGACGTTGTGGAAGCTATGTCCCATCGCCGATCTTACAGATCGGCCTTCGGTGTGGATAAGGCCCTGGAGGAAGTCTTGCGGAATAAGGGTGTACTTTATGATCCCCAGGGGGTAGACGCCTGCTTGACGATGTTCACCGAGAAAGGGTTCACGTTCGAGGAGACCCCGGACACACACGAATGCATTAGCCATCAGAAAAAACCACCCTCGGTAAGCGGGGGTAGCGACAGGGGCACACTCTCAATTGCATAACTGAGGCTCGATAACGAGAAGGAGATAGCTACGGACAGGACGATACTTTCAAATGAAAAGAATATATGCTCCCATTTGTCACCCCCAAATGCAAGCCCCGGCGATCACGATCCTCGCCGGGGCTTGTGTTTAAGGACTCTTCACGACGAAAGCCCCAGTGGGCTCTACAGACTCGGACTTTGGGGGAGCACCAGTAGCCGCTCCCGTCGAACCACATGAGGCTTTTCGGCCAGGCCCAGGGCGTCCAGCACCTCGTCGGGCCGGCCAGTGCCCTGACTCCCTGCCCGAAGGCGCATCCCCAAGACCCAACCATCGGCCTCCTTCCCCTCAACCCACAAGTCCTCGATCAGGGGGCGCAAATCGTAATCCTTGTCCCGGCGCTGGCGCGGCAGTTGCCCGGCCGAAAGCAACTGCCGAACTTGTTCGGCCAGCAGCTTCCCCTCCATCTCCTCCTCTGACCCAACCCAGGACACCGTCACCCGATACTCCGCAGCACACACCTGCGACTGCAGGGAGGGCAACTTCGAATGAACCTCCTCCACGGAGAGTAGTGCCAGACCCGGCGGTAAGTGGGGCGTTAAGCACCTGGCGAACTCGGAAGTGGAAACGGCGTTGTAGGGAGAAAAACGGCGCTCCAAGACGACGTCCATCACCTCGCCCCGGCTGGTGAAGCCCACTGGCAAGGGAGCGGCGACGGCCATTTGGGGCCGCGGATTGAAGCCGTGGGAGTAAGCCAGGGGTACTCGCGCCCGGCGCAAAGCCCTCTCCCACAGCCGCATCAAATCCAGGTGAGAGATGTATTTTATCTCCTCGCCCTTGGCGAAGGTGATGCGCAAGCGCTGT
>CAZVCJ010000365.1:0-2113 GCA_964625745.1 uncultured Anaerolineae bacterium | reverse complement strand
GGCCCATCCAGAAAATCCAGCAGAATTTCTTTATCTCCGCCAACTCCGTGGTTCAGATCGCCGGAATCGCTGCCCTGGCAAATGCAGGGGAAGACGTGGCCCGCATGAAGAGCATCTACAACGAGCGAAGGCAATACATGGTCAAACGCCTCAAGGAGCTGGGCTTTGGCATCACCGTTGAACCCACCGGGGCCTTCTACGTGTTTGCCAACGCCAAACACATCTCGAAGGACTCGTACAAACTGGCCTTCGACATCCTGGAGAAAGCTCACGTGGGGGTGACGCCGGGGATTGACTTCGGGGATAATGGCGAAGGCTACCTAAGGTTTTCGTATGCAAACTCGCTGGAGAACATAGTTGAAGGGTTGAACAGGATAGAGAACTATCTTCAGATTTGAGCTCCCCAAAAACGAAAGCCGCCTGCCCATTTGACAAGCGGCTCTTTATTCGCCCCACCACTATAACAGGGCCTCGCTGCAAACGATGCGCGGGATCAGCGGCGCTTCCTCCGTCAGATATTCAATGGCGGGGTGGGCCTCCTCCAGGCTGTAGTCGCGGACGATGCGCAGGAGTTGCTCAATCAAGGCCTGGCCGGTGATCTTGCCGCGACGCAGGTTGTTGAGTTCGCGATGGGCGCGGGCGGTCAAGGGGACGTTGAAGATCTCAGATAGGAGAGCCAGACGATCTTGTTCCTCCGGGCCTTCTTCGGCGTCGAACACGAGGCGCAGTTCGTGGATCAGGCTCTGGTCGAAGTCCTCGGCCTCATCTCACAGCTCGTTGAACCAGCCGGTGAGCTCGGCGTGGTTGCTGTCGCCGAAGACGCGGACGCTATCGGCCAGGAAGTTGTTGATTTCGGGAGCCAGCTCCCGCGTGCGGTTGTCTACGATGTCGTGGGGCATGAGTCACTCTTTCAGGTGCCCGTCAGGTGCCCGTCACTTTGAAAGTGACGGGCACCTGGGCATCTCACTCCAGCAAGTATGCTTCAATTCCTTCAGGCAGCTTGTCCAGGCCAGTCAGGTAGTCCAGAACAAACTGGCTATAGGTCTGCGCCGCCGGAAAAAACGCTGGCACGAAGTCCCGGTCAATCAACGTACCGTTGCGCGTTCCAATCCATTCATGGTAGTTGGAATAGGGCCAATCCTCCAGGCGCGATACCAACCCGTCTTTGACCGGGTTAGCGTGGATGTACCGGCATAGGTGAAGCAGGTAGCCCTCTTTGTCCACGTGAAGGGCCTCATACCGTCCCTCGAAGAGAGTACCGCTGCAGTGGTAGCGCTTGTTGAACGCCTTGGTGCAACTGTTGAAAACCCTCTGAGGCAATAGACCTGCTGCTTCTGTACCGTCTTGTCGCAGCAAGAAGTGATAATGATTGGGCATGAGACAGTAGGCAATCACAGAGATATCGAACGCGCTGGTATATTTTTTCACCAGGCGCAGCACGAACAGGTAGTTATCCTGTTCCCGAAAGATGGGCCGATGCCCGCTGCCCCGGTTGTAGATATGGTAGTACTGCCCTGGAGTGAACTGAATCCTTCGATACGGCATAGTCAAACCCCCAGGTGCCCGTCACTTCCAAAGTGACGGGCACCTCACCACTTGCAAAGTGACGGGCACCTCACTGCAGCTTCCCCCGCACCCGCTCCAGAACGCGGCGGCGGCTCTCCGCTACGGGCATTCCCACTTGCTCCGCAACCTCCACCGCCCGCTCCAGCAGGGGCAGGGCCTTGTCCAGGCGGCCCTGGTCCTCGTACAGCAGGGCCAGGTTGAACATGTGAATACTCATCCACACCACATCGCCCAATTCCTCGCCTGCGGCGATGGCCTGCCGGTAGAGCCGCTCTGCCTCCGCCTGGTCGCCCTCGTCATCGGCCAGGTTCGCCAACTGGCCCAGCAAACCCGCTTCGTTCTTCTTGTCGCCTAGCTCCTGGAACACGGGCAAGGCTTCTTCGTACTGACGCCGCGCCTCGGCCAAATCACCCTGGTCTTTGGCAAGATTGCCCAAGCCCCACAACGTCAGGGCGATGCCCACCCGG
Source organism: uncultured Anaerolineae bacterium (assembly GCA_964625745.1). Lineage (GTDB taxonomy): Bacteria > Chloroflexota > Anaerolineae > VGOG01 > VGOG01 > CAZVCJ01. The sequence goes on along the minus strand of CAZVCJ010000365.1, from coordinate 80 downwards.
TTCCCCAGTTCCTCTTTGATGTCCAGGCTTTGCCGGTACAAGCGCCGCGCCTCGTCATACTCCCCCGTGGCCTGGGCCAG
>CAZVCJ010000364.1:0-2119 GCA_964625745.1 uncultured Anaerolineae bacterium | reverse complement strand
TCAGGGAATGTTTAGCGACGCAAATCGCGTCGAATAAGTCTTTGCCGCTTTTTGTGGTAAAATGTCTCCCATCTTGACGGTGGGAGGTATAAATGGACGTACAATTTCACTTTCCAGATGGAACATTATCAACTGAACTCCAGGCTTTGGTCGAAGCACTCAACCGTTTCTTGGCCATGCTTCCGGACGACGAGGACCAAGAGGCCGCCATTCGCCTGGTGATGGAGTTGCTAGAACTGGCTAAGGCGGCCTCCCAGGAGGAGATCGCCCGCGCCGCTGGTTACTCCGAGCGCACGCTGCGCCTCTACAAGCAACGGCTTCAGGAGAAGGGGCTGGATGGGTTGTTCGACCATCCTATTCCCGGTCGCCCGGCCGTCACCACTCAACCGACCGTGGAAGGGGCCGTGGTGCAAGCCATCCTGGAGGCAGTCATCGCGCAACGCACGCTCCCCGACGATGCGGCTTTGGCCGAAGTGGTCAACCGTCACCTGGCGGAGAAGCAAGACCCCCTGGCCGGCCAAGTGACCGCTTCGATGGTGGAGACCATTCGTTTGGGTTGGGGCATTAAACGCTTGCCTGTGCGTCAGCAGTTGCAGGAGGCTCGGACCCCTCCAACGCCGAAGCAGGAAACGGTGCGCCTGGGTCGGACGCGGGCCGGTGGCGCCTTCATCCTGGCCGTCCTCCTGGTTGAAGCCGGCTGGCTGAAGCTGGCCCACCTGCTGCCGGTGGTCTCCCACTATGCAGTGACGGCGGTGCAGTGGCTTCTGACTGCCATCTTCGCCGTCATCTACGATGTGCAACGGGCCTTCCACCTGGACGACGTGCGGGACGTCGGCTTCGCTTTGATCACCGGGCGGCCACGGCCGCTTTCACACGGTACCTTCCAGCATTTGTTGCATCACTTTCCCGCCGAGGATGCCCAACACTTCTACGCAGCCAGCAGCAGACACGAAGTCGAGACGTTGGGAGACGGCCCCCGTCGCGTCAGTGTAGATGGGCACAACCTGCCCCGTTACACCAGGATCGTTGCTGTGACCAAGGGCAAGATCGGCAATACCGGTCGGGTGCTCAAGGCCGAGGAATTGGTGCTGGCCTTCGACCTGGACGCCAAACGCTGGCTGGCATTGCGTGTCTACCAGGGCAGCAAGAAGTTGAGACTGGCCCTGCCAGAGATCGTAGCCGAACTGCGCCGCCATCGGGATGAGGGCAAAGGTCCCTGGCGACTCTTCTTTGACAAGGGAGACTACAAGGGGCAGATCTTCCGAGACTTGGCGGCGATGGAAGAGGTCCATTTCTACTGCCCGGCGGTGCGCTACCCGGATAACGTGGCCCAATGGGAGCGGTTGACAGAGGAGGACTTCGATCCAGAGCCCTTTGTCTTTGCCAAGCACGCTGACCTCTCGCCTGAGGAGCGGCCCGTCTATCGTCTGGCTGACACGGAGATGACGATCAACGTGTGGGAGAATGGGCAGGTGGTGGGTACGGTCACACTGCGAGCGGTGGTCATCCACGCCCCCCAGGGTCAGAAGCCAGCGGAGCGGTGGCCGGTGGTGTACCTGACAGACGACGGACAGATTGACGCTCGCGCCTTGGCCAATGAGTTCGGCGACCACTGGGGGCAGGAGTTCGCGCACCGCGTTGGCAAGCACGACCTGTGCCTGGACATCTTGCCGCCCGGATACACCCTGACCAGCCAGCGGGATGAGGAAGGGCAACTTCAGCGCCAGGTGGAGTACGACACGACGGCCTTCTTCCTCTCGGCCTGGTTGCGCTGCCTGGTGTTCAACCTGATGAGCCTCTTCGCCCAGGAACTGGAAGGAGAGTACGCCAAAATGTGGGCGGGCACGCTGCTACGCAAGTTCATCCGCCGTCCAGCAACTCTCTATTTAGTTGGTAATGAGCTACACGTGGTCTTCGACCCGTTTCCCGATCAGGAGGCTCTCCGCCCGCTGCTGGACAGGCTGAACGCCAAGCGGGTGGCATTGTCCTGGCTGAACGGCCTGGTTGTGCAGTTCAGCATCGCTCGGGACGAACCCCTGCACCCGCTGACGAAGCCCGAAAAGCGGCAACGACTTTTTGGAGATGATTAGCCCTGTAGGGAGACTCTAAACATTCCCTG
>CAZVCJ010000363.1:0-2139 GCA_964625745.1 uncultured Anaerolineae bacterium | reverse complement strand
GTTTGGCAACTGGACATGCTTTGTCAAGCGGGTGGATAACCGATAGGCGTGCGGTAGTAATCGTAGTCTCCTAACGTTCGTGAGCTACGTTCCGCAAGCTGATTCTTGGGTGAGCAGCCAACGAGTCAGCCTGTGGAACCCTAGCGGCAAAGATGATGCGAGCTCAGACCTTCTTGGGCTGGCAACGGCGACTGCGCTGTTGCAGGTAATAGGCTTCGTCGTACGGGCAGCGCGTCTGCCAGAGTTTCCAGATGATGGCCAACCAACGGTTGGCCAGAATGCGTGGTGCGCCCAGCATGAGCGTTGACTAGAGGGTGCGAGACCCTTACGGGGGCTGATTGCGCCAACCGTTAGCCAAAGGCAAGGGCGTCGTCGCGAGGCGGGGTCCGGAGGAAGCCGGAGGCAAACCTGCGACTTGAGGGACACGAACCCCATGTGAGGCCGTGAGATCGGGCGAGCTGGCAAGGGACAGCGAAGCCCAGGCAATCAAGGGTCGAAGCGGTAAATGGGGCGAGGGTGCAGGGAAAGTCAGCGGACTTACCTGGGGAGACCTGCCGCCGGGCTATGAGGCAACCCTGGTCGGGAGACCAGGCTGAGGGGGCAGGGGTCAGCAGAGGCCATAGTACCGTCCTGCATCGGGATGGGAAGGGCCGAACGTCAAGGAAGGGCCAGCACTTTGGGGAGCTCGCGGGACGAACACAGAAGGCAGACTACCCCAGATGGGGAGACCGCTGGGCAGGTACGGGAGGTGAAGCCGACCGGGCCTGAGCAGGGAGCCGAGCCGTCCCCGGCGCAAGACGGAGGAGCGCCCGACGCAGAGAGGGGGCTGTGGGAAGAGGTCTTTGAGAGACAGAACCTGCTCACGGCTCTAAAGCGCGTAGAGAGCAATGGGGGAGCAGCGGGCATCGATGGGATGAGGGTGGACGAGCTCTGCCCGTACCTGAAAGAGCACTGGTTGGAGGTCAGGGCGGCTCTGGAAAGCGGGGAATACCGGCCGAGGCCCGTGCGACGGGTGGAGATACCCAAGCCCGACGGCGGGGTAAGACTGCTGGGTATACCGACGGTGCTGGATCGCTTACTCCAACAGGCGATCGCGCAGGTGTTGACCAAGGAGTTTGAGCCACATTTCTCGACGCACAGTTACGGGTTTCGGCCCGGGCGCAGCGCGCATGAGGCAGTGCAAGCAGCCCAGAAGTACGTGCAAGAGGGCTACGGGTGGGTGGTGGACATCGATGTAGAAAAGTTCTTTGATCGGGTCAACCACGACAAGCTGATGGCGCGGGTAGCGCGGGTGGTGAAAGACAAACGCGTGCTGAAGCTGATCCGAGGGTACTTGGAGTCTGGGGTGATGGTGAACGGGGTGGTGATGGAGACAGACGAAGGGACACCACAGGGTGGGCCGCTGTCACCACTGCTATCGAACGTGATGTTGGACGACCTAGACAAAGAGTTGGAGCAGCGGGGGCACCGGTTTGCACGCTACGCCGACGACTGCAACATCTATGTGCGGAGCCAGCGAGCCGGGGAACGGGTGATGCGGAGCGTGGCGGGGTTTCTGGAGAAGAAACTAAAGCTGAAGCTCAACCCGAAGAAGAGCAAGGTGGAACAGGCGACCAAGGTCAAGTTTCTGGGGTTCACATTCTTCAAGCGACAAAGGCGAGTGTTGATTCGCACAGCAACAAAGACCAAAGAGCGCTGCTACGAGAAGCTGCGCGAACTGACACGGCGGACGCGGCAGGGGAAACTGGAGGAGATCATCCAGCGTATCAACGGATACACCAGCGGATGGATCGGATACTACCGGTTGGCCGACACGCCGAGCGTCTTTGAGGAGCTGGACGAATGGCTGAGGCGCAGGTTACGGCAGCTGATCTGGAAGCGCTGGAAGCGCGGACGAACCCGCTACCGCGAACTGGTGCGGTTGGGGGTACCCCAAGAACGGGCGGCGCTGGGGGCGGTAGGCAAGAGTCCCTGGCACATGTCCAAGACACCTGTGGTAAACGAAGCCCTCAGCAAAAAGTATCTTGCTGGGCAGGGGCTAATCAGCATCGGAGAGCGCTACAGGAAACTGCGTTCTGCTTGACGAACCGCCGGATGCGGACCCGCATGTCCGGTGGTGTGAGAGGGGGCGGTTAGCCG
>CAZVCJ010000362.1:0-2163 GCA_964625745.1 uncultured Anaerolineae bacterium | reverse complement strand
GTCGCTACGTGAGCGGCCTATCCGGCTCCGGCGCCCTGGCCGTCACCATCGGCCATCACGAATATGCCCGTGTCTATCGGGTGGATTAGAAATTAGAAATTAGAAGTTGGAGGTTAGGGTGGAAGATGTCGAACCTCCAACATCCAACATCCAATGACCAATACCCAACATCCAATATCTAATCCCGACTACAGGCGAAACTTCATCTGCTTTGTCCTGGACTACGTATTCTTCGGCGTCGGCCTGGCCTTCGTGGGCCAGACGACGGTTTTGCCGTCCTTCGTCAGCCAACTCGCCGATTCGGCTCCCTTGATCGGCCTGGCCTCAACTATCCAGACCGGCGCCTGGCTTCTGCCTCAACTGATCGCCGCCAGCTACCTGGCTGACAAGGACCGCAAGAAGCCCTACCTGTTGTTACCCGCAGCCCTCGGCCGACCCATCTTTTTGCTGCTCGCCGGGGTGTTGTTCCTGGCTAGAGATCCTGCCCCCATGTTGATCTTAGGATTGTTTTTTGTCGGCCTGGCTATCTTCATGGGCACCGATGCCCTGGCCTCTGTCGCCTGGTTCGATATCTTTAGCAAAGCCATCCCTCCAACCCGGCGGGGGCGGCTGTTCGGAATCGGTCAGCTTTTCTCAGGACTGCTAACAGTGGGGGCAGGAGCGTTAATCAATGTTCTCTTAGGTCCCCAGGGCCCACCCTTCCCCCGTAACTACGCTTTGCTATTCTTCCTGGCTGGCCTGTCTTTCCTCGTCTCCTTGTCGGCCATAACCTTTCTGCACGAGCCAGTCAGGCCAGCGCAAACCGAGCGATTATCATGGAACGCCTTCTTACCCAAATTGCTGACCGTCTTGAGAGAGAATCACACATTTAGCCTGGTCACAGCTCTGCGACTCCTGACGGGCCTAAACGGAGTGGCCTTACCCTTCTACGTTGTCCACGCCACTGAAGAACTGCACCTGGGCATTGAAGCCATTGGCCTCTTTCTCTCATCCCAGATAGTAGGTGGCATTCTGGCCGGATTCGTGTGGGGGTATCTGAATGAGCGATCTGGTAGCAAGATCGTGATCCAGTGCTCCACGGTGTTGGCCATCGCTTCGCCCCTCCTGGCCTTGCTCATGGGGCCGATAGCCCACCTGGCGGGAGCCTCAACAATCTACGTCTACTCCCTGATCTTCGTGGCCATCGGAGCCCTGAACAGCTCTTACATGCCGGGATTCATCAACTTCGTCCTGGAGCTGGCGCCGCCCGAAGAGCGCCCCACTTACATCGCTCTGACCAATACCTTGTGCGGCTCGCTTCTGGTAGTGCCCTTCTTGGGGGGCTGGTTACTACAGGCGACATCCTACCCCGTCCTTTTCGCTGTCACAGCGGTGGGTATCGCCCCCGGGTTGGTCCTGACCTTCCGTTTGGAGGAGCCGCGTCAAATGAACAGCGAAGCGGAATGAATTGCCGTGAGATGATCGTTGAAGCGATACTGTTGGGCACCGCTCAGGACGGAGGTGTGCCGCAGGCCGGGTGTTATTGCGCCAATTGCGAGCCGGCGCGAACCGACCCCAGCAGGCGCGAATTGGTGGTCTGTTTGGGATTGCTGGATCGCGCCACCTGCCAGAGCTGGCTGATTGACGCCACCCCCGATTTTCGAGAGCAGTTGCACGCCCTGCACAGCCTGGCTCCGGATTGCCCGCTGGCTGGAGTCGTCTTGACCCACGCCCACATCGGTCACTACGCCGGGCTGATTCATCTGGGGCACGAGGCGTGGAGCACACGAGATCTGCCGGTGTATACTTCGTCGCGGATGGCCAACTTCTTGCGCCACAACGCCCCCTGGTCGCAATTGGTGGCGCTGGGCAATATTAGACTGCGTTTGCTCATTCCCGGAGATGAGACACAACTCAGTCCCAACCTGCATCTGACGCCCCTTTCAGTGCCCCACCGAGACGAGTTCAGCGACACGCTGGCCTTCGTGGTGCATGGCCCAACGCGGCGGCTGTTCTATTGCCCCGACATTGACTCGTGGGACAGGTGGGAGCACGACCTGCGATGCTTTGTGACGGAGATGGACGTGGCTTTGCTGGACGCAACCTTTTTCAGCGCGGACGAGCTTCCAGGCCGCGACCTGAGTCAGATTCCGCACCCTCTGGCCACCGACACCGCCGAGCGCC
>CAZVCJ010000361.1:0-2196 GCA_964625745.1 uncultured Anaerolineae bacterium | reverse complement strand
AAGTTGGGGGCAAGCTGGTCAGCGTGGGCCAGCGGCTGATTGACAGCGTGAGCAAGAGGATGCTACGCCACGGGCTAGATACCATGAACAAGGCGTTGCAGGAGCGCATGTTGGGGATTGGAGATTAGAGGCTGGAGGTTGGAGGCTGGAGGTTGGAGGCTGGAGGTTGGAGGCTGGAGGTTGGAGCATGGGTCTCTTGACAGCAGCCAGCTTTGGGGCTATACTGTTGGCGAAAGACACGAGACAAAGAGGTGAGACATGAGCGCAGCAGAGATCGAATTGGTGCAACTGGAAGCATGGGTGGCCTGGCTGGAGCAAGCGGTGTGGAGACTGCGGGGCGAAGGCCAGGCGCCCCCGGCCATCGAACGTGAGGGGCTCTCGGAACGAGAGTGGTTGCTGGCCGAGCTCAAGGCTCAGGGGCTGATCCGCGATTTGACCCCCGGCGAGAGGGCACGAGCGGAACGCTGGAGAAAGCTGCCAGAGGCGGAAAAAGAAGCCCACATCCAATACATGCGGTCTTTGGTGTTGGATCCACCCTTGAGCGAGGTCATCATTGAGGGCCGCCGATGAGCCTATATTACTTCGACGCCAGTGCCCTGGTCAAGCGTTATGTGCTAGAACCAGGTAGTACCTGGGTCAGAGCGCTCATAGATCGCGTCAATCCAGACTCAGGGGAGCGGATCAACACGGTACTGATCGCTGAAGTAAGCCTGGTCGAAGTTGCTGCCGCGCTGGCGATCTCGGAGCGAACGGGCCGTATTCACCGGCGGCATCGTGACCAAGAATGTGACCGCTTTCTGGATGACACTGACCGCTTGTATGGGCTTCTCCCGGTGCTCAGCGAAGATTTCTACATGGCTACCGAGTTGACACAGCAACACCCTCTGAAAGCTTACGACGCGGTGCAACTGGCCGTCGCCCTACGCTATAGACAGGTGCTGGCCCGTTACAACCTGGCCCCGACCTTCGTCAGCGGCGACAGGCAATTACTGGCCGCAGCCAAGGCCGAAGGGCTGGCGGTGGATAATCCGTTCGACCATGCTGCACCAGCCGACACACCCGGCACCTAAGTCCCATCCCCTCCAAAGAAGTGGCGTAGGCCCAAGGCGGAAGGGGTATCCGAAAACGGCGATCAGATTTGACAAGCTCCCGATGATTTTGTATAATTGACACCACTTCAGGCGGAGGGGAACACAGGCGGCCGCGGCAGCGAGGTTCAGACCGCGGATAACTGTATGCGTGTGCTGCTCCCAGAAACAAGTAAAGGAGGGATGGATATAAGCTAATAGAGTTTATCCTCAGCCTGAGCGCTGGCGGTTAGCGCTCGACATTTCACACAAATCAAAAGGAGGAGAAAAATGTCCTGGAAGAGAACAGCGTTAGTGGTCATCTCCCTGATGGCGGTACTGGCAATGCTGGCGGCCTGCGCTGCGCCCACCCCCGAGGTGGTGGAGAAGGAAGTGGTCGTCGAGAAAGAGGTTCCGGTCACCGTCGAGGTGGAGAAGGAAGTGGTGGTCGAGAAGGAGGTTCCGGTCACCGTCGAGGTGGAGAAGGAAGTGAAGGAGGGTGCTACTCTGGCGATCGAGCACTTCAGCATCATTGAGGGGACGACCTGGTCTGGAGCCCACGATCGCGCAGGAAAGCGAATCGCTGAGAAATATCCCAATGTAGACTACGTCTACAGAGAGGAAGTAGGACCTGATCTCACAGTTCCCTACGCCGAAGAACTGATCGCTGACGGGGCCGACATCGTCGTGGGTAACGCAGAGTTCATGGGGCTGCCCTTGAAGGACATCGCTGATAAGTACCCGGATGTTTACTTTGTATCCATCATTGCCAGCGATCTGACCACCAAGAGGAACTTCATAAGGCTCTTCCCCAGGCAATATCAGGCGCTGTACCTCGAGGGCCTCATCGCCGGGGCGCTGACCCAGTCAGGCAACATCGGCATCGTCTCGGCCTTCCCATGTGTTCAGGTCATCAGACGGCAGGCTGGCTTTTACCTTGGGGTGCAAGATGCAGCGGAGTTGCTTGGCAAAGACATCACGGTGTACGTGAAGTACGTCGGTGACTGGTATCTGCCCACGGAAGAGCGAGATATCGCCAGCACCTTGATAACCCAATACGACGTGGATGTCTTGACCCAGCAGACCGATTCCGGGTCCCCCCTGGACGCCGCCCAGGAAGAGGGCATTT
>CAZVCJ010000360.1:0-2210 GCA_964625745.1 uncultured Anaerolineae bacterium | reverse complement strand
CTGTGAAGTCCGTGTCTGGCGCCGTCGAGGCAGCCCACAGCTTGACAACAACTGGCCCCGTCACCTCCACATCTTCCTCAAGCGGCTCTGTGACGAACACCAATACATCGCGACGGTGATCCAGCGGCCGCTGATCATAAGGAGCATCCTGGACATCGGGAGTACACAGGCTCATGACAGGATCCTTGGGATCGTAAACATAGCTATCCGTTGGCTCGTAGCCGGGAGGAGTTGGACTTAGGGATCCATCGCCTCGCGGCGTATTGGCTGCCCCTCCACTGTGGAGGTAATAGTCCGTATACACCGTTCTCGCCAGCGGCCACTCGTTCTCGTACCGCCACTTGTTCTCTCCCATCACAAAGAGCTTGATGGGCGGTTCATCCATGATCCCATTGTCGACGCCCTTCAGCCAGTAGTCGAACCACTGACTGAGCTCGTCAATATAATCTAGCTGGGCCTCTGTACCAAAGTCCATAACCCCAACGTTACTACGCTTGAGGTTATCGGTGTGCCCCCAGGGGCCTATCAGTAACTTTTGGTTGCGACGGGCGTGCTCGGTCATACCATTCTGTCTCATACCGGTGAAGTGATCAATGGTCCCTATAGTTCTATCATACGACCCTCCCGCTATTATGAAGACAGGAACATTGATCTGGCTGTGTCGCTCATGGAACCCCCAATACTCCACGTTCTGATGGCGCAGGTATGCACGATATTGATCCGCAAGGCCATAGAATATCTCCCCTGCAGGAAGCTCATCCAGAGGCAGCCACCAGACCCACTTGTCTCTCTCCATATGCTCCCAGGCCTCTGCGGCTTCATCCAAGGTCTGTGGCCCTGTCGTGATCCCATCTCGCTGGCGACAACCAGTTGCCATCCTATAGTGCCAATGCAATCGTCGCCCTGTCGCGAAGATGCCAAAATTGAGATCCAGAATACGAGCAGGGATGCCTATAGGAGCCATGGCCACCAGATGTGGCGGCCGTAAGGTGGCCAATTCCCATTGGAGCAGAGCATTATAGGAGATGCCGTAGGCGCCCACCATGCCGTTGCTATAAGGGAGGGTCGCAGCCCATTCCACGCTGTCGTAGCCATCCTCGTCCTCACAGGGCCTGCCCCCAAACAGCGAAATGAACTCACCTTCGGAACTACCACGACCCCGGCAATCCTGTACAACCACTACATAACCACGGGCAGCCAAAGTATAGGCCTGATTCACATATGTGGGTCGCAGCTTACTGTATGGGGTCCTACAGAGGAGCGTAGGGAACTGACCATCGGCTTTGGGTCGGTAAACATCAGCCCGCAGGATGGTCCCGTCTCGCATAGTGGCGGGAACGTTCTCCTCGGTCTTGATATCATTGCGTTTCTTTCCGGCTGACATATTACCCTCCTCATAATTCCAGATTATGCACTTCGCCGACCTGATAATCGTGACTCTTGGCAGGACTACCTCCAAAGCCGAGCGTCAAAGGCCTCTCGCAGGGCGCAGAAAGTGAACTGCCTTCTAACCCTACCGAGGAATGACAGGCAAGATGATCCTCGAAGGATATTGACCATTGTGATACACGGTCTGGGTGGCTGCCACCAGCTCGGCATCCTCATAGAATTCGCGACCCGTGTTATGGTTGCGGTCGAAGAAGGGGAAGTTGCTGCTGGAGATGTCCACGCGAATGCGATGCCCCTTCTTGAATAGATTCCCTGTAGGCCTCAGTGGAATGGTGTATTCGTAGATCTGACCCGGTTTGATCAGGCTGGGGTTCTCGAAGGAGTCTCGATAGCGAGCCCGCACGATACCATGGCATAGATTAACGGCAAACCCGTCTGGGTACACATCCACCAGCTTGGCTGTGAAGTCCGTGTCTGGCGCCGTCGAGGCAGCCCACAGCTTGACAACAACTGGGCCTGTCACCTCCACATCTTCCTCAAGCGGCTCTGTGACGAACACCAGCACATCGCGACGGTGATCCAGCGGCCGCTGGTCATAAGCAGCATCGTGAAAAGGAGCACTCCACCCTGGAACACCGGGAGTACATAGGCTCATCACTGGGTCCTTGGGATTGTAGACATAGACATCTACAGACTCGTCGCCAGGAGGAGTTGGACTTAGGGATCCATCGCCCCGAGGCGTATTGGCTGCCCCACTGCTGTGGAAGTAATAGTCCGTATACACCGTTCTCGCCAGCGGCCACTCGTTCTCGTACCGCCAC
>CAZVCJ010000359.1:0-2226 GCA_964625745.1 uncultured Anaerolineae bacterium | reverse complement strand
CGCGTCTGGACGGGCCATGCGAGCCTGGGCGAGTGGGGCCATCACTCGATCCACGTACTCCAGCGTTCGCTCCAGCCCCTCAGCTAGCTCCCCCCCTTCCCCCCAACTTTGGGGGGCCAGGGGGGCAAAGTCGGGACGAAGCAGGAGCAAGGCCAGCAGGGAGGCGTTGGGGACGAGCACGCCGGCCTTCCGATAGGCATTGCCCAGATCGTAGGCCAGGCGGCCCATCACACCGATTGCATCCTGAAAGGCGTGGAGAGCGAGGGCCCGTGGCAGGTCGAGGTCCCGATTGGCCTGCGCCGCCCAGCTCACCGCCGCGCCGTAAGCGTAGCCCAGGAAGGAAACGGGCAAGTGCTGCCAGTGGCCGTTATCGCCCCAGTCGGTGATCAGGTAGCCGATGGCGCCGTGGGCCTTGTCCTGAGCTCGTCGAAGGGCCTGGCCGCTCTCGGCGGCGTTCCACAGATTGCCCAGCGCGTTGGCCGTGCGGCCAGCGATGGCGTTCCAACTGGAGGTGCCGGGACAGATGTAGTAGGGCACGCCCGCCTGCGCGAACTTCTCGCCATCCTTGGCAAAGGGGTGATCGGCCTCGTAGCCCCATTCCAGGGCGACGATGTCTTTCGGCAGCTCGGAGATGAGGTCGGGATAATGCACGATGATGTCGCCCCAGAACTGCATCGTCCGCCCGTGTCGCTGCACCAACTGGTGGATCTTCAGCAGGAACTCCAGATACACCCGCCCCACGCCCCGCTCCTCGCAGGCCGCCCGACTCCTCCCCTGCCCCAGATCGAAGGTCTCATCGCAGCCCACGTTGAATTGACGGCTGGAGAAGTGGGGGAGGAGCTCATCGTAAAGCTCGGCCAGCAGTTCCAGGGAGCCAGGCTCCAGCGGACACAGGCTGAAGGGATCGTCGCCCCAGGGACTCTGGAAGCCAGCGGGGGTTTCCGCCAGATGCCGATAGCGGGGATACTTCAGCCAGCGGCGCAGGTGGCCAAAGGAGTTCTGATTGGGGACCAACTCCATGAAGCGCTGGCGGCAGTAAGCGTCCAGGGCCATGACCTCCTCGCCGGTCATGGGCGAGGCGTTTTCCCACACCTCCCGATGATGGCGATAGGCGAAGGTATGCTCGGTGTAGAGTTGAAACTGATTGATTTTCCACTCCGCCAGCAGATCCACCAGCGCGTACAGGGTCTCCATAGTGGGGACCTTGTCGCGGCTGATGTCCAGCAAAACGCCCCGGTGGGGAAAGTCGGGCCAGTCCTCGATGCGCAGGCAGGGCAGTTCCCCCGCGCCGGCGCACTGGCGAGCGAGCTGCCTCATGGTCATGGCGGCGTAGAACGCGCCCGCCCCGTCGTGGGCCACGATGTGGATGTGATGTGCGCTGATAGTCAAGCGATACCCCTCGGGCTGGGGAACCTGCGCCGGGTCCACGTGGACGATAGCCTCTCACTCAGGTTGGAGGCGATGGCTTCCCTCCAGACGGTGGAGACATTGGGGCATTGGTAGAAGAATGAGTTCGTTGGTCAAGTTCTTACCTCACTCGATAGGCCACGTAGGGATCAACTCATCAATCTCCCCCATCAACCGCATGGTCTCTTTGAGAGCCACGACGATTTTCTGGTAGTGGAAGAAATCGTCGAAGATGAGCTTGCGGCCCTTGCGGTCTTTGAGCCACTTGTCCAGCACCTGGTAGCCGCCGATCTGGAACTCCCAGACCTCGGGCTCGATTCCCTCGAAGTACTGGGTTTTGTTGATGTAGACGCGGCCTGTGGGCTTCGGTTCTGGCTTGGGTTTGATCTTTACCCGCGTTTGATGCTCGAAGACGAGCGGCAACCTGCGATTGGACACTTTCACTGACGAGGGGGAGGCATCGGCGGGGGTTTTCTTTTCCTCCGTGACCTTCTCCACATAGCGGACTTTCTCCACCCTGTCGGAGCCGGACACGCCAAAGTTGGTGACGAGGTGGTTCAGCTCTGGCGACTCCATCAGGTGCAGGCTCACCAGCTCCTCGCCCCTCTCGGCCAGGGCTTTGAACAGCTCCCGGTCGGAGGTGAGGGGCAGGCGGGGGAAGTCAATCTTGAGGAATTCGGCGTAGCGCTCGCGGTAGGTGGGGGAGTGGAAGACGGCGTAGGCGTAGTGGAGGATGTCCTCCGGGCCGAAGGTGGCCTCCAGGTCCATACGCATCAAGTTAATGTTATGGTAAACGGGTAGTTTTCCAAGCTGACTTCC
>CAZVCJ010000358.1:0-2241 GCA_964625745.1 uncultured Anaerolineae bacterium | reverse complement strand
CAGGTGCTGCCAGATCTCCTCGGTGACGAAGGGCATGAAGGGATGCAGGAGGCGCATGGCGCGATCGAGGACGTGGACCAACACCTGCCGAGTTGTGTCTTTTGGCTCCTCGTCCTCGCCATAGAGCCTGATCTTAGCTATCTCGAGGAACCAATCGCAATACTCACCCCACAGGAAGTCGTATATCTGCCGCCCCGCTTCGCCAAATTGCCAGTCCTCCATGAGGCGGGTTACGTTGGAGATGAGACGATTGTGGCGAGAGAGGATCCAACGGTCGGGAAGCTGGATATTGGGGATTGGATATTGGATATTGGGCATTGGCGGCCTGCCCTGAGCTCCGCCGAAGGGTTGGAGGTTGCTGACTACGAAGCGTGTCGCATTCCAAATCTTATTGGCGAAGTTGCGGTTGGCCTCCACGCGGGTGAGCGATAGGTTGACGTCGTTGCCGGGACTGGAACCGGTGAGGAGGGTGAAGCGCAGAGCGTCGGTGCCGTACTCGTCCATGACTTCCAGCGGGTCCACCACGTTGCCCTTGGAGCGGCTCATCTTCTGGCTGTGCTCGTCCCGCACCATCCCGTGCAAGTAGACGTAGTGGAAGGGGACGTCGCCCGCGCACTCCAGGCCCATCATGATCATCCGCGCCACCCAGAAGAAGAGGATGTCGTAGCCGGTCTCGAGGATGGTGGTGGGGTAGAAGTAGCGCAGGTCTTCGGTGTCGTCGGGCCAGCCCAGGGTGGAGAAGGGCCACAAGCCTGACGAGAACCAGGTGTCGAGGATGTCCTGGTCCTGGCGAATGTTGGTGCTGCCACAGGCCTGACACGAGGTGGGGTCCTCTATCGTCACCGTGAGCTCGTCGCAGTCGTCGCAATACCACACCGGGATGCGATGCCCCCAGTAAAGCTGGCGGGAGATGCACCAGTCACGGATGTTCTCCATCCAGTGGAAATAGACCTTGTTGAACCGCTCAGGGATGATGCGGATGCGCCCATCGCGCACGGCGTCAATAGCCGCCTCGGCCAGGGGCTTGATCTTGACGAACCACTGGGTGGAGAGGCGAGGCTCGATCACCTGATCGCAGCGCTGGCAATGGCCCAGGGCGTGCTGGTGATCCTCAATGCGCACCAGCAGGCCCTCCTTCTCCAGGTCGGCTACAATGTTGCGACGACACTCGTGGGTGCTCTGGCCAGCGTAGGGGCCAGCCAGCTCGCTCATGGTGGCGTCGTCGTTCATCACGTCCGGCATCTCCAGGCCGTGGCGTCTTCCGATTTCGTAGTCGGTGGGGTCGTGGGCCGGAGTGACCTTCACCGCGCCGGTGCCGAAGTCGGGATCCACGACCGAATCGGCGATGATGGGGATACGTCGCCCGATGGCCGGGAGGACGGCAGTGCGGCCCACCATATCGGTGTAACGCTCGTCATCGGGGTTGACGGCCACTGCGGTATCGCCCAGGATGGTCTCAGGTCGGGTGGTGGCCACCTCGATCCACTCGGTGGCTCCCTCGGCCCAGCGGCCGCTGCCCCACTCCGCCCCCCCTCTTTCCCCCCCAAAGTTGGGGGGGATGAAAGGGGGGGGGGCTTCCCAGCCGTTGCCCCCCCTCGGTCCCCCCCAACCCTTCGACAAGCTCAGGACACCGCTTTGGGGGGGAGGCATCAGGGGATAACGGACGTGCCAGAGGTGGGTCGCCTCGTCCTGGTGGATCACCTCCAGGTCGGAGACGGCGGTGCCGCAGCGAGGGCACCAGTTGACCATGTAATAGCCACGGTAGATCAGGCCCTTGTGGTAGAGCTGGACGAAGGCAGTGCGGACGGCGTGCGAGAGGCCCTCGTCCATGGTGAAGCGCTCTCGCTTCCAGTCGCAAGAGGCCCCCAGGCGGCGCAACTGGTGGTTGATGGCTCCACCGTAGCGGTCCTTCCAGGCCCAGCCCAGGCGGACGAACCAGTCTCGCCCCAGGTCGTAGCGGGTCAGAGGTAAGCGAGATTTTCCGCCGTCGTCGTTGGGCAGCGGGTAACCGATCTCGCGCAGGAGGTCGTCGGCGGTGCGCTGGTCCAGGGCCTGCTCGATCACGTTGTGGGTGCCGATGCTGGCGTGGTCATTGCCGGGCAGCCAGAGCGTGGGTTCGCCTCTCATGCGGTGCCATCGGATCATCAGGTCCTCGATGGCCATCACCAGGGCATGGCCGATGTGCAGCTCGCCGGTGATGTTGGAGGGGGGCATAGAGATCACGAACGGCTTCTGCTCCCG
>CAZVCJ010000357.1:0-2299 GCA_964625745.1 uncultured Anaerolineae bacterium | reverse complement strand
CTGAGTCGGCTCCTGTGATATAATAGCCTCCAGGAGGAGCCGACATGAACGAAGCGATTGAAAGGTTTGGAAGCTATTTGCGGCGTCGCTATGCTGACCGCAGTACGCCCAAGCATTACTTGAGCGATTTGTCTCTGTTCGCCCATCTGCTGGGCGACAAACGGCCCGATCAGGTCAGCGTGCAGGATGTAGACCGCTTCGTAGATCAGCAGGTGAGCCAAGGGCTGTGTCCAGCGACGATCAATCGTCGTCTAGCCGCTTTGCGCACCTTCTTCGAATTCCTGTCTGCTGAGGAGCCTGATCGGGAGTGGCCCAGCCCGGTGATCTGGCGGCGTCACGGCATCAAGCAGGGTACTCACTTGCCCCGCGATGCCTCGGACAAGGACGTCGAACGGCTGTTCGCTGCCATGAACGACGGCCGGGACCGAGCCATCTTTGGCCTGATGGTCGGAGCTGGCTTACGGGTGGGTGAGGTAGCAGCGGCCCGCCTGCAAGACCTCGAAGCTCCGTCAGGCCCTGACCAGATGGCCTCGCTGAGGGTGCGCGGCAAAGGTGACAAGGAGCGCATGGTCTGGCTGATCCCTCAACTGTACACTACGGTGCAGGCCTGGCTGCAAGAGTGCCCGGCCAGTGAGTTCGCTCACCTCTTCCTGAACCAGCACAGACGTCCTCTGAGCGTAGCGGGCATCCAGTATCGTCTCCAACAGCACTGCGAGGCGGCTGGGGTGGAGCTGACTTGCCATCAGTTGCGGCATACCTTCGCCCGTCGGCTGGCCGAGCAGGAGATGGCAGTGGAGAGCCTATCCAAGCTGATGGGACATGCCCAGGTTCAGACTACTCAGGTGTACATCGCGGGCGCTGACCCCAACCTGCGAGCGGCTTTCGCCAGAGCGATGGCTCAACTGGAAGACGCTCCTGAGCGGGCACCGACTATCACCGTGATCGAGCAGAGGTCTCGTCCACGGCCAGAGAAGGCCGATCCGGCGGAACTGGCCGCCTGTTTGGCCCTATTTGACCACCTGCCAGCCTGGTTGCAGGAGCTATTGCGAGCTTACCTGCCTTGGCGTTGGCGGAACTGGCAGCCCCACTTAGCCCGACAACACGGGCGACGTCTGGCCCATCAGTTGCGTCGGGCCTGGGAATGGCTGCTGAGCAACCAGGAACTGAGCGGTTGGTCAGACCTGCAACGCAGCGACCTCGAGGCCTGGCTGAGCGCTCGCCAGGAAGAGGGCATCGCCGCCAGCTCCCGGGCCAGCGAACTGGGCGAGATGCAAGCCTTCCTGCGGTTCGTGGTCGAGCAGGACATCCCATTGACTGCCAACCTGTTCCGCGTGGCCTACCCGGAGCGATCTGATGCTTTGCCCCGCTACCTGAGTGAGAATGAGTACTGCTGCCTGGAGCAGGTGGTACTGGAGCAAACGGCTGACGATACACTGGTCGCCACCCGTGACCGGGCCTGGTTCTTCACCCTGGCTCACACAGGCATACGGGTCAGTGAATTGGTCAACCTGCGTCTGGGCGACCTGGACGGTGGACGACTGATAGTCCGAGGCGGCAAGAACGCCCGTGATCGGGTAGTCTACCTGACCCCGATCCTGACCGAGGCCCTGCAGCGCCACCTGTCTCATCGTGGGGCAGCCGAAGATGATCACCTATGGCTAGACGACGGACGCCCGCTGAAAGACCATCAAGTGCGCTACCGCTTGCGATGCTGGGGCAAGCTCTGTGGGGTATCGGCTACTCCCCACCGTCTGCGGCATACTCTAGCCACCCGGTTGATCAATCGGGACATGTCGTTGGAATCCTTGCGCAAGCTATTGGGGCACAAGCATCTGAGAACGACCCAGCAATATGCCCGTGTCTATGATGTCACGGTGCGAGAGCAGTTCGAGACAGCCATGGCCAAGATCGTAGGAATAGCCGTCAATGACTGGCCTCAACTGACACTCGCCTTTACCACTGACCAATCGGTCGATATCATACTTTCCTGATTCTGACGGATTCTGTGGTTGGCGTGCGCAGTCCCCACGGGGAGAGCAAGACAAGCGTTCTCGTGGGCCGTTCCGCTACTGAGCAGGACGGTTCAAACAATGAGCGACACAAGATGGGCAAAATCACCACCAAGGGCTCAAGCCACAGAAAACATCAGAACTAGATACGTTTGCGCTTCTTGGTGAAGCCACTATATCTAGGAGATGCTGAGTGATCATGCTACTAAATATGGGAACAAAACCTTCGATAGACCCCAAAAACGTAAAGACCGCAAGAGTCAGTAAACAAAGAGCGACTCAGTGTAAAC
>CAZVCJ010000356.1:0-2319 GCA_964625745.1 uncultured Anaerolineae bacterium | reverse complement strand
GTTCCTGACCATGCCCGTGGTCATCCCGGTGATGATCGCTTCCTACAGCATCGTGGGCGAGAAACGCACCCGCACGCTGGAACCGCTGTTGGCGACCCCCATCACCACCCTGGAGCTGTTGAGCGGCAAGACACTGGCTGCCACGATTCCGGCCCTGGCAGCCTCCTGGCTCAGTTATGTCGCCTTTGCCCTCGGCACTCGCCTGCTGACGGCCAGCCCGCCCATCGTCAGCAAACTGCTGGCTCCCTCGTGGCTGCTGGCCATTTTCGGGGTTGGGCCGCTGCTCTCCATCGCTGGGGTCAGCATCGCGGTGATGATCTCTTCCAGGGCCAATGACCCACGAGTGGCCGAGCAGCTCTCGACGCTGGTCGTCCTGCCGTTATTGGTGCTCTTCGTGGCCCAGACCTCTGGCCTGGTTGCCCTGAGCGACACGCTGATCGTGTGGGTCGCCATCGCCCTGATCGTCATAGATAGCGGGCTGCTATATTTCGCCACCCGGCTATTCCAGCGTGAGACCGTTCTGACGCGCTGGAAATGACGATTTACCAATAGAGGCACAGCTCACATTGCGAAGATGGGCAAGACATGGGTGCAGGGTACAGGTTCGACTTTGCACTTGCCCTGGAATGTGTTATACTTACCTCATCTCGCCGCAGGAGGTGATTATGCCGTCCATCAAGATCGAGCTCCCCGCCAACACTCCGCGCGACCTGCGCGACGAGTTCGTCGGCACGCTGCGCAAACTGGGGCCGGTGCACGAACCCGGCACCCAATCCTACGGCCTGGACACAGTTCTGCTTATACTGGCTGCTATCTCTGCTGCGGCCGACCCTTCGACAAGCTCAGGGCAGGCTCTGCTAGCCACCGCCAGTCTGCTGATGCAGTGGCGCGACAAGGCCCGCAGCCGGGGCGTCCCGCTGGACAAAGTGATCATCGTCGCCGGCGACCAACAGATCAACATTGAGCAAACCGACACGCAGACCCTCGTCCGCGTGCTGGAGGGGCTGCGCGACGAGAACTAACCCCGCCCGGCGATAAAGTCGCCGGGCTACGGAGCGACGCCCCGTGAACGGGGCTAGTACACCTCGGCGGAAACCCTTCGGTAGTTGCAGGGCAAGCGCCGGTTGAGTAACTTCGTAGCGCCAGCGGCTTGGGTTGAGCCTGTCGAAACCAAGTGTATCGAAACCAAGCGTTTCCCGCCTACGAAAGCACCTTGCACAAGCCGCTTGGTCTCGATGACTTTGTTGAAAAACGTCGTGTTGTGGGACACATCCCCACCAGGGAGCGCCGGAGTCCCGAACTTGTTCGGGTTGCCCCCACCGGGCTGCCAGTTTGCCGACGACAAGCCCCCCTCAACAAGTTGAGGACTCCCACCGGAGATGCATTTTTCAACAGAATCCTCGATAAGTCGCTTCGCTCCTACTCGACCGGCGCTCTGACCCGACGCCTACCTGGGGAAGGATTTACGCCCACGTGTGCTAGCCGGATTCATCCGGCGCCGTTTCGTAGCCTGGGCAGTTCATGCCCAGGCGGGCGCCGAGGAGGAACACTCGATGCCCATCCCCGACACCGAACTGACCGTTGACTTTGGCCCCATCGCCCCCGACGCGCCGGAGGATGCCCCCGTCTCCTTCACCGTGCGCAACGAGGGCACTGGCGAGTCGTGGAGCGAAGGCAAGTTCCGCTGCCCGCTGGCCGAGCAGGCGCTGGCCGACATCCGCTGGTATCTGGAGGAGTACTGGCAGTGGCCCTTCGGCCCCTTCCGCGACCGCGCCCACGGGATCGAGGCGCAGTTGGAGGGCTACGGGCGCGCCCTCTTCGGCGCCCTGTTCTCCAATGCGAGTGCCAGGGACATCTACCGCGCCTTCACGATGCGCGAGGCCGACGTGCGCACGCTGACCATCGTCTCCGACGCGCCGCGCGTGATGCGGCTGCCGTGGGAGCTGCTGGCCGAAAGCTCCGGCCCCCTCTTCACCAAGCGCCCACCCATCTCCATCCGCCGCCGCGTGCGGCTGGAGCACGCCCCCGCCGTGCGCCGCTTCGAGCTGCCGCTGCGGGTGCTCTACGTGAACGCGCGGCCGGAGGGAGCGGGCTTCGTGGACCCGCGCTCCGTGGCCCGGGGCCTGCTCGACGCGCTGGAGCAGCTTAGCGGCGCGGTGGAGGTGCACTTTCTCCGCCCGCCCACGCTGGCCGCCCTCGACGACGCGCTGCGGCAAGACCAGGGCCAGCCCTACCACATCGTCCACTTCGACGGCCACGGCGTCTATCACGCCCGCACCGGCCTGGGCCAGCTCGCCTTCGAGCACGACGACTGCTCGG
>CAZVCJ010000355.1:0-2419 GCA_964625745.1 uncultured Anaerolineae bacterium | reverse complement strand
TTTCTATTGTCTCTGCAAGTTCGCTCGGTTCGAAATCCATCACGGTGCTATCCTCCTGGGATGAATTGCTCCCTCAGGCTGTGAAGTTGCTTGCCTACACGACAGACTAGAGTACGCATGCAGTATAGCACAAAAGCCGCTGGATTCTCATAAAAAGGGGGGGAGAGAAAATGAAAAACCCATGAAAAAAGATGGGCGGGTTTCGCCGAAGGCGAAACCCGCCCATCTTCAGGAACCGAGGAAATCTGGCAGGGGGGAGTCTAGTCGCAGCTTTCATCGGGGCAAGTCAGCATGTAACCTACCCCTGTTGTGGTGAGGATATATTTTGGACTGGATGGCTCTTTCTCTACCTTGCGGCGCAAGTAGCGGATATAGGCCCTGAGATAGTCAATATCGTCGCGGTACTCCGGGCCCCACACTCTGGTCAGCAACTCCCCGTGTAACACCACGCGGTTGGCGTTGAGAGCCAACTGGCGCAGGAGCGCGTACTCGGTGCGGGTGAGTGATACCTGCTCACCGCGCACCTTGACGGTGTGTCGGGCAAAATCGATCTCGATTTCTCCGCATGTGAGTGGGGTAGTAACCATCTCTTCAGGTCGTTGGGTGCGCCGCAAGACCGCCTTAA
This sequence comes from uncultured Anaerolineae bacterium, assembly GCA_964625745.1. Classification (GTDB taxonomy): domain Bacteria; phylum Chloroflexota; class Anaerolineae; order VGOG01; family VGOG01; genus CAZVCJ01. The sequence goes on along the minus strand of CAZVCJ010000355.1, from coordinate 1,794 downwards.
CCCGAGCAATCAGTTCCTTGGCGCTGAAAGGCTTGGTCAAGTAGTCGTCGGCCCCTACATCGAAGCCTTGCAACATGTCAGTCTCCTGGGCCTTGGCGGTGAGCATGATCACTGGCACTTCGGAGAACTCGCGGATGCGACGGCATACTTCGTAACCATCCGGGCCCCGAGGAAGCAGGATGTCAAGCAATACCAGGTCAGGCTGCTCCAAAGCCACCATTTCGATGGCAGGCTTTCCAGCAGTAGTGGCGATCACTTGATAGCCCACGGCTTTTAGCACCTCGCTGACCAGCCGCACTACCCGGGGCTCGTCGTCCATGATCAGGATCTTCTCACTCATTCCACCTCTTCTCCTGGCCCTGTTTGCTCCTGACTCAGGCCCTTCAGAGGGAGCGTGAAATAAAATGTGCTGCCTTGTCCTACTTTGCTCTCAGCCCAGATGCGACCCCCGTGGCTCTCCACGATGGTGCGGGCAATGGGCAACCCCAGTCCTGAGCCAACGACGTGATGACCCAAGCCCGACTTGACTCGAAAGAACTTCTCGAACAAGCGATTCAGATGCTCAGGAGCAATGCCCACTCCCTGGTCGGCCACACCGATGACGACCTCATCCTCGCGCACCTCGCCCCGTACCACTACTAGTCCCTCTCGCGGTGAATATTTTACGGCATTGTCCAACAGATTGCGCAATACTTGCTCGATGCGGCCAGGATCAGCGTCCACAATAGGGAAACCGCTTGGGAAATCGATCAAGAAGCGGTACTTCTGGTTACGGTTCGCTATGTCGTCAACCATAACCTTCGCCAGGCGTGGCAGCCTCACCGGTTGGGGTTCGAGCCTCAATAAGCCAGCATCAATAATGGATGACTCCAACAGGTCATGGATGAGGTCTTGCAGGACACTACACTCCTCATCTATGATTTGCAGGAACTCCTGCTGGGTCTCAGGGCTGAAGGCGGATTCCTCCATGAGCAGAGCCGTAGAGTAGCCCTTGATTGAAGTCAACGGGGTGCGCATCTCATGGGCCAGGGTAGAGACCAGCTCTGCTTTGAGGCGATTGGCCTCGCTGAGAGCCTTGGTAGCTTCCACTTCCTCTCTTAAGCGGGCGTTTTCGACGGATACTGTGATAAGGGCAGCCACGCGTTGCAGGAAGGCCATGCCCGCATGAGTAAAGCTGGCAGGCTGACGCAGGTTCAAGAGCGCCAAGACTCCTACTTTTGTCTGCCCCGTGATCAGCGGTACACAAATGGCGCTCAATGGCTGCCTCAGGCCGGTGGTCGCTGCTCTGAAGATCTCGCTGTTCGCTGGCGTTATGTTTGCCATTGCCGCAGCGGTAGCCTCCGGCGTGGAGTATAGCTCAGCCTGGCCAGTCTGAAATACCTTGCCGCTCATCGCCTCACCAGGAGCTAGCCTGAGCTGCTTCAAGACAGCGAAATCATAGCCTTGCGCCCCCGTTGCTACCAGCCGCTCGTCGGAAGGGTCGTAAAGCCACAGGCTACCAGCGTCAGCCGCCTCTAACATCTCTATGAGGCAAACCAAGCACTTTGGCAACATGGTCTCCAGATCCTGCTCAGTGGCCAGTATCTTCGCTATCTCAAAGACGGTCAGCAGCCTCTGATCTTGGTCCGCCATTTGAACTTCTGCCGAAGAAGAGACTATTCTGCCTCTCGCTTGGCCTCCTCAATAATCTTCTGCGCAACGTGGGTCGGCACTTCCTCGTAGTGAGAGAACTCCATGGCGTAGATTCCCCGCCCCTGAGTGATGGCTCTAAGGTCCGTGGCATAACGCTGCATT
>CAZVCJ010000354.1:0-2422 GCA_964625745.1 uncultured Anaerolineae bacterium | reverse complement strand
GCGGCGGGCTGTTCGTTTGCGCAAGTGCCGCTGTTAGGTTATAATTAGGAGCAAGCTACTATTTGCGACAGCACGGATGGGGGGACGAGGTTATACGCGCGTTGAACTGGGTAAAAGGAGGTGCGACATGATCAGCCGTATTGAAGCACTCAACTACCGGTGTTTGAGGTATGTGAATCAACCGCTGGAGCGATTCCAGGTGTTGGTCGGCCCTAACGCTTCGGGCAAAAGCTCCTTTCTGGACGTAGTAGCTTTGCTGGGAGACTTTGTGAGGGACGGTCTGGACGAGGCCATTCTCCGCGGTCCACGCCACCCGCGCGGCCGGGCGACCACTGTGGACGAGCTCATTTTCAACCAGAGCGCGGATCGCTTTGAGTTGGCTGTAGAGCTACGCATCCCTCGGAAGCTGCGCCAATCGAGCAGTGGCAACTACGAACGAGTACGCTACGAAGTGGCATTCGGCAGAAGTGAGAAGAACGGAGAGTTGGTAATTGCTGGGGAAACGCTGTGGCTCTGCACCGCGGCCGAGAGCAAACCGCGAACTGCTCGTTCGCAATTGGAGCTTTTCCCCACGGAACCGACTGCACCTGAAACCCTCCTTATCGCGCCGGGAAAAAAGAAAAAGCCAACGGGTTGGCGCAAGGTGGTCAACAAGGTGCCGGAATCGGGCAATGACTACTTTCAGTCCGAAACCAGCAAGTGGAACACGCTGTTTCGCGTCGGGCTGCGTAAGGCAGCCCTGGCCGGCCTGCCGCAGGATCCGGACCGCTTTGCAATAGCAATGTGGGTGCGCGATCTGTTGATAGAAGGTATCCACATCCTGGCTTTGAACAGCATCGCCATGCGCAGTCCGTCCAGCCCCTCGGAGCCGCGCACCTTCCACGTGGACGGCTCCAACCTGCCCCTGGTTGCCCAGGATCTCAAACAACAGCACCCGGACGTTTTTCAAGCCTGGGTGGACCACATTCGCACTGTGTTGCCGGACATCCAAACTGTCAACGTAATCGAGCGTCCTGAAGATCGGCACCTTTATCTGGCCGTGCAATACACCAGCGGCGGTGCTCCGGTCCCTTCTTGGCTCATCTCCGACGGCACTCTACGCTTGCTGGCTCTGACGTTGCTGGCTTACCTGCCTGAACACGAAGGCATCTATCTGATCGAAGAGCCGGAGAATGGTGTCCATCCACGGGCGATTGAATCCTTATTCCAGTCGCTTTCCTCGGTGTACGATGGGCAAGTACTCATAGCCACTCACTCGCCCCTGATCTTGGGCCTCGCCAGGCGGGAGCAAGTCCTTTGCTTTGCCAGGAATCCTTCGGGGGCCGTGGACGTGGTAACCGGCCAAGATCACCCTCGCCTGCGCGACTGGAAAGGCGAGACCGATCTGGCCACGCTCTACGCCTCAGGAGTGCTGGGATGAAAGACTTGGTTATCCTGGTAGCCGACATCCAGCAGGAAAAGACTATCCAGACCCTATTGGACGAGAGACGATCGGCCCTCGGAGTGGGGTCCGTGACGTTCGATGTATTCCGCCACTCTGGCCACGACCCCGGTGTCTACCGTCAGGCTGGTGCGTTCCTGGCGGCGCTCGCCCACCAGTATCGCTATGCACTGGTGTTGCTTGATGTTGCTTGGGAGGGTAGCCCAGACAACGCAGTGGAGATCGAACAGACCATCCAGACGGATCTCGACCGACACGGCTGGCGGGGCCGAAGTGCAGTCATCGCGCTCGACCCAGAGTTAGAAGTGTGGGTCTGGGCAAGCTCACCTCACGTGCCAAATGAGTTGGGTATGACTTGGCAGCAGATCAAGGATTTGGCAGCGGAGAAGGGTTACTGGTCACCAGATGAGGCGAAGCCCACGCATCCCAAAGAACTGCTGGAAGAGGTGCTGTATCGCACTCGCAAGCGTCGCTCATCCACCTTGTTCACGAGGCTGGCACAGCGCATCGGTCTGACTGCCTGCCAGGACGCAGCCTTTGTACGCCTACGCGAGACCTTGCAGACGTGGTTCCCGGCCTAGGGTTATGGCGTAAGATGCCTTGATAGGCTTGCAGGAAGATAAAAGTACGGAATTGCAGCCCGAGTTTACAGACTCCCTCAGGCAGTCTCTGGAACAGGCACGCTCAGGAGAAGGCATTGACCTGAAAACCTTCCGAGAGCAGATTGGATGATGAGGGAGGGAAATGAATGTCGCAACTTTGGGGAGGGATTGAGGCGGGCGGCACGAAATTCGTGTGCGCGGTAGGCGCCGGCCCCGACGATCTCCGAGCGAAGACGCGCTTCCCTACCACCACGCCAGAGGAAACCATCGGTCGGGCCATTCGCTTTTTTCAGCAGCATCAGAAAAACGAGCCCCTGACAGCCCTCGGCATCGCCTCTTTTGGCCCAGTGGATCCGGACCCGGACTCGCCCACCTTCGG
>CAZVCJ010000353.1:0-2423 GCA_964625745.1 uncultured Anaerolineae bacterium | reverse complement strand
GGGACCTGGTGGGGATTCGCCAGAGCCTGGAGAAGGTGCCGCAGATTCGAGAAGCTTTATCGCAGCTCGCCCCCCTGGCCCCCCAAAGTTGGGGGGAACGGGGGGCAGCCCCCAAAAATTGGGGGGAACAGGGGGGCGGGGTTGGGGATGACCATCCTTTGCAAATCCTGCTCCCCCAGTTGGATCCCTGTGAGGAGATGGCCTCCCTCATCGGCGAGGCCATCGTGGACGACCCACCAGCCACGTTAGCCAGCGGCGGGGTGCTCAGGCCTGGCTTTTCAGCAGAGTTGGATAGCATCGCTGCCGCTTCCAGGGATGCCAAGAGATGGGTAGCCAGCCTGGAGCAAACCGAGCGGAAGCGCACGGGCATCAAATCCCTCAAAGTAGGCTACAACAAGGTCTTCGGCTACTACATTGAGGTGACCAAATCCAACCTGGACGCTGTGCCCGAGGAGTACATCCGCAAGCAGACCCTGGTCAACGCCGAGCGCTTCATCACCCCGGAGCTCAAGGAATACGAATCGCTGATCCTGAACGCCCAGGAGCGCATCCTCGACATCGAAACCCGCCTCTTCCGCCAGGTCTGCGATCAGGTGGCCGCCGCCGCCGAACGGCTGCTTTCCACGGCCCGTGCCCTGGCCCACCTGGACGTCTACGCGGCCCTGGCCGAGGTAGCCATCCGCAACAACTACGTCCGCCCTGTCCTGACCGATGGCGACGAGATCGAGATCATCGCTGGCCGCCACCCGGTGGTGGAACTCACCCGGCGGGAGGAGCTCTTCGTGCCCAACGATGCCCGCCTCTCCCAGGAGGAGATGATTCTGATCATCACCGGCCCGAACATGAGCGGCAAATCCACTTTCCTCCGCCAGGTGGCCCTCATCGTCCTCATGGCCCAGGTGGGCTCCTTCGTCCCTGCTGACGAGGCCCGGACGGGACTGGTGGACCGCATCTTCACCCGCATCGGCGCTCAGGACGAGATCTGGGCTGGCCAGTCCACCTTCATGGTGGAGATGATCGAGATGGCCAACATCCTCCACCATGCCACCAACCGCAGCCTGCTCATTTTGGACGAGATCGGACGAGGGACCAGCACCTACGACGGCATGTCCATCGCCTGGGCAGTGGTCGAGTACATCCACAACCACCCCCGGCTCAGGGCCAAGACTCTCTACGCCACCCACTATCACGAGTTGACGGAGCTGGCCAGCCTCCTGCCCCGGGTGCGCAATTACAACGTGGGCGTGGCCGAGGAGGGCGATAGTGTGATCTTCCTGCACAAAATCGTCCCCGGCGGCGCTGACCGCAGCTACGGCATCCACGTGGCGCAGTTGGCGGGCCTGCCCAGGACCGTCATCCACCGTGCCGAGGAGATCCTGCAGGAACTGGAGCGCGATTCCCAGCGATCACCCATCAGACCCCGGCGCATCGCCGAAATCCGTCAACTCGCCCTCTTCCCCGAGACCAGTCCCATCATCGAGGAGTTGAAGAAGCTGGATGTGGAGTCCATGACGCCGTTGGAGGCACTCAATAAGCTGTATGAGTTGCAGCAAGAAGTGAAAAGCTAGGGAGGTGAAAATGGCAATCAGAGCGATCACTGTACATCTGCCCGATGAGGCGGTCAAGGAATTGGAGCAAACTGCCAGGAAGAGGAGGCTAAAGCTCGATGACATGCTTGCCCATCTCATCGAAGAATCTCTGCGCGGGGAGAGATGGAAAGAGGCTGGGAAAAAGCAGCCAGCCAAGGTTGCAGAGTTGACCACAACTTACCTGTCCGGCAGGCTTGAGCGCCGAGGCTCCATTAACGATATTTCCTTCGATCCCGAAGCGATGGAAAAAGCAGCAATAGAGACCTTTGGGACGACGGACATCACTCAGATCATCGAGATAGTAAGGAGGTGAGCGTGATCAGCATAGATACCGATGTGCTCGGCGTCTATCATGTCTTCACCAGAGACGCGAGATACCCAATGGCGGAGTCTTTTTTGGAGGAAAGCCGCGGAGTGGAGCGAGGAACCACTGTTTTCAACCTACACGAACTGTGTGGCATTCTCGCTACCATGGGGCGCAAGAGTGAAGCCAGAACCCTTTTTCATGAGTACTTGAGATCGAGCGACGTAGAAGTTCTATATCCGCATCCAAGGTGTGCTACATTGGCAGAGTACTGGGGTGAACAGGACGAGGAATTGTTAGTACCTTATCAATCAAATCCTTGCACAAAAAGCAAGAATTTCAGAACGCACTTTTTATCTGCCACGAATTTCACGAATTAACACGAAAAAGAAAAAAATTAGTGAAAATTCGTGTAATTCGTGGCAGAAAGCCTTTTGGTTCTGGCTTGTCCAGGTTAGGGAGGATAGAGAGAGGCATGCGACTGGGCGATGCGGCGATTCTGTGGGCAGTAGAGTCCAATGCAAGTGAGG
>CAZVCJ010000352.1:0-2437 GCA_964625745.1 uncultured Anaerolineae bacterium | reverse complement strand
TATGGACTTTGCACTCAACGAAGAACAACGGATGTTCCAGAAGATGTTCCGCGATTTCGTCACCAACGAGGTCGCACCCCTGGCCGAGGAAATAGACCAGGAAGAAAAGTTGCCGCGAGATGTGCTGGAAAAAGCGGCCATGCAGGGCTTCCTGGGAGCCCTTCTTCCAGAGGAGTACGAAGGGGTGGCTCTGGACGCCATCAGCTATTGCCTGCTGCTGGAGGAGCTGGCCAAAGCCTGCACGTCCACGGCGATGGCCATCAGCGTTCACAATGGGCTGGCCAGCAAAACTATCCTGGATAACGGTAGCGATGAGCAAAAGGGCAAGTATCTGGAACTAATGGCCTTTGGAGATAAGATAGGCTGCTTTGCTATGAGTGAACCGGCCGCCGGCTCCGATGCCACCGCCCTGGAGACCAGGGCCAGCCGAGATAGCGAAGACTACGTGCTCGACGGCTGTAAAACCTGGGCCTCGAACGGCGAGATTGCTGACATCTTCCTCGTCTTCGCCATCACCGACCCTGGGGCCGGGGCCAAGGGGATGAGCGCTTTCATCGTGGAGAAAGGCACCCCCGGCTTCAAAGTGGGCTACCGCGAGAAAACCCTGGGCTTGAGGGGCCTCACCTGCAACACCCTCTACTTCGACGACTGTCGGGTGCCTGCAGAGAACCTCCTGGGAAGAGAGGGAGAGGGGTTCAAGATCGCCATGAAAGCGTTGGACTTCGCCCGCCTGAGCCTGTCGGCCATCTGCCTGGGCGGGGCCCAGGCGGCGCTGGAGGCTGGCGTCCAGTTCGCCACTGAGCGCGAACAGTTCGGCGGCCTCCTGGCCATGAAGCAGGCCATCCAAAACTTCATCGCCGACACCGCGGCCGAGATCGAGGCCCTGCGTTACCTGGTCTACCACACCGCCTGGCTGGCCGACACAGGAGAGCCCTACACCCGCGCTGCATCCATCGCCAAGCTCATCGGCTCTGAGGTCGCTATGCGGGCAGCTAACAAGATGCTCCAGGTACACGGCGGCTTTGGCTACATGAAGGAATACGCCATCGAGCGCATGTACCGCGATTTCCGCGCCCTGCAAATAGTAGAAGGAACCAACGAGATACAGCGCTTCGTCATCGCCAGAGATATTTTCAAGGAGAAGGGGCTGGCGATCAGGCCGTAGAAAGTGATAAGATGACGAGGTATGAGGTGATGAGTAACGAGTTGGGAGAAGCCTCGTTACCTCGTTAACTCGTTGACTTATTGCCTTTGACACGAGGAGGACATCATGGACTTTACCTTTCCTAAGGAATACCAGCTATTCCGTCAGATGGTGCGCGAGTTCGCCGAGAACGAAGTGCGCCCTTTGACCCAAAAGCTAGACCGCGAGCATCGCGTTCCCTTCGAGACTATCGAGAAAGCGGCTAAACTGGGCCTGATGGGCGTGCCCTTCCCCCAGAAATACGGCGGCTGCGGGGCGGGCGAGATGGGCTACTGCATCCTGATGGAGGAGGTGAACAAGGTCTGTCCCTCGACAGCCGTGGTCATCGGCGCCCACACCGGCATCGGGGCCATGGCCATCTACATGGACGGCACCGAGGAGCAGAAAGAGAAATACCTGAAGCCCTTGGCGAAGGGTGAAAAGATCGGGGCCTTCGTGCTCACGGAAGCCGATGCCGGCTCCGATGCAGCAGCCATCAAGACCAGGGCCGTGCGCGACGGCGATTACTACGTTCTCAACGGCACCAAGACCTTCAACACCAACGGCGGCCACGCAGATATCCTCAGTGTGATGGCCGTCACCGATCCCTCCCTGGGAGCCCGAGGCGGGATAACGGACTTCATCGTGGAGAAGGAGTTCCCCGGCTTTCGGGTGGGCAGAGAGGAAAACAAGATGGGCATCCGCGGTAGCCAAACGGCGGAGATAATCCTTGAGGACTGCCGCGTGCCCAAGGAGAACGTGCTGGGCCAGTTTGGGGCCGGCTTCATCACCTTTATGAAGACTCTGGATATAGGACGTATCAGCCTGGGGGCCGGCTGCCTGGGAGGGACGGACGCCTGCCTGGAGGCCAGCATCAAGTGGGCCAAGACTCGCCAGCAATTCGGCGTGCCTATCGCCCAGAAACAATCTATCCAGTGGATGATCGCTGACATGGCCACCGAGATCGAGGCCCTGCGCTCTCTGGTCTACCGTACCGCCTGGTTGGTGGATACCGGCCAGCCCTTCTCCAAGGAAGCGGCCATGTGCAAGCTGTACGGCTCCGAGGTGCTCCATCGCTGCATTGACAAAACCCTCCAGATTCACGGCGGGCTAGGCTATACCCGCGATTTCTGGATCGAACGCGCCTTCCGCGACCAACGCATCACCGAGATCTTCGAGGGCACCAGCGAGATACAGCGCATCGTCATCGCCAGCCAGATCTTCCGGCCAGAGGGAGTGCGTGTTAGTGCATAG
>CAZVCJ010000351.1:0-2481 GCA_964625745.1 uncultured Anaerolineae bacterium | reverse complement strand
GGTCGGAAGCGGTGGACGTTGCAGCTTTTGGCAGACCGGTTGGTGCAATTGAAGGTCGTAGGTGTCTACTCAGCAAGGGAACGCATCAGCACCTCTTGGCGAGGATAGGGCATCTCGATCCCTTCTCGTTCGAAGGATTCCTTGACGCGGCGGCGAAGCTCCCGCGCCACGTCCCACTGCTTGCCCGGCTTGGTCTTGACCATGATCCGTACCGTCACCGTCCAATCGCCTAGAGCCTCCACTCCCGTGACAGTGGGCTCTTCTAGTAGGAGGAGCGCGAATTGCTCATCCTGATACAGGTCCTGACCAATCTGTCCTAGAGCGGTCACCACCCTTCCGATGTCCTCCTCGTAGGCCACGCCCAGGTCCACCACGGCCCGCGACCAATCTTTTGTGAGATTGGAGACGATGCGCATCTCACCGTTGGGGATGACGTGCAGTGTCCCCTCCAGGTCTCGCAAGAAAGTGGCCCGCAGGGTCATCTTCTCCACAGCGCCAGCGATATTACTAACCCTGATGGAGTCGCCGACGGCAAACTGATTCTCCAGTATGATGAAGACCCCACCGATGATGTCCTTGATCAGGGTTTGAGCACCCAAACCCACAGCTACTCCGGCTACGCCTGCTCCAGCGATAAGAGGCGCGATGTCCAGGCCCAGCTCGCGCAGAATCATCAGCCCGGCTATGGTGGCCATAACAGCCAGAGCAGTGTTGTGTATCACCCTGGCCAGGGTCCTGGCCCGCTGCGCCGCCTCGCCAGAGGGAGCTGCCCCAGCAAGAAACCTTTCGAGGCGAGCCGTCAAGACCCGTAAAGAACGGTAGCCGACCAGGCAGCCGAACACAATAATGACGATGCGAAGTCCGCTGGTCAAAAGCCAATCCCGAATCATTTGCCAGACGTTTTCTCCCATGAGTATCTCTATTCCCCTGGCTCTCCAGGCTTCGAATAAGCTGCCGCTGGCGGATCATCGAACAGGCTGTCGTCTTAGGAGCCGAGTCACGATCTGCGGTTGGCGCAGTTGCACGATCAACATTCCCACGCCGGCCACGGCCAGCCCGAAGGCCTCTTTGGCAGTGACCCGTTCGTGCAGAAACAAAACGGCCAGCACTGGTATCCAGATGAGCATGGTGCCGTTGATGATGCTGGATTCCGTCGCCGAAAGCGTGCGGAGCGTATGGTTCCAGAGGGTGAAGGCAAAGGCCGTGTTGACCACGGCAAGCCAGGCAATGATGGCCCAGCCCTTGATACCGATTTCAGGGAGCCCCTGAACAGCGACCCCAGTGGCAAGCAGCACTATCGAGCCGATGCCCATGCTAATGACGGTCACGACGAGGGGATGCATGTCGCCCGCACGGTTGACGGCCCGGCCGAGGATGGAAGCGCCGGCGTTGGCGAGAACGCCGAGGACTGAGACCAGGACACCGAACAACTGGCTCGTCGGGAGCGCCACTGGGCAGAAGTAGATTACCGCGCCCAGGGTGGCCAGGCCCACGCCGAGCCACTGGAACCGCGTCGGCCGTTCGGCCAGCCAGACGATGCCCATCAGGGCGACCGTAACGCTGCTGAAGCTCCACAGCAAGTTGACCGTCACGGCCGGCAAGTAAGCCAGGGCCACAAAGATCGCGCCCTGCGTGATGGCGTAGAGGAGCAGGCCGAGGATAAGAAGGCGGCCCCACGTTCGCCTCGATATCGAGCCAAGCGACGACAGTTGGCCGGAGAGAAGCACGACTGGCAAGAGACATAAGAATGCCAGGGTGTATCGCAAGCCGGCGAACGTCAGGGCCGGTATTTCCTCCAGCCCGATCTTGATGAGCACCCAGGACGTGGCCCACAGGAAAACGACGAACAGAGCCTGGACAACGGCTCGTGGATGGTAAGCTCGACGAATCATTGTGAGATCTTCGGTTAAGTGAGCGGCCGCTGTGGATCCTCCGCCTTGCTCTTGGCCTCACCGTGTTGAACAGGATAGAGTTTCAAGATTGTTCCTACTCCAATTCTAAACCGTGATATCACTTGGCGGCTGCGAGCTCAACCCGACTATCGCCAGCTAGCAGATGACAGCTTTGCTTGGCACACCAGCGAGTGGTTAGACGCACGCCTCATTTTCACTTTCTGCGTTGGCAAAACGTAGGCATTGGCCATCTTGCGTGATATCGAAGTAATGTTGTTCAATCAACTCGGCTAGCAGTCTCATTGAGTTATCGATTGAGGTTACCAAGCCTGCATAGTGCTCTCTCAGGTTCACATCTGGAATGGAATCTCCAAAATGGGCAATACCACTAGACCGCAGTTGCCACAGTATGTCGAGGGGGCCTGTGACCTCCGCGATTACCTCGTTATCGACTCCAAGGCTAACAAGGCACGCATGGAGGAGTTTTAGGCTGCCTAGTGAGGGGTTGTCGCAACCTAAGGCTCTGGCTACTTTTCTGATGTCATTCTTGCTAAATCTGTCCACAACGATCCTCGACAATTCAAGGATT
>CAZVCJ010000350.1:0-2510 GCA_964625745.1 uncultured Anaerolineae bacterium | reverse complement strand
AAGGAAGGTGGCTGTGTCTGAAGTCGAGCCGGTCTTCGCCAGCCGCCGACTTCGGCGAGCCCTCGGCGTGAGCTCGGTCGAACGCTCAGCCGAGCCGTCAGCAACTCGGCCATGACGTGTCCAGCGGTGATCCCTTCGATAAACTCAGGACAAGCCCATGAAACCACTTCTTGAAGTTAGCAACCTCCGAGTGTACTACCACACGCTGCAAGGCCCAGTAAAGGCAGTTGACGGCGTCAGCTTCGGCCTCAAAGCTGGGGAGAGGTTCGGTCTGATCGGGGAGTCCGGGTCAGGCAAATCCACCATGGCCCTCTCGATGATGCGGCTCATCAAGCCGCCTGGCCGAATCGAATCGGGAGGGGTGTTGCTGGACGGTGTCAATGTGATGACCCTCTCCGAAGAGCAGATGCGACAGTTGCGCCTGGCAGGGATCGCGCTGATCAGCCAGGGGGCTATGAACTCTCTCAATCCGGTGATACGCATCAGGCCCCAGATCGTTGACGGCCTGCAGAGCCACGGTGTACGGATGTCCAGGCAGGAGTCGGATGACCGCGTCGGTGAGCTTCTCGAGTGGGTTGGCCTGCAGCGGGCGGTCGCTGACATGTTCCCCCACGAGCTAAGCGGGGGCATGAAACAACGGGTCTGTATCGCCATCGCCATCAGCTTGCGTCCGAGGGTGATCATTGCCGACGAGCCTACCAGCGCCCTGGACGTGGTGGTGCAACGCCAGGTGATGGAGACCCTGCGCCGGGTGCAGGAGGATCTAGGGGCATCCGTGATCCTGATAGGCCACGACATGGGGCTCATGGCCCAGTTTGCCGATCGCGTGGGAATCATGTATGCGGGAAAGCTGGTGGAGGAGGGCCCCGTGAGGGACATTTTCTCAGATCCTCAACATCCCTACAGCCAGTTGCTGATAGCCAGCCTTCCGACCTTAGAGAAGAAGGGCGTTTTCCAAGGTATATCGGGCTCTCCACCTTTGCTGCTCGATCTTCCACCAGGATGTGTCTTCCACCCCAGATGCCCCTACGCCATGGCCCGCTGTGCAGTGGAGGACCCGGTGCTGAGGCCCGTAGGGCTCAACCACTCAGCGGCCTGCCACTTGCTCGATGAGTGCCAAGAGGTAACGTCATGACGGCTTTGCTTGAGGCTCGACACGTCACCAAGATATTCGGCGGGGGGTTAATCAAGAAGCACCCCACCATTGCCCTGGAGGATTTTGGGCTCTCCATCGGTGGCGGGCAGCCATCAATTACCGGTGTGGTCGGGGAGAGCGGGAGTGGGAAGACCACTATGGCACGCCTTCTCCTGGGCCTGGAGTCACCGACTCGGGGAGAGGTGCTTTACAAGGGGAAAGGCCTGCGCCAGTTGTCACGCACAGAGTGGCGCGCCTTCCTGCAGGATGTGCAGATCATTTTCCAGGATCCCTTTGAAGTCTATAATTCCTTCTACACGGTGGATCGTGTCCTCACCATCCCTATAGCCAAGTTTCACCTCGCGAACTCTAAGCGCGAGAGCCGGGCGCTGATTGAGGAGGTCTTGCAGGCCGTGGGGCTGCGCCCTGAGGAGACCTTGGGGCGCTACCCTCATCACTTGAGCGGGGGGCAGCGTCAGCGCATAATGGTAGCACGAGCGCTCCTCTTGAGGCCCAAGTTGATCGTCGCCGATGAACCTGTCTCCATGATAGATGCCTCCCTGCGGGCCACCGTGCTGGATAACCTGCGCCAACTCAACGAGGAATTCGGCATCTCCATCATCTACATCACCCATGACTTGACAACGGCCTATCAGATCAGCCACAACATCATCGTACTCTATCGCGGCTCCGTCGCGGAGGCAGGTGACATCGAACTGGTGGTTGGACAGCCACAACATCCGTATACACAATTGCTGATTGGTTCGATCCCCCTGCCGGACCCAAACCGCCGCTGGAGTGGCGAAGCTCCAGCATCCGCTATCGGAGAACAGGCCGGCGATGGCATGGGCTGTAAATTTGCAGACCGTTGCCCGCAGGCCTTCTCTTTGTGCCTGGGAAAAGCGCCACCTTTGTTTCAAACGAACCAACATCGGGCAGCAGCCTGTTATCTGTATCAGGATCACTCTTCGATTCGACATGACGAAATGGACAAGGTGTTTGTCCAGAGGACCGCGCCATCGAAAACAGAGGCGGGGTCATTCCCGTAAACTTAAGGCTGCGCCGCCCCGGGGACGGGGCTCAGAGCTTAAGTTTACGCTGATGGAGGCGGGGTAGTAGCTGTCCACAGTGACAGGGCTGTTAAGTAGGGCCTTGTAACCAGTGCAGCCGTGGAAAGGAGGTGAGGAGACGGGACAGATAAGGTAGTGGGATAATGATTCAGGCTGTACCTAATCTAAAAAACAATTTCAAGGAGGAAAAAATGTTTACCAACAAAAAGTGGGCAGTGATCATCGTCCTCGTGGCAATGATCGCCACTGTATTCCCGGTCAGCGCTGCTCCGCCGGCCCAGGAGGAGTTGACCTACACGGTTAAG
>CAZVCJ010000349.1:0-2520 GCA_964625745.1 uncultured Anaerolineae bacterium | reverse complement strand
AATTGGTCGCCGGTACCCGTATCTAAATCGCGGTTTTTACGTTATATATAGTGAGAATGGACAGATTGTTTTTACTTGAAAGGGGGTGAGGCCATAGGGTAGAGACTGGATTACCCGATAGTTGGCGGCTTATGCAGGCCGTCAACCCAAGTTTTGACCGCCACAATCACAACTAAACTTAAGGAGGTTAGTAACAAATGAGTAAGAAATTTCGACTTTTAATGGCGCTGGTGCTGGTAATCGGGCTGTTTGGTGGCCTGATGACCGCCAGCACCGTCTCGGCAGACCCGGATCAGGGGAAAAGGATCCAGGTGCCCCGCATAGACGTGGAAGACCTCTTCGGGGGCGGGGATTGGGACACTCTGCTTCAGATCCAGAACACCTCGAGCACGGTGGCGACGTGGGTTGCCGTTACCTACTGGAAGACGTATACGGATGAGTGCCCGCCTAACGCTACGGCAGCCCTATCGACCTACCATAAGCAGTATGTACAAGCAAATGGCATTTGGACCCTGACTCCTCCGGCTGATGCCCGGTCGGCCATCGTATGCAGCATGGCAACAGAGCCCACGTCAAAACCAGACCTGACAAATCCGGCTAATTGCACTGGTGCAGTGACTCTGGCGGTGACGGTGGATCGCTGGGGGATGGACCTCAATCTGCACGAGTTAGCCAGCAGCTACGTTGGCATCTCCGAGGGCATGGAGACCGACACCAAGTACTTCGCGCCTTACGTCATGTACGACTACAACCACTCCCTGGACACCACCATCAGCATCCAGAACTCAGGCGAGTTGTGCACCTCGGTCTGGATCTACTACAAGGAACAGGGTAACTGCGAGTACCAGATATCGCAGCACATCACGGAGCTGGCGCCTGGTGAGGCGATCCGCGTAGGGCCTGGTGGGGACCTGGCCTTCCCGGCGGCCTTGATGGGCGCTGGTGGGTGGCTGGGTTCGGCCTACATCTCGGCCAACGAGCCGCTGGGCATCATCGTTGACCAGTGGACCGTTGATGCCACGAACGACGCAGGCACGTTGCTGACCTTCCGCGGCCTGCCCTACGACTATGCGGAGACGGAGTGGTACGCTGACTTCCTCTATCGCGAGATCAGCGGCTGGACATCCAGCATCCAGGTGCAAAACCTGACCGTGGAGTCCAAGCCGACCTTCGTCACGGTGAACTTCATGGATCAGAGCGGCGATGAGGTCCTGTTCGTGGGCGATTGGATTTGCCGGAACGGCACGAAGACGTTCTACCTGCCGGCGATCATTGACCTGGGCCACAACTTCCCCTTCGGGTACGTTGGGGCGGCGGAGATTCAGTCCCACAATCAGGTGGACTATCCCGGTAATGAGCATGAGGGACAGAACATCTTCGTCGTGGTAGACATGAAGAAGACCAAGATGTGGGATCCAGACTTGGGGATCTGGAGACCCACCGCTGCTGGCGAGACTCAGGGTGGAGCCTACAACGCCCATCCAGAGGATCAGAAGCTTGAGGCCACAGGGTGGGCCTTGCCCTTCATCGCCAGGGAGGGTCAGGGAGTAACCTCCAAGATCGTCATCCGCAACAACTCCAACTGCAACAAGATCAGGCCGAAAGTGACCCTCTATGACGAGACGGGCAGAGAGGTATACTTCTTCTGGGCCTCCTGGCTGCAGCCCAAGCACATGACGGTCATTGACTTGAACAACTTCCCCGTCGTCACTGCAGGCTTCGTTGGTGCGGCCAAGGTGACAGTCGACCCTGGCGTAGGCGTGGAGCAGCTCTGCGATACGGACGGGGACGGCAAAACCAATCCGGAGCCAGTCATGCCTTCAGTGGTGGTGATGAACTACAGTTGGGAGGCTGAGCTTGGGGAAGGGCGAGTGCCGCCTCTGACCATCGATGGCGATCTGTGCAGGATCTACGAGGGCATTCCGTACGCCACGGGCAGTGTTACCTGCGACGGCAGCCTCTACGGCGACGTTACCGTTCGGCAGGCAAGTCACGGGTATGACCGCGAAGAGATCCAAGGCGTTGCGGTGACCGTCACGGACGAGGATGGTCTCCTGATCGACACCACCGACTCCACTGGTGGCTACCAGATCCCGGGTGTGACGGTGGTGGGGGCCAGTGGCGCTGTCACGATGGCGTTCACCAAGACAGCCTTTTTCGACGGCGCTGCGACACCTACTGTCTACTGCGGCGATGAGACTCAGCAGAACTTCGAGCTCATCTGCTCCAACCCGATGACCGTTACGACGTGGTACAGCACGACGACTGCCGCGAACGTCGAGGTGCATGGTGGGATCCTCCCCGGAGTCTTGGTCGAGGGCCTAGCGACGTACGACGACCTGCACGGGACCGACGAGTTCCTGGCGTACACTGTCACGACCGACAACGACGGTGTCAAGTTGGTCAATGTGGCTGGTGGTCAGACAATCACCGGTACAGCCACGCTGCCTTCTGGTTATGACGCCGCCGCAGCCACTTGGACCTACGTTGACGGTGCTGGTGTCGGTGTCTGCCTCCAAA
>CAZVCJ010000348.1:0-2539 GCA_964625745.1 uncultured Anaerolineae bacterium | reverse complement strand
AGGAGAACAACGTATGTCAACGAGATTACAACAGGAAGTGTGGGCCCTGGACCGCTGCTCCGGCTGTGGGGTGTGTGTGGCGGCCTGTTCCAAGGGAGTGCTCTACTGGGATAATGAGGAGCAGCATCCCCTCTTGGAGGAACGACAAAAGGCGCTGGGCCTTTCACACCTCAAGCTGCGGACTTGTGAGGTCTGCGAAAAGTTCTGCGAACTGAGCTGCCCCCGCCTGGTGGACTGGACGCCGATGGAATGCCGCTCTATGGTCTCGGCGCGGTCGGCGGGCGTCGTCCAGAGCGGCGCACCCAACGACGTCATTCGGTCGCTGCTGGTGGCCGCCCGCTCGGCCGACCTGATTGATGGCGTGGTCATGCTGGATATGGATCCCTGGGCGCTGGAGCCGGTCGCCCGCGTGGTGACCACAGTGGACGAGATTGTCAGCAGCGTGGGGATGCAGTATCTCTGGGCGCCGGTGCTCAGTGCGCTCAACGAGGCCGTCTTCGAGCTGGGGCTGACCAGGCTGGCCATCGTCGGCTCCCCCTGCGTGGCCGAAGGGGCGCGCCGGCTGATGAACGCTGAACACGAGCGCCTGTGGCCCTACCAGAAGGCGATCCGCCTGACCATCGCCTCTTTCTGCACCGGTGTCTACATGCCGGATATGGTCACCGAACTGCTTGAGCGAGGAATGGGCATCTCCCGACATCAAATTCGGGGGCTGACCACCTCGGTAACGGACGGCACGCTGACGGTGGCGCTGTGGGACGGCACAGAGCGCACGATCCCGCTGACCGATGTGGAGCCTTTCACGCGGCACGGCTGCGGCAGTTGCGATGACTACCTGGGTGAGTCGGCCGACATCGCCGTGGGGGCCGTTGGTGCGCTGTCGAGCTACGCCACGCTCATCACCCGCACGCCGGCCGGCGAGGTTTTCGTCCAGAACGCCATCAGCTTTGGCCTGTTGGAGACCAGCTCCCAGGTGGACGAAGCGGCGCTGAACGCAGCCAAGGCGGAAAAGGGCCGGCGGGCGCGGGCCCAGGCCTTTGACGAGTTCCGCATCCTGATGTTGGACTCCCTGAGCGACCCCAGGAAGCGGGCCCAGGTCAGGAAGCGGTTTGTCAGTCTATACGGCGCTCCGCAAGTGGGGGGCACAAAGAAGGAGGCGAGCTATGTCAATTGTAGTGGATGCTAATGGGCGCGATCTGCGATCCGTCAGCACAGAACTGAAGGCGGCGGTCGCCAAGGGGCCAGTGATCGTCCAGAAGGCAGCCCATCTGCATGGCCTGGCAGCCGGTCTCAAAGGCGGCCAGGTGATCGTAGAAGGTGATAGCGGCGACTACCTTGGCGTCCTGAACGACGGAGCAACCATCTTGGTCGAGGGAAACGCCTGCCGCTACCTGGCCGATAATATGACACGGGGCACAGTCATCGTCGAAGGCGATGCCGGCTACGGTGTGGGTCAATACTGCTACGGTGGCGCCGTCGTGATTAGGGGAAACGCCGGCGACTTCACCGCTGTGATGAACAAGGGTGCTACTGTTATTATTGGGGGAAACGTGGGCGACGAGGTGGCGACCTACATGCTGGCCGGCGACGTGGTCATCGTGGGCGACGCCGGCAAGGATCTGGGCAACTATCTCATCCGCGGCAACATCTACATCGGCGGAGAGTGGGAAAGCCTGGGGCACAACACGCTCCTGGAGGAAATGACCCAGGCCGATGTGGCCAAGCTGCGTGGTTACTTTGACGAATACGGCATCGAGGCCGACCCGACGAACTTCAGGAAGATCGCCCGTCTGTCGGAGAAGCCCTTCTACAAGACAAAAGAGCCCCCCAAGTAAGACGGGCTCAGGCATAACCATTTGTGTCAACTTAAGCTCTGAGCCCCGTCCCCGGGGCGGCCCGAGGACGGGCCTTTGAGCCTCAAGTTGACACTAATGCAGACCTAACTACCGTGAAACCGATTGAGGAGAACTATCATGCCACCAGTTAACGGGACCTTTTGTGTAACTGTGATGAAAGACCGGTGCATCAACGCCAGGATGCCCGGCAAATGCGCCACCTGCGTCGAGGTCTGTCCCTACGACGTTTACGCTATTGACGACGCGGGGACCGTCCGCGTCCAGAACTACAACGCCTGCGTCGGCTGCCGCATCTGTGCCGAGTTTTGCCCGGAGGATGCCATCCGCATCAATCCGGCTGAATCGGAGTTCCTGGTGCGCTCGCCGTGGACTTTCCCCCAGGTGGAGGAGATTCACCACAAAGCGCAGACCGGCGAGTACATGCTGCGCGGCTTTGGCACCATGGGCTACGCGCCCAGCTTTGACAACATCACCGTCGTGCCTTCCCAGATTGCCTCTCCCGCCCCTCGTGATAAGTATCGGGAAGAATGCAATCTGGAGGTGGTCATCGGCGAGGACGCCTGCGAGAATCCCATACGTATGCGTTATCCTTTCATCTTCCCCGCTATGTCCTTCGGCGCACTGTCCAGGGAAGCCAGAATGGCGCTGGCTATCGGAGCGGCTCAGGCAGGTATTATCAGCAA
>CAZVCJ010000347.1:0-2568 GCA_964625745.1 uncultured Anaerolineae bacterium | reverse complement strand
CGGCCAGCACCCTGGCGAACACCAACGAAATCACCTTTCAGTATCCTGTATCGGATCGAATGGGTTGAAACTCGTCGGCGGACACGCACAGGGGCTCGAGGATTTGGCTTTCAGTATCCTGTATCGGATCGAATGGGTTGAAACAGTCACTCGCTCTGTTGAAACGTCGCTGTAACCGTCCTTTCAGTATCCTGTATCGGATCGAATGGGTTGAAACGCCCCGTGGCGCTCGCGGTAGTTCTCCGGGGGGAAGTCTTTCAGTATCCTGTATCGGATCGAATGGGTTGAAACGCCTCCGATGCCTGGGCGGAGGGCCATGCCACAGGCTTTCAGTATCCAGAGTGTTTCATAACTCCCGTTTCGACGAGGCAGCACTTTAACAATTCAGCGTTGCGGTGTGCGATAGAGACCCCGCTAAGTCTCTTATAGCAAACGCCAGCTACAGGTCAAGCGTAGGGATTGTAGCGGGCCGGTAAAGAGGCGCGCTTAACTGACCCGGCGTGGCGAATTGACTGCCAGGGGGCACACGGTATGTGCAAGCTACGCTGTGGCTCTAGTTGAGGCTGATCCAGGTTCGGGCGGAGCGGATCTTGTCAGGGTGTCCCGTTTTGACTGCCACCCAGGCTACGCCCAACATAGCAATGGCAGCAAACAACACGCAGTGCTCCACCGCATCCCACCCCCGCTGCTTTTGATTTCTGAGGTTGAAGGTCAGCTTGGCCCAACTGTTGGTGCGCTCGACACTGGTGCGGCTGTGAAAGAGGGCCATATACCACGGGCTGCGCCGCCGTAGCACACAGAGCTCATCGGTCGCCAAGTCTGCTGTGGGATCTGAGGCATTGCGGGGGTTCTTGGTGATGGCGGGCAATGCCCGAAGCCGCTGGAGAATGAAGTCAAAGATGTCCAGCGTGTCATAGCCTCCGTCGGCGATGAAGTACTGACAGCGGTGGGCCAACTGCGGATGTTCCTCGCAGGCCTGTTCCAACAACGGGGCCGTCAGAGGGCTATCCTGGGCGCTACCAGCGCCGAAGACCAAGGCCATCGGGAGTTCGGTCTTGAAGTCTACCACCCACAGCAGGCAATAGCCGAATTGCAGCCCGCCATCATTATCTGGGTAACCACAGAAGGCGGCCTCAGGGTCACTCTTGCCATTGGGTCGGTCTGGATAGGTCTTGCTCACACTGCTGTAAGTGGGCAGCCGGGTCAGGTCGACGACCCAGGCCCGCCCATCAATTACCTTGCAGCGCACCAGCACTTCGACCAGCTCATGCAAGATCGCCTTCAAGTCATCCAGGGGGACTGCCATGCGGCGACGGCTGAAGGTGGATTTGCTCGGTATCTCTCCCGGCCTGAAGTTGACCACACCTGCCAGGTGCGGATGCTGCTTGAGCTTACGGATCAGTTCGTCCGTGGAGTTCAGCCCCAGCATCCAGCGGAGCACATCAGCCAACAAGAAGGAACGGGAGCGATATGTCCGGGGGCGATGCCGGGGGCGCTTCGGGTCTCGCTGGCCCAGGCGTTTCAGGAAGGATCGCAGGCGTTTCTTGAGCAACTTCAACACCTGAGAAGCGCCGATGAACTCTGCGAATTCGTCCTGTGCCTGGGGTTTTTGCCCTGCCGGACGCTGATCCTTCTTATCTCCTTCCTTCAAGCCGTCATGAACCGCCAGTTCGATCAGCCGTATGGGGCAGTGATCGAAACCGACGCTCAAGCGGTCGAGGTCGGCCTGCGTTTGCACGCCCAGCAATTCAGCCCAGGCCGGGTGGGTCAAGACGTGCTGACAGAACTCCGACCAAGTCAGTTCGTAAACTCCCACCGCCGTCCACAACACCAGCACGGGAATCGCCTCGGCGGTGTAGACCGATTCCGGGTTCTTGCGGAACTCCTTGCGGGCCAGTTCCGAAGGGCTGTGCAACATCAACTCCAACCCATGTTTGACCAGCGCCACAAAGCGGTAGAGCAACCGATCGACCAACTCTGTCTCTACCTTGCTGCGAAACTCTGGCTTCGGCTTGGCCTTCCGGCGTGAGCCACCGCTGCCCTTTTTCCGTTTCGCCATAGGGACATCTCCTTTCTGTACAAAGATGCCCCTACTATACCACATGTTGGATTGTTAAGGTACGCTTGGATTGGTCAAAAAGACTTATGCAACACTCTGATTCCTGTAACTTGTTTAAAAGCGACCAGACCCACGGTCGTGACCCGCTGACCGGTCACCGGGTGCGGCTGTTCAATCCGCGCCGACAACTGTGGAAGCGGCACTTTCGCTGGAGCGATGATGGTGCCTTCATCATCGGGCGCACTGCCTGTGGTCGAGCCACCGTCGCTGCCCTCAACTTGAACAACCTGGTCGCCGTCACCGTACGCAGGAACTGGATCGCCGCTGGTTGGCACCCACCGGAAGACTGACCGCAAATCAAGTGGAGACGTTTATGGTCTTTGGCGAAGGCTACTGGATAGATTTCTAACTGGGCGCGAAGTCCATGACCTGATGGCTGAGGCGATGGCTCAAGCTGACCTGTCTGGCAAGCGCGTGCTGGTCATCATCCCCGACCACACTCGCACCGC
>CAZVCJ010000346.1:0-2573 GCA_964625745.1 uncultured Anaerolineae bacterium | reverse complement strand
ATGCGCTGTCCAAGCAGGCATCCGAATGAGTGAGCTTTGGAATTTACATAGCTTCAGATTACCACTGAAACCGCGTTTGGGCGGTTAGAGCGTGACGAAGTTTCTCGTGCGGTAATGACCCAAACGTGCGCTCTGCTCACTTTTGCGGTATCATATAGGTTGCTAAATCCCAAACCGCAATCGCAGGCAGAGCAACCCTATGATACCACAACTTCAGACAGATGTCACTTTTGGTTCTTTAACAACTGCTGATATGCCAGTTCCGGTGGAACTGGTTAGTCTCAATTCCGAGGTGGTACTGCGCAAGGTGTCGGGCCAGGGTACGATTCTGTTCCAAGGCCAGCCCATCATGTTGTATACCCTGGCTGACCGAGAGACCATGAAGTCGGTGGCCGCTCAGTTGGTGAAGAACGAGCTGACGACAGTCCCAGAAGTCAGTCGGGGGATGGGTATTCCGCCCAGTACCTTGCGGGACGCTGTGAGCGCCTTCAGCGACAGCGGGATACGAGGCCTGATCCCTGCCCAACGGGGGCCGAAAGGGCCCTGGAAGTTCACCCCAGAACGGCAACAACGAGCTCTGGAGACAGCCTGGGCGCAACCTGAGGTCACTTGGGCAGAGATCACAGCCAGTGCCAACGAGGGCGAAGCCGAACAGGTCAGTCAAGGCCACGTGCAACGTTGCCTTCAGCACGTGCGCCCTCGCCCCCAGAGGGCGGCTTGCTCGCCAGCCGAGGAAAGTCAGGCCTCACCTCTGGCGGCGACAGAAGTGGCTGAAGGTGGGGTGGCGATGATCTCTGAGATGAGCGAGGAGCCCGCCTTACCCTCCCTCACCGCTGCTGACCGCCGGTATCTGGCTCGCCTACGGGACGGCGTTGATTCGGCCTTTGGTGGCGGCCTCCTGGCCTTGCCCTTTCTGCATGATCTGGACTTCGCTGGCCTGGTGGCTTGTACCTTCTCCGCCCTGCCTGACCTGGGCTACACCGTCTTGCAAATGGCCCTGGCCTTCTTCTTCCTGGCCTTGTTCAACGTGCCTTCCCTGGAGGCTGCCCGCATCTTACTCTACACCGAGTTTGGCCTGCTCCTGGGCCGCCGTCGAGGACCTGGCCTGGACAAGTTGCGCCGCTTCTTGAAATCGGTCCAGGCGGTGGAACGGAGTGAAGCCTTCGTCCTGGGAGTGGCTCAGCAGCTCATCACCATGGGCGTGGTGGACTGGGAAATCCTCTACCTTGACGGCCACTTCATCCCCTACTTCGGTCGCCAAGTGGTGCGCAAGGGGTACTTCACCGTCCGCCGCCTGGCCATGAAGGGGCATCAAGCCTACTACGCCAACGACCCGCAGGGACGACCGTTCTTCTTCCTGCTGACACCCGCTTCAGACCAACTCACAGCCGTCATCCCCCGCATGATCGACCAGGTCCAGGCCATCGTCGGTGACCGTTGGGTGGACTGGATGTTGACCTTGATCTTCGACCGAGGTGGCTTCTGTGCCGCCCTGTTCAAGCTTCTGGACGAGCTCAAGGTCTACTGGATCACCTGGCTGGAGTTGAATCGAGAACTTCGCCAGATTGTGGATCAACTGCCTGAGGAAGGGTTTCGTCGCCACCTCATCCGCCTGAAGACGACCAGGGTCCAACTCAAGTTGACGGAGATAGGGGTGTACCTCAAGGGATACGGCTGGGTCCGGGCCGTGGTCATCCTGGACCTGAAGACCGCTGCACGACTGGCCGTCATCAGCAGCGACAAGAACCGTTCGCCGCAGGAGATTGTCCGCCTGATGCTCCTGCGCTGGGGGCAGGAGAACTTCTTCAAGATCATGCGGGCCGAGAAGAGGTTGGACTACTCCCCTGGCTACGCCTTTGACGCTGTGAGAGAGGAACCCCTGGTGGACAATCCTCAGATCAAAGTCCTGCGGGCCAAGAAGAAAGCACTCAAAGCGGAACAGGCTCGTTGCCAGGGGGAGTTGGGCGGACGACTGCTGCGTCGCAAGCGGGGCACCATCAGCCTGGAGACCTACAAAGATCAGCAGGAGAAGCTGGTGCACCGCATTGCCAGCCTGGGACGGGAGATCGAGCGTCTGAAAGCCAAACTCAAGACACTGCCCAAGAAGGTGCCCATTAGCCAGGTCTTGGAGTCCCCCCTGGAACAGTGCAACTTCGAACGGAAGCGGTTCTTCGACGAGATGAAACTGGTGGCCTATCACGCCGAAGAGCAGTTGTTGGAGATCTTGTCAAAGAGCTACCTCGGCAAAGACCGCCGGGTGGTGCTGCATCAGATATTGCACCGTGGAACGTGGGTCCAACTGGTAGGTGAGACCCTCTATGTGCGGCTGAAGCCTTTCGACCGCCCCAGCGTGCAGCGGGCGGCAGAAGCACTGTGTGCAGCCTTGAACAACAAGGAACCTCACACCCTGGACAAGTTTCGCTTTCGGGTGGTCTATGCGGTCCAGCCCAGGGAGTGAGGGGGCACGAGAAATTTTGTCATGCTACCCGGCCCCAAAACTCAAATCAGTGGTACTCTGAGCTTCTCAGTTATGCTAGAATTGAGACAGCAGCGAAGTATACGTCCCGCCTCAA
>CAZVCJ010000345.1:0-2575 GCA_964625745.1 uncultured Anaerolineae bacterium | reverse complement strand
TCCTGCCGATCCTGTTCTTCGGTTGACATTTTGGGCAAAAAAGGTATGATTATCGGACAAGGAGGTGACCATTGCTTAGAATCGCAAAAGCTACTGTAGCCATCGCCGGCTTCAGCATTGCCTTCCTGGGCCTGCTGGCAGGAGCGTGGTATTCCATTCCCTCGCTCATCAGACAAGGGGAGATTGACCTGGCGAGGGCAACTATGGGCGCTTCCCTCGCCACCCTAAGTCTGGGGCTGGGCCTGCCCCTGGCTTGGCAGGGTTTGAGCTCGCTGCGAGGACTCTCCTCGCGGCTCTTCCGCCCTCGGCCTGCCCGACTATTGGTTCCCATCTTCTTCGTGGCTGTGATCATCGGCCAGGTAGTCCTCACCTTCGATCTCGCGCCTGCGCTGATCTTTCCCCCTTTCTACATCCTGGCTGCCGCCCTGCCCCCGCTGTTCTTCCTGGTCTTTGTTGGCCGTAGACTGGCGGAGAGCGATATCCGCCGGCGGGATGTGGTTCTCCAACTGTCCAGTGGTGCTTTCCTGGCCACCTTTGGGGCTTTCGGCTTGGAGGCTGCGTTCGGCTTGCTCTCGATGGTGGTTGTGCTCATTCTGGCAGCTCTGACGCCGGGCGGCGCTGTCTGGTTGCAGGAACTAGCGGCCTCCTTGCAAGATCCTCGCTGGCTTCAGAGTCCTGAGAGCCTCTACAGTCCTCTGCCCTCCCCGCCGATTCTCATCGCCTTGGGTCTGATCGTGCTCGTCGTTGGCCCGATGGTCGAAGAAATATTCAAGTCCCTGGGCGTGGTCATGATGAGCTATCGCCGGCCTGGCAAGGCTCAGGCGTTCTTCTGGGGACTGACTGGCGGCGCTGGCTTCGCCCTGGCCGAGGCGCTCTTCAACGGAGCCTCCTCTTTGGAGGGCTGGATTGGGGTAGCGACAATGCGCGTTGGGGCTACGGCCATGCACTGCCTGGGGGGCGGACTGATGGGCCTGGGTTGGTACTACCTCTTTGCGACGCGACGCCCCTGGCGACTCCTGGGCACTTACGCTGCCAGCGTCAGCCTGCACGCCCTTTGGAACGTCGCCGCTTCCGCCATGCTCGTGGTCTCTTTATCCGCCACATCCCCGGCGACCGATGAAATTGGCCTGGGCCTCGGGAGTTTGGTGATTTTGGGTTTGATGGCCTTCCTGTCTCTGCTGGCGTTATCCGCCATCTTTTTCATCTTCCACCTCACCAGATGGCTGCGTGCAACCAGAACTGGCGATGAAAAAGTAGTTTCAAGTGAAACGGGTTGGTCGTGAAACGTGAAGACGTGAAACGTGATGCATGAAAGCAGTCCACGTTTTACGTTTCACGCATCACGTGTTGCTTTCTATCCTGCCAACAGGTCAAATTCTTGTATAATAGCTGACGACGCTTGGAGTGAGAGGTCACATGCATCGTACTCTGGCCGTTATGCGGAAGGAGTTCATCCACATCTTTCGCGACCCCCGCACCCTGGCGGTGATGTTCCTCATTCCGATAATCCAGTTGGTGCTGCTGGGCTATGCGGCTACTACCGATGTGGATCACATCTCGACCGTCGTTTTCGACCAGGATCGAACGGCTCAAAGCAGGGAGCTCATTGATACCTACGGAACCTCAGGCTACTTCGACATCAACTACTACGTTGCGAGTGAGGAGGCCCTGGCTCGCCTCATTGACGGCGGAAAAGCCCAGGCGGGACTGCTCATCTCTGCGGGCTACAGCAAGCGCCTGGCGCGTGAGGGAACAGCTCAGGTTAGCGTGGTTATAGACGGCTCGGATCCCAGCATCGCCAACGCCGCTCTCTCGGCCGCCACTGCGGTGGGGCAGGCGGAGTCCGCCGAGATAGTGCAACGGATCATGGGCGTGGACCCTGAGGCGCAGCCTGGCCTGGAGGTGCGTCCCCGGGTTTGGTACAATCCGGAGCTGGCCAGCGCCAACTTCATGATTCCCGGGCTTATCGGGACCATCATGCAGTTCCTGACTACCTTTCTTACCTCCATGGCCATCGTACGGGAGCGGGAGAGAGGCACCATCGAGCAACTCATCGTCACCCCTCTCAAGTCTTATGAGCTCATCATAGGCAAATTGGTTCCCTACGTGTTCATCGCTTTCTGGGACACTCTGGAGATTCTGGCCATCGGGTCCTTGTGGTTCGGAGTGCCGATTCGAGGCAGCATCTTGCTTCTCCTGGCCCTCTCAGTTCTCGCGTTGATGACTTCTCTAGGGTTGGGTCTCTTCATTTCCACCGTCTCCAATACCCAACAGGAGGCCATGCTCCTCAGCTATTTCATCATGCTGCCTTCCATATTCCTTTCAGGCTTCATGTTCCCTATCGCTGCCATGCCCAAGGCTCTGCAATATTTGAGCTACGTTGTCCCTTTAACTTATTTCTTGATCATCGTCCGTGGCGTTATTCTGAAGGGGATTGGTGTGGAACTCTTGACCGAACAGGTGATGGCTATGGCCATCTTTGGTGTGGTAATCCTGGCATTGTCAGCGGCGCGCTTCCGCAAGCGGCTGGAATAGCCAATATCCAATAGCTAATAGCCGATGTGCAGATGTTGGA
>CAZVCJ010000344.1:0-2576 GCA_964625745.1 uncultured Anaerolineae bacterium | reverse complement strand
TACACCTGTTACCGCTATTGTGTCAACTGCCTGCCAGAATGAGCGAAACTACCGTTATATGATCTCTTGGATACTCCATCTGCGCGTCAATTACCTTCTCCACCCGCGAATATGATCTTCTTTCTTGGAATATCTTCAGCAGGATGGACAAAGTTGAATGATTTGGGTCAGAGGGAACAAACTGAAGGAGGCCCTTTTCAACCTTTGATGAGAAGGTTTGGCAAAATCATTGAATTGAGCCCGCTTAACGAGGCTGAAACCAGGGAGCTAATTGAGCGTAGGTTACGAAGGAATAGAGTAACTGGGGAATACGAGGACCAACCATTGATACCATACGACGAGAGCTTTGTCGAGTACGTCTCTGGGTTATCGCTTGGAAACCCTGGAGAAGTCGTCAAGTACTGTGATTACGCACTCGAAGAAGGGTTAAGAGTAAGCGCCAAACTTCTTGACAAGAATTTCGCGGAAAAAGCCTTCATTGCTCACGGTCTGATCATCGAACCGGACTAGACAGTTGCCTGACCTATCGACATAGCCGCATCCTGGCAAATGCGACAACACTCACTAGACCGCCGTCCGCATGGAATCCTGTCGCTCTGCCGCCGACCTTGGCAGAGCGTTTTTTTCATTTGCCTGATATGCTCGACCGGAACCAACGGTCCCGCCAGGCAGGCCGGAAGCCGAGACGCAACGATCCGTGTTGGTGCGGCAGTGTCAAGAAGTACAAGCATTGTCACATGCGGCCGGACCGAAGCAAGCATAGCCTGTGTTGACCTGTTGTGTGGCGGGGGAGGAAGCCGGTCGTCAGTATAGCTTCCCTTCAGGCTCAGAAAACAGGGTGATGATGAAGTGACAATGCGGGGCGCCTTTTCCCTGCCGCATGGGGTAGCAGACGGTTGCGGGGGTATCGGGCAGTAGCACCTCGAACCAGGCACCCCACAGGATCTCGCAGGCCACGCAGGCCTGATCCACCCTTTCCAGGCGGGCCAATTTGGCGCCCTCGTAGGCCGCGCAACGGTAAATTAACACTTCGGCTTGGGTGGGATTTGTCATCTGGAAATCGGCCCGGAGGGCGCCGCTCATGAGCACCTCGCCGTAAGTAGCAATCAGACGGGTGGCGTCGGCCAGGTCGTCGGCCCGGCGTTTGCCCAGGGCACGCAACAGGGTGCGCATCTCAATGCGGCCAAAGGCGGCCCGCACTCTGGCGTTCAGGCAGATGGCAGCCTCCAGGCCGAATTCATCAACCGTTTTCAGAAACCACTGGCCGTCCCAGAATAGGGCCAGCTTGCGCAGTATGTTCACTTTGACTTCATCGGATAGCGGATAGACGTCTGGCATGACGTTCTCCTTTGCTGTGAGATAGATAAGAGCGCTGGCCCGCTCCCTGAGCATAACACCGATAGCCAGATTTTGTCAAGTCTCTGAACAACGCCGCATTTCATTCTTGCCCCAGGCCGTTACATGAATCTATTATTGCTGTTACTTCTGGGCACAATCTGGGGAACCTCCTATCTGTTCATCAAGGTCATCGTGGCCGAGGTGCCGGTGTTTACGCTGGTTGCCGGGCGGCTGACCCTGGCGACGATTATTTTATGGGGCATTCTACGCGCTCAGGGTCTCTCCTTGCCCCGCAGTCGGCGGATGTGGGGGCGTTACGCCGTGCTGGGTTTCTTGGGCATGGCAGTGCCTTACTCGCTCATCTCCTGGGGCGAGCAATACATTTCCAGCGGGTTGGCGTCGCTGTTGCAGGCCACCACCCCTATTTTCACCGTCATCCTGGCTCACTTCCTCACCGACGACGAGCGAGTCACCATAGCCAAAATCATCGGGGTGGTCATTGGCTTTGTAGGAGTAGGATTCCTGATACTGCCCGACCTGCGTCAGGGATTGCGGGCAAATTTGCTGGGACAGTTGGCGATTGTCGGCTCTTCCCTATGCTATGCTGGAGCAGCCATCTACATCCGCAGCCGGCTAAGGGGGCAACCACCGCTGGTCTCGACAGCGGGACAATTGACAATGGGCACGGTCTATATGCTGCCTGCCAGCTTGCTGATAGACCGTCCCTTGGGCCTGTCGCCGTCGCTGCCAGCTTTGGCGAGCTGGATCGTGCTGACCGTCCTGGGGACGGTGGTGGCCTACGTCATTTACTTCACCATCATCGAGCGAAGCAGTGCCACCTTTGTTACGATGGTGACATATATCATCCCCATCAACGGGCTGATGTTGGGAGCGCTGGTGCTGAATGAATCACTGGATGTGACCGTGTTGGGGAGTCTGGTGCTGATCCTGCTGGGAGTGTTGCTGGTGAGAACTTGAGGTAGTAAAGGAGGAGTAAGGCCCATGCCAGAATTGCCTGAAATCACCATCCTGGCCCGCCAGATGAAAACAGAGCTGGTGGGTAAAACCTTGACCAACATCGAGGTGCTGCAACCCAAGTGCCTGAATGTCACGGAAGAGGCATTCGTGGAGGCACTGACCGGCGCGCAGTTGCTCGATGTGACCCATCGCGGCAAGTGGCTCTTCGTCGAGACCACCCAGGGCTGGCTACTGCTGAGCCTGGGCATGGGGGGCGAGAT
>CAZVCJ010000343.1:0-2578 GCA_964625745.1 uncultured Anaerolineae bacterium | reverse complement strand
GCTGTGTTCACTTCTCCATTGCCCCGTTCAGCCTCTAAAACTAGCACCAAAGGTTTCCTATGAGTCAGGGGAACTCAGGGGAACTCGGAGGAACTAAAGGAACTCGCAGAATTTCATCGGAAAGTTGAGCAGTTATTGATACCCATGCCTCATCCTGTTCCAGCAAGCGTTCGAACGTGTCCAAGGGCAGAGCATCCAGTCGCTCGACGATGACATCTGCCTCTTTCAGCGCCTGCGCCGGATTCGTAGTCGTGACAGCAACGCATTTCATTCCGGCTCGCCTGGCACCCTCCACACCCGCTACTGCGTCTTCGACGACGATACAGCACTCTGGCACGATGCCGATCAGGCGCGCGGCTTCGAGGAATACCGCCGGATCGGGCTTGCTCGGCAGATCGAAGCCTGACACAACCGCCGCGAAATATGAACGCAGGTCGAGTTCGTCCACCAGGGCATCAATGTTTGCCGGCGGTGCAGATGAAGCGATGGCCTGCCGCAGGCCCGCGGCCCTTAGGCGCTCAAGCCAGGCGAGCACGCCCGGCAACGGCTGAGCGTGGCCCCGAACCGCCTGGCGGAACAGTTGCTCCTTGCGGTCGCTGATTTCGGCCAGGAGCTCAGGTGGGGGCACCTGTCCGAGGAACACCGTCAGTATACCAGCGTTATTCATCCCGAACGTGGTCCGGAACAATTCGCGTGTGAGCGGGATGCCGTGCTCCGAAAGGGCTTGCGACCAAGCCGGGAAGTGGAACTCGCCTGTGTCAACCAGCACGCCATCCATGTCCCAGATGACGCCTTGGTTGGCTGTCTTCCGAGCGGACACCGTCTGAAAAGTCAAGGTCCGTTATGCCCTCCTATTGCGTCTCCCGGACCGGGAAGTAAACCGTGTACCGTTCGTCGCCGATCTCGTACAGCGGGACGAACCGGAACCCCCGCTCCTGGTTGCAGGTCCGATAGCCAGGCCTCCACATAGTCCACTCTCGTTCATTATCCGCTGTGAGCATCGTTTCTGGATGGTCCTGGTCCCCGTACAGCATCCTCTCCTCGTCGCACAGGCCGCCCAGGACCACTGGCCCGTCCATAAAGGCGACCGTGTCAGGCTCGTCTGGGAGTGGGCAGGTCGAAAGCGCCTTGGGTAGCTCCACCCGCACCGTGTCGTCTTGCCACGTTCGCTGAATCTCGTGGAAGCTGGACCTACCGGTGGTGATAGTCTCTGGCTCCCCGTTGACGAGGATGCGGGCCTCTCCAGACAGCCACCACGGCAGCCGCAGTTTCAAGGCGAACGCCACTGGCTGCTCGCAGCGAACCGAAAGCTCAATCGCCCACCGTTTCGGCCTGTGCACCGAGCCGTCCGGGTCGCGCGGGCGACTGGTGGACGCCTCCTCATCGAAGACCTGCTTCACCGTCACCGGAACGCCATCCCATTCCCACTCGAGCTTCGTGGGGACGTACTGGCATACCACCAGTCCTTCCTCGTCCTCGTAGTAGACGTAGGCATTATGAAGCGTGTGGGCTTGCACCAGCGAGCCGTGACAGCACCAGAAATCGTCCGTCGGCGTGCCCCAGATCTTCCGCCCTCCGGCCTGGAGGGGTAGGAAGTAGGCCACCATGCCAGTCTCAGGATGCTGCTGGGCCAGGATGCCGTTGTAGAGATTGCGCTCGATGTAGTCGGCGTAAGTCACGTCGCCCGTCCAACGGAGGAGGTAATGAGCCAGGCGCATCATGTTGTAGACCACGCAGTGCTCCTGGTTCTTGTCGCCGAGGCGCGCCGCGAACTCGAACGGCGGCGTCCAGATCTCACCAGTGGTCTGGCCGCCGGTGCAGAAGGCACCGCGATCGGTGACGGCACAGCGCCAGTAGGTCTCCACGATCTCGCGCCAGCGCTCTTCACCGGTCACTTCGTAGGCACGCGCGGCCCCGTGGGCCTCCGGGATGGTGGTGTTGGCATGGCGATTGGTCAGCGGGTCCTCCCCCGCCAGCAGCCGGTCGAAGAGACGCGGGCGGTCGTAGCGATGGACGAGCTCCAGGTGTTCCTGCTTTCCCGTGACACCGTACAGGTCGGCCCAGGCCTCCAGCATCCCGCCGGTCTCGACGTCGAGGATGTCGTCCAGCTCCTCTCGCGAGAATGGGGAGGTCCAGCGATAGAACCATTTTGCCCACCTGACCATCATATCCAGTGCCTGCTCATTTCCAGCATAGGCAGCCACATCGTAGAGGCCCATCA
The DNA here is from genome assembly GCA_964625745.1 of uncultured Anaerolineae bacterium. Taxonomy (GTDB): domain Bacteria; phylum Chloroflexota; class Anaerolineae; order VGOG01; family VGOG01; genus CAZVCJ01. Next base: position 357 of record CAZVCJ010000343.1, on the reverse strand, counting down.
ATGTCTTGTGCAGCGTGTAATGAGGGGCCCACACCCTCTTCCCTCGGGCGATCCAGTCCAGATACTTTTCAGGTATAGATCCAACCCACTCACCGCCGTTTTCCTGCTGGCAGCGCGCCAACTCGGAAACGATTCGGTCTGCCTTGCCTTTGACCTCGACATCTCCCGTGCCGGCGTAGATGCGGGCCGCCGCGGAGAGCCAGTGACCGAGGAAGTGCCCTCGTAGTTGGCAGGTCGGCGACTCCCAGCCCCCGTGATAATCCTCCAGCCTGACCCGGGGTCCCCACAGCCCGGCTTCCAGGTAGTGGTTCTGGAGCAGGTTGTCACTGCGTAGTTCCATCAGGTAACGGCGGTTCA
>CAZVCJ010000342.1:0-2586 GCA_964625745.1 uncultured Anaerolineae bacterium | reverse complement strand
TGTTTTTGTCAAACGAAAATGAACCCACTTGACAATCGAAAATGACCCCACTTTGGGCCGTCAGTCTGAACTTTGACAATCGAAAATGACCCCTTATGCTAATCGAAAATGACCCCACCCTCTCGTGGGGGAGTCGCCGTAGGGGCTGTGGGCAGCGTGGGCAACGGGGGGAGCAACGGAGCGTTGTCCATGCTGTCCATAGTCCGTTACTCCCGTTGCATCCGCTGACGGAAGCGGAACGACTCGCCGATGAACTCCAGGATATGAGCCCGATGGGTAAGCCGGTCGAGCAGCGCAGCCGTCAAACGTTCGTCGCCAAAGACCTGCGTCCAATCAGCGAACTTGAGGTTGGTGGTCACGATCAAGGCCACCCGTTCGTACAACTCGGAGCAGAAGGTGAAGATCAACTGGGAGCCGGTGGGCGAGAAAGGGATGAAGCCCAATTCATCCAGCACGACCAGGTTCAGCTTGAGAGCCGTAGCGATGAACTGGTGTAGGCGGTGTTCGTCCTGGGCCTGGATCAGCTCGTTGACCAGTCGGGCGGCGGTGTAGAAGCGGACTTTGCGTCCCTGGCGACATGCTTCCAGCGCCAAAGCTGTGGCGACGTGGGTCTTCCCCACTCCCGGGTTGCCGATCATCAGGATCGGTTCGTGGTGGGAGATGTACTCCCCTCGCGCCAGGTCCAACACCTGCGCTTTGTTCAGGCTGGGGATGGCCGAAAAGTCGAAGTCAGCCAGTTCCTTCAGCACCGGGAAGCGTGCCGCTTTGATGCGTCGCTCGATGCGGTTGCACTTTCGTTGCGCCGCCTCTTGCTCCGCCAGGGCCAGCAAGAAGCGGACATAATCCTGGTTGGAACGGGCAGCATCCTCGGCGAACTTCTGATAGTTGTGCAAGAAGGTCGGCAAGCGCAACTGACGAAGATAGGTGTCCAGCAACATTGTTGGTTCCATCGTTCACCCCCCTATCAGCAGATGGTCGTAACACCGCAAGTCGATGGGCTGCTCTCCCACCCCGACCAGTTGCGGAAGTCCACTGAGGTCCAGAGGGAGAGGGACGGACTCTGGCTGTAGGAGCTGTCGCAGGCAGAGCTGGACTCCGTCGAAGTGAGCGCAGCCCAGTTCCAGCGCTTGCTGCACGGCCTGTTGGATGACGTCAGCCTCGTACTCGCGATGGAGTTGAAGGACCCGCATGAACTCCCGCACGCCCCGTCCTTCTGGCCACTGCGCCCGCAGGCGATCGAGCAGAGTCTCGTAGACAGCGGGCCAGCGCTCGCGCCAGCGCCGCATAGGGGTGGCGTAGTCAAAGGCGCCCGGACGCTGCTCCAGCAAGGAGAGGTAGTGCAAGGGTTCGAAGATGTCCTGCTCCCGTCCGAAGCAGCGAGGATGAACGGCGATCACCTGGTCCAGGTAGAGCACTTCGATGCGAAAAGGGAAGGCCCGCAGCACCAGGGGCTTTCCGGCGTAGGCCGGGGGCACGGAGTAGCGGTTGGTCTCGTAGGTGACCTGGCTGTAAGGGTTGGCCTTCACCGGACGGGTGACACAACACAGATAGTCCCAGTCCGGAAGGGGCAACAGGCATGACCGTTCCGTCTCCCAAGCGACCTGGATGGTGGTGGGTTGGCCTTTCACCCGTCGTCGGGTGTCTTTCAGACAAGCTTGCCGCAGGTGAGCGTTCAGTTCGTCGAAGGAGGCCACCTTGGGGATAGGGACCATGAAGTTGCGCCGTGCGAAGCCGATGTCGCTCTCCACGCCCCCCTTTTCGTGTCCCTGCCCCGGCGTGCAGAAGAAGCTCTCGAAGAGATAGTGGCTGCGGAAGGCAATGAAGGCCTCTTGTTCCTGCCGGTTGTGCCCTTCCAGGATGCGATACACGGCGGTCTTGAGATTATCGTAGGTGATGCGGCGGGGGACACCACCGAAGAAGTGAAAGGCCTGGACGTGTCCTTCGAAGAAAGCCTCCTGTTTCTGGAAGGGAAAGGCCATTACGAACTTAGCCCGGGAGTAGTTGAGCCGCATCACGAAGAACTGCACCGTCGTCCGCTGGCTGGCGATGTCTGCCACTGCCTCCCCCCAGTCCACCTGGGCGTCCTGGCCAGGGTCGAACTCCAGCGGCAGATAGACCGGCACCGACCGCAACGCTTTGCGGCGCTGAGCGATGTAGTTCCGCACGCCCGACTCGCTGCCGGTGTATCCATCGTTTTGGATCAGTTCGTAGATCTTGTGGGCGATGTAGCGTTGCTTGGGCGGTAGGGTCTTGTTCTCGGCCAACAGTTGATCGATACGGGCCTTGTACGGCCCCACCACTAGCGCGTCCCGGGGCTTCTTCAACGTGTAGCGAGCCGGTTCCGCCGCAGCGATGGCCCGGCGGACGAGCCGTCGGCCGTGATGGAGTTCCCGGGCGATGGCGCGGATACTCTTCTCCTCGATGAAATATGCTCGCCGGATAGCTTCTTGTTCTTCCACCTTGATCATCTCCTCACCTCCACTATCAATGGGTTGTTCCCCATATGATAGCAGAGAATGGCTAGGTGGGTTCATTTTCAATTGTCAAAGTTCGGCTGGGTGGGCTCAGTTTATTTTAGCAAAAACA
>CAZVCJ010000341.1:0-2592 GCA_964625745.1 uncultured Anaerolineae bacterium | reverse complement strand
TATGCGGTTGCGTAGCTGGCACCTCGCAATCAGTAGTTTTTTCAGTGGAGTCAAGAAGTTATCATGCAAGAACTGCCAGGGATACTGCAGGAAGATGTTGAAATGCAGCGCTTCATCCTGCGTATCTCCAGCCACCACTTTGCCGACAAAGCGGAGACGGAGAGCCGCTTTGACCGCCTGCTGGATGAGCTGCGCAGAGATCGGGAAGAGCAAAGCAAAAGGTGGGCCGAGCAAAACACAAGATGGGATGAAAATCAAGCAACGATCAACCCAATGCTACGATCCATCCAGGATTTAGCGCGCAAGCACGACAGTACTATCGGCGCACTGGGCGCACGGTGGGGGCTGCATACCGAGCAATCGTTCAGGAACGCCCTGAAGGGAATCCTCGAAGAGTTCTTTGACGTCCAAGTAATCAACGTGCTCGAGTACGGCGACGCTGGCGAAGTGTTTGGCCGGCCCGACCAGGTGGAACTGGATCTGATCATCAAGGATAGTCTTCTGATCATCTGCGAAATAAAGTCCTCGATGAGTAAGGTTGGACTTTGGACAAGTGAAAACGACCGGTCATAGAAAGATCGGTTGACAAAAGCGTAGCTTGAACCTTAACTTGTATTCCGCACTTCTCTCCACATTTAGTGGTATTGGAATCTTGAACCACTATATGTTGTAGCCTTGAACCCTGTCAATATTAGCTCATTTGAGCTACGCAACATATAGTGGACAAAATCTTGAATAGTCACTGCATATGGTGGTCCAAACCCTGTTTTAGAAGTGCGGAATGCAAGCTTAACAAGCTGTTTTAGGCCGATCTGGAGGCTTTTTGAGCCTTCTTGATGACCGGATGGCGCTTTCGGGAATGCTATCGCTCCCCCTTGGCTCGGCCCGGCGATTTACCTCGGGGTTTAGGCGGTTCAGCAGGTGTCCCAATCTGCCAAATAATTCGCCCGAAGTCGCGCTGCACGGTGCTCGGCGAGGCAGTCTCCCTTTTGGCCTCAGGAAGATACCGTTCCCAAGGACGCGGCAGCGCTTCGGCCAGGTCACGGGCCAGCCAAAGCTGCATATAGACCAACGCCACGATCTGCATCCAGTTCTCTTCGTGCTCCACCTCCGGCGTTTGACAGGCAGCCATCAACAGCCGCTGCTTGCCAAAGCGGAAGTAGTGCTCCACATCGTAGCGTTGGCCGTAAGCTTCCCACGCCTCCACGAGGGAGAGTTCGTGGCGACGCTCCCCGATCACGATCAGCCACAGCGTGTGCTTGAAGACGGGGTTGCCCTGCTCATCCAGCACTCGTGCCCGGATCAGGGTGAAGGGATGCCTGTGCATCGGCAGATCCCGTCTCCCGGTCATCAGCAGGTTCTGCCACCCCTCTAGCCGTACTCGGTAGACACGCCCCTTGCGGTTGGTGAAGGTGGTCTCCTCCACCACGTCCGGTTCGCCCCAAGTCGAGGGGTCTTTCGGGTCGAAGCGTGCTCCGTACCAGGTGGGGTGACCTTGTCCACGCTTTCCCTCTACCGGTGGCGCTTGACGATAGAACACCCGGTTGGCGCGCGATCGCACCACATTCACCAGGTTCTTATGCTCCTGCACCGCCACTGGTCCCAGGTACGTGACCGCGCTGTAGAGGCTATCAGCCACGTGAACGCAAAGCTCATCGTGAAAGGGTAGCGTTTCGTCCTTCATCAGGGCGTCAATCTGCTCGGCCCCCACGCCGGTGGCTTTCTCGTCACTGTGCACCCGACGTACGATCATCGGCACTGCCCATGGCGGAGCGTCTGCGTTGGTCTTCTCTGGGAAAAGGACCAGATGGGAGTAATCATGCCCGATGGTCACGGGCTTGTTCCCCCTCAATGTGTTCGGCTGGTGCACAAAGGTGCGTTCGGCCAGCGTCCGCGCGAAGGGACGCGGGATGGGCACCACGTCAGTCCCAAACAGCCAGAACCTCCGTTTTTGAGGCTCCGGCAGGTAGGGCGCGATCATCCGCACCCACTTCTGTTCAAACGCCCGCCGTTCTTCCGCCGTTTTCTCTGGTTCGGTGGGCTGGAGCAAACAGGCGATAGCGTCGTGCACGCTGCTGTACTCTCGGCGGAAGAAGGGACTCAGGCTCAACTCCACCACTGAGCGTGCGTTTGGAGTGCTCGACAAGGCATCGATTAACTCCATCAGCGCATCACGCCGGAGATCGAACGCCTCATAAAGCTCCTGGCGAAACTGCTTGAGTTGGGATATGGTCTCTTGAATCTCGGCTTTGGCCATTTTAGGTCGAATAACAGGCCAGATTTAGCAGGGAAAACACGGTTTGCCGTGGAATTAGGAGCATGTCGTCGTCTGAGGGCGACATGCTGTAATTCAAACCAGCCCAAAGGTCGCGCCGAACGGCAGCCAGCGCATCACTAAAGGTGGCCTCCGTCTTGGGATACCAAGCCGTTTGCCGAATGGGCAGCTTTTTCTTAACGCGGCCTCTGGCCGCAACCAAACACTGAGTTGCAAAACAGCCTGTCTTCTGGTATAACAAAGGCAGAACAGGAGCTACAGGACGGTAGTTTCGCTCATTCTGGCAGGCAGTTGACACAATAGCGGTAACAGGTGTA
>CAZVCJ010000340.1:0-2601 GCA_964625745.1 uncultured Anaerolineae bacterium | reverse complement strand
ATTGCCTCTATTCCCGCGTTTCCTGTTCCATATCGGCTATGGTCTTGGCGACCTCCTCAATGGCCACTCGCTGCTTGCGATAGAGGTCCGATTCACTTATGGCCAGGCGCGAGGCGATGTCCCTCACTCGCAAGCCCTGGATGAATTTCAGTTCCAGGATGTTGTACAGTATCCACTCCGCAGTAGTCATCTGGCGCTTACCCTCAGGCTTGAGAGCCTCGACGGCGCGACCGAGGACGGCACGCAGGGCTTTGGCCGGATTGCCGTCGTGTTCCTCCAGAGCCCTCTCCACGACTTTGAGATTGAGGAGGGGGCTCGTGGTCAGCTTGGGGCCGCCCCAATAGTGGCTGAGGGCGTCCCAGACCCACTGCTGGAAATCGGGGCCGTACAAAGGCCCCTCTTCGATGGTCTCCAACCCCGGTGAGCCGCGGTAGCGAACGGTGCCTCGCCAGCGTTGGATGCGCTCGATCTGGGGGATAATCCGCCGCAGGGCGACGAAGACCCCTTGCTGGAGTCGCCGATCCTCCAGGGCCAGCTCGGCCTGGGCCACCAAAAGGCGCACAACCTCCAGCTCATCCTCCGTCAGGTCCGGTTCAGGGCTGCGGGCATCCACCCCCAGAACGCCCAGAGTGGATTCGCGAGCTTCAGTCCGCAGGGGCAAGAGCCAGTAACCGTCGCGAACGACGAAGTCACTCTTGCTCAATTCCCCGTTGTTAGAGGGCGATTGAGCCAGAGTCAGCAGGTCGGCCGAGCTCAGCTCTGGCCGAGACGAGCTAAGTGGGCTACGTCCTGAGTCTGTCGCTTGTACTGAGCCTGGTCGAAGTGAAGGGCCGCAGAAGGCTTCCATGTGAGGCTCTCCCCCGGCCATCACTGCCACGAAACCCCTTTGAACCCGGAGCAGCTCGCAGGTAGCGGTCAGCACGTTCTCCAGAAACTGCCTCAAGTCGGTGGTGGTCAGCAGCCGTTTGTCCAACTCCTGAATCCAGGTTATCTCCTCGCGGTCCTGGCGGTAGATCAGGCGGTCAATGAAGGGCTTGACCAGGTTTATGGTAATCTGGAGCAAGACGATCAGGCCGACGACGGTGGAGGCGAGCACCGTGTCGCGAGGCAGGCCAAAGATGCGCTCCACGCGGGGGATGGTCAGCATGGCGATGATAACACAGGTGGCCACGAAAGGCCCTCGGAGGAGGTAGTGAATGAGGCTGTGCTTGATCACGCGGTCGGGAGTGAGGACGCCGAAGTAGGCCACGCTGTAGGCCATGAGCACGATCATCAGGGACACGCCGATGTTGCCGACCAGGGAAAGAATCAGCACCAGCCCTGGCGCCGAGTATGGAGACATGCTGGCCGCCACCAGATAGGGGAAGACGCCCAGGCCCGGCGCAGCGAAGGCCAGGGCCAGGTAGGTCATGCGCCGCCTGGAGGTTGAGGTGAGGCAACGCTGGCGAGCGCGCTGGATATTGCGAGCTCCCCAGGCCACGGTGAGCAAGAAGTAGAGGGCGAATACCCAGAAGAGGGGGCCGGCAGCCAGGTGGGAGATCTGGGGCAGGTGCTGCCCATCGTGAACCAGGAGGTCGGTGGAAACGGCCAATCCGAACAGAAGCGCGCTTATCAAATAACTGGCGCGGACGGCCCTCCGACGCCAGGATGAAGTGAGATTGGTTGTCATAAGAAGGGCGTTGGAGAAGTGGAGGTAAGCGGCCGGGACGAAGGCGATGCCCAGCCATTGGAAGCGGAGCCAGGGGATGGCTGCCTCCAGGGTCTCGATTCTAGGAAGCGCGACGTCACCCATATACACGACGGTGACGAAGGCGATGAGGGCGCAGAACGAGCGAGCCACTGCACTGCGCAGGTTGTGGGTGAGGATGTAGACCAGCAGAGAGAAAGCGATGATGACGATAGCTGATGACAGGAGCAGGTTAGCGAAGGCCAGTATTGAGGGTAGGTTGAGAGATATTTCCACTACGTTCTCCGGTTTTGTGGAAACCAGATTCTTTCTTGAAGACCTGGCTTCTGCAAGCTATAGGCTACGAGCGAAAAACAGAGCGATGTCTTGATTGGTGTAATAGCGATCGTTGAAACCGCAGAAAGCGAAGCCGTTTTTTTGGCAGAAACAGATGGCTGGGTAGTTCTTGGTCTGGATTTCCAACATCAGCCTCCTGAGTCCCCGCTGGTGAGCCCACTTCCCAGCGCCCTTGAGGAGGGTCGTTCCGATGCCCTGGCGTCGGTGGCCCGTGGCTACAGCCAGGTTATCCACCCAGGCCGTGAGATGCCAGGATTGCACAGACATGTCCAGATAGCCGCAGACCAGGCCGTCCTCTTCAGCGACCAATAAGCACTCGCCCCGTCGCCAGCTCTCCAACAGATTATCGTAATCCTTCGGGTACTTGACCCACATGGACCGCGGCAGTCTGGTGGTGCGGAAGATCACGGTGAGTTCTGCTGGTCCCTCGCTCTCCTCCATTTGCCAGACGTGATTGGTGACGTAGGAGTGATCTATCTCGAGGCAGGCTTTCAGGTCGGTCAGTTCGGCAGGGCGAATGATCATCGCTGTTTACTCCAGTCGTTGATGAGATGCAAGTTTACCCTGATATTTTATCA
>CAZVCJ010000339.1:0-2630 GCA_964625745.1 uncultured Anaerolineae bacterium | reverse complement strand
TGGCCGATGGTGACGGCCAGGGCGCCGGAGCCGGATAGGCCGCTCACGTAGCGACTGTGGCGGTCGTATTTCGCGCCCTCGTAAGGGAAAGGGATGTCCACGTCGAAGTAGACTGGACTGGGATCTATGCTGTAGAGTAAGGCGTGTCCGCCCCCTTGCACAAAGTACCCCCGGTTGAGCTTCGCGATTTTCAGCACGTCCCTCCAGAAAGCTGCCAGTTCGCCCTGGTAATCATCCATGAACAGGGTCTCCACATCCGGCGAGCTGGAGTAGACCGCGCCGTCGCTGGTCGCGGAGGTGATCCTGGTCAAATAAGAAGTCACGTCCGTCGTCTGAGGGTCTTTCATTTGCTTTTCCAGATCCTCGGCGATGTCCTCCTTGGCCACGATATCCCCACCTTGCCGGTAGAAATCGTACAGGAGAGTGAGTTCCTCTGAAGAGACGTAGGCTGACGATGGAGCCAGCACCAGTACGGTCTCCACCCCCACCCCCTCCCCCCCTTTCATCCCCCCCAACTTTGGGGGGGACAGAGGGGGGGCAAGCGGGGGGGACAGAGGGGGGGTGAGGTGCGTGGCCACGATAGAGTTGACGTTGTTCCTGGCCAGGGCGTTCATCTGCCAGAATTTGTAGGATTCGAGAAGGTTCTGGCTGATCAGTCTGCGGAAAGTGGGCATGTCCGTGGCCAGACGGGAGAGGTGGAGCCACGACCTGGTCTGGCCAATGAGCTCGTAGGGATAGCTGGAAGGGGCGAAAAGCAGCACCGAAACCGGCGATGGATCAGCCAGCATGATCTCGCGGGCGCTGCTCCCGGCCACCGAAACCCGCTCGAACATCTCATCGGGGTCGTAGACGATGGGGTTGGTGTCGTTGTACAGCCCCTGCCCTTTGACGTTGTAGTTCCAGTAGTTGATGCCTTGAAGTTGTCCACCAGTCTGAGTGGTTAGTTGGGCCAGATAATAGATATTGGATATTGCGTCGGCGATGTCTGCCTTGTCGGGGCTGTCCTGGCCCAGTCCCCAACTGTTGGCCGTGGACCAAAACCAAAGAGGCTTGTCGTAGATGTCCGAGTAGCGACCCAGAGAGCGAATCAGGATGAACAGGGACGTCAGGTCGCCCTCGGTGATGGGGTCGGTGTAGTACCCATCCCGGGGATAGGCATCGAAGGTGATGGCGAAATTGGATGGCGTGTCTCTGAAAAGCGGCTCGACATCGGGCATGTAGTAGGCGTAGCGGGCCAGGAAGCCACAGAAAGACATGGTGGTCATGATCTCCGGCTCTATCTCTTGCCACACGTTGGCGCTCCAGGCGGCGTACTCGACGATGTAGTTGGCCTGGAACTCGCCCAACTGTCGCCATCTTTGGGGATCGTTACCCACGTCCCAGAAGGAATATCCGTACCTGTTCGAGAAGACGGCATTGGCGTGGCTGGAGTAGTCGCCCCTCTGGGGCTCATCGGCCAGGTTGATCATCAGGATGATGTCCTGGTAGGGCTGCACGAAATTGGCGTTCACCCACTGGTAATAGGTCCTGATGTCGGCCTGGTAAGCGGGCGAATAGAACGACGCACTCTGCCCGCCGATGTTGAGGGGGTTGCCGTAGTAGTCCGTTCGCAGATCGTAAGGATGCTGGGCGTTCCACTGTGCCCCCATCTGGATCTGATAGCCGACGGGAAGGATGACTTTCATTCCCTCCTGGCGACAGACCCCCAGCATGCGGTACTGGGCCAGCACCATAGCCTGAGCATGGTCGTGAAGGGGATTCTCAAGGTCAATGTAAGCTCGATAGACGGCGTAGGACAGCCCCGGCTCGGCCTTGTCAATGTCTACCTCTCCGGGGTTGTTGTGCCCGATCGAAACGACGTTGCTGCCTCTGTCCTTTTGCCTGCTGATGATTCCCCGCATGTCCTCCCAGCTCAGCTCTGGATATGCCTCCACCGCCCAGCCTGAGTAAACCTGTCGAGTCGTTCCATCTCTCACCGCCACCGACACGTCATCCAGATACATGGCCGTCTTCAGACCGCTCCCCCCGTCATTGTACACGTTGAAGTAGATCGTTATTGTCTGTCCTCGATAGGGCAGCAAATCGAAGGTATGTCGCGTCCAGGTCTGGCTGTTGGAGTTCACCTTCATCACTTCAGCCAGGCGGCCGTAGTTGGCGTCCAGGATCAGGGCCTCTTGCCAATCGTGCTCAATGACATCCTGGGAGAGTGGATAGTACCAAAACGATAGGGTGGCGTAGGAGGCATCGAAGGGGATGGTCACCTGCTGCGAGATAGTGGAATAGCTATAAGCATCAGTCTGGTCAGTGATGCCCAGGCGCATAGACCGAGCACCGCTGTGCGCCTCCTCTGTGGAGTAGACCGCTGGGCGCGATGTCCAGCCGATGAACCAGGCATCGTCGTCCTCCTCGAAGCCGCCGTTGACGATCAGCTCTTCGAAAGGAATTGGCGTGGGTGTCTTTGTAGGCGTGGGTGTAGACGTTGGAGTAGGCGTCGGGTACTTGGCAATCAGAGGCAGGTAGATTTTGGGTATGGGAGTGGTAGCGGTAGCCGTCGGCGTTGGCGTTATCGTAGGTGTGGAAGTCGGTGTGAGAGTGTGAGTTTGTGTTGGTGTAGGCGTAGGGGTCGGAGT
>CAZVCJ010000338.1:0-2639 GCA_964625745.1 uncultured Anaerolineae bacterium | reverse complement strand
AAGATCCTGGAGCACGTCTTTGGAGCCTTCAATATGCAGTGCGACATACACCTGGAAAGCCATCCAAATGACTTGACCCTGGATAACCTCAAGGCCATCAACTCTCTCGGAGTAGGGCATCTGAGTATCGGCGTGGAGGCTCTCCAAGACCACCACTTGAAGGCCCTCCGCAGGCCATATTCTGTCGAGCAGGCCATGACAGCAGTCGGTCGAGCTGCTGGCAACGGATTCAAATGCGTCAATGCAGATTTCATCTTCGCCTTGCCTGGTCAAACCTATAGCGAGGTAGAGCAAGCCGGCCACACCCTGGTCGAGATGGGCGTTGACCAGGTTGCGGCTTACCCTCTTTTCAGGTTCCCCTACACCAAACTGGGACAGACCGCTAAGGGGAACAACCACAGAATCTCCAGCTTCTTCAAGAGAAGAAAGATGCTGGGCATCCTGGAGAGGATCTTTTATGACGCGGGCTTTGAAAGAACCTCCGTTTGGGCCTTCACCAGGTCAGGAGTCCCAAAGTACTGCTCCGTGACAGTGCCTCTCTACGTTGGCCTTGGTGCAAGCGGAGGATCTTACCTGAAGGATGTTTTCTACCTCAACACCTTCAATGTTCAAGAGTACATCAAGGCACTCGAGAACGGGAGGATGCCCATTGCCCTGTCACTCGATCTGACAGAGAACATGCAAATGGCTGGCTGGCTTTACTGGAGGATCTACGAAACAAGGTTCAAAAGAAGCGATTTCGGGAGAAGATTTGGCAAGGAATTTGACAGAGTTTACGGAAAGTATATGACGCTATTCTCTCTCCTCGGGTTCTTGAAAGAGGACGATGGGGATGAGATAGTTCTTTCTGACAACGGAACCTATTGGCTGCATGTATTGGAGGACTTGTTCTCAATAGAATACATCAGCCAGCTCTGGGGAACTTCAAAGGAAGCGCCCTGGCCAGAAAAAGTGGTCCTGCAATAAGCAGTTGTGGACGGTGATCACCTATTGACAATATGGATCTTATGTGCTATGCTTACACCAAGGGGCAGGGGGATAGGAACGAGCAACGGTTTCTGTCCCTTCTGTGGAAAGGATGCGCTGTGGCATCATGCTGTCACCGATTGAACTCCCTGTATCCATCGTATCCATCCGATGACTACACGTTGACTAAGCTTCGCCAGCCCATCCACCGCCGCAATAGGATGGGCTGTTTGTTTGTGAAGTGAGCGGGGCAAGAGGTGAGTGACCAGATGAGAGGAGACCAAGGAGGTGGAAATTGGACGAGATTTGGCTGCTGATCGCGCCGTTGGCGATATTGCAACTGGGGCTGATGGCCTTCGCCCTGGTGGACTGGACGCGCCGCCCCCAGACCCGCTACCTGAATCGCTGGGCCTGGCTGGTGATCATCGTCGTCTTCAGCATCATAGGGCCTGTGGCCTACTTCCTCCTGGGCCGAGAGGAGGAGTAGGATGAGTGTTGGAGACAGTATAGCCATCCGCTGCGATGGGCTATCCAAGACGTATGGACAGATAGTGGCCCTGCAAGACCTGAACCTGGCAGTCGAGGCGGGAACGATCTTCGGCTTCCTGGGGCCCAACGGGGCCGGCAAAACGACGACCATCCGCCTGTTGGTGGGGCTGGCCAGGCCCACCAGGGGGCAAGGCTGGGTGGCCGGGCACGAAGTGACCGCCGACGGGAAAGCCGCCCGACAGTTGATCGGCTATCTCCCCGAAGAGCCAGCCTTCTACCCCTGGATGACCGGGGCCGAGTTCCTGGATTACATAGGGCGGCTGTTCGGTCTCGATGGGGCAGAGCGGAAGAAGCGGGTGGATGAGCTATTGGACCTGGCAGGCCTGCGGGAAGCAGGTCGCCGTCGCGTGGGCGGGTACTCGCGGGGGATGCGTCAGCGCCTGGGAGTGGCCCAGGCCCTGATCAATCATCCCTCAGTGCTTGTCCTCGACGAGCCGGCCTCGGCTCTCGACCCCCAGGGGCGCCGTGACGTGCTGACCCTCATCGAGCAACTGCGAGAACAGGCCACCGTGTTCATGTCCAGCCACATCCTCTCCGACGTGGAGCGGGTATGCGACCGGGTGGCCATCATTGACCGCGGGCGGCTGGTGGTGGAGGCAGATCGAGAGGAATTGCAGGATCGCTACGCGCCGCCCGCCTTTGAGCTGGCCTGGGACGAGGGCGACAACGAGCAGACCCAGGTGACAGACTTCTTGCATCTACTGGAGGGCGCGCCCTGGGTGAGCCAGGTGGAGCGTCAGCACCGGGCCTTGCGGGTGCACGTCAGCGACAGAGCGCAGGCGCGGCGCGAACTGTTATCCCTGGTGGCGCAGAGCGGGCTTGTCCTGGGCCGCTACGAGCTGGTCAGGCCTACCCTGGAGGACGTCTTCCTGCGCCTGGTGAATAGGGAGGGTATCCGATGATCTTCCTGGCGATGTTGCGCAAAGAACTGGTGGAACAATGGCGTTCCCGGCGATTGGTGGCGGTAGCGGCAGTGCTGTTGTTCTTTGGATTCCTGTCACCGCTGGGTGCCAAAATGCTGCCCGATCTGATGAAAAGCCTGGGCGACACCGGCGGGATCGTCATAGAATTTCCCACGCCCACCGCCCAGGATGCGCTTTTGCAATACGTGAAGAACACCAGCC
>CAZVCJ010000337.1:0-2644 GCA_964625745.1 uncultured Anaerolineae bacterium | reverse complement strand
TGAGCCTTGTCCTGAGCGAAGTCGAAGGGCCAGTCGAAGGGTCGGCGCGGGCGCGAGGAACGTAGAGTTTGGTGGTCAGCAGCTGAACCACTGACTCCACTGAAACCCCTGAGACCACTGAGGCCCCTTCAGTGTGATCAGTGCCCTCAGTGTTTCAGTGATTCCACATCTCGTCCATCCCCGCAAAGCTGTTGACTTGCCTGAACGCATACACCCCAGCGCATCGGGCAACTGGGGGGGCTGCATTGGGCAAGTGTCCAATCCTCCAAGCTCCATTGGAGCAGCGGTTCAGCCCCAAGTTGTGATTAAGCGCACTAACGCTGCAGGAAAGCCGCCGCTGACTCTGGCAAGAGCCCTCTCAAGAACCAGAACAATGGTTGCCTCATTGCGCCGCGCATACCCGCGTCGAAGGCGGTCGGCTGCAAACGCTGGTTAGGTGGCGGCTTGGAGATAGAGTTGCTTCCGCCTCTGTAACCATCGCTCGAACGAGGCAGGACCTTCGGTAGACCTTTTGCCCAGCACCAGCCCCTTGACACCAATATCCTCATCTAGTTCGGGCCAGTGGATACCGTAGCCCGCGCCACTGATTTGAAAATTGGCGCGCTCGGCAGGTGTTCCATGCGCCAGGCGCGGATACCATCCGATGGGTACCGAGACGGTGCGACCATCTTCCAAGTCTACGGATAGAGTATCATCATCAATTGTAACATTGACTACTCTAGGCAGCGTAAGTGCTACCACTGCAGAAGGTGTCCCATTCATTTCTTAATGTCTCCAGATTCTCTCTTGCAATTCGCTCAATATCGCGCAATTCTTTGCGGCTGTAGCCGTGGTTTTCGGCGAGCGAGACAACAGGGTCAAGCCAGAATTTCGCGCTCTTATTCTCTCGATCCACGTGCATGTGTCGCGGCTCACCGCAGTCGTAAGAATAAAAGTAAAAGCGATAGGGTCCGATGCGTAAAGCAGTTGGCATTTTTCCCTTCCAAGATGCCCCATAGCATCAAGCTAGAAATTCTTCACCCAACCCGCTTTCTCCAATCCCATCCCCACCTCGCTCCTCCCCTTTCCACCTACCACGTAACTCTATTGTACACCCAACTCTCGCTTTTGTCTAATGCATGTCATAAAACACCCCCGCAGACTCGTCGAATCTGCAGGGGTGTCAAACCTGGGGTTGTTTTTGGGTCTTTGCAGCGGGCTATTCTGTCGCCAATCCGAAATGGGAGGCCCACTCGCTCAGCAGCATGGTCTTGCCGAAGCCCGCCGGGGCGGAGACCAACGTCAGCTTGCGCGTCACACCCTCATTCAGTTGTTCGGTCAGGCGTGGGCGCGAGACCAAGCTTGCCCTGAGCCTTGTCCTGAGCGAAGTCGAAGGGCCAGTCGAAGGGTCCGCGCAGACGCGGGGAATGTAGAGTTTGGTGGTCAGCAATGGCATAGCCGTTTCGCCTTCCCTGGCGGCATATCGCGGCTAACCTCTAGTTTCAAGGGAATCCTGGTCATCTGGTCTGATGGCGATGGCTCTGAGCCAATCCTCGATTGCTTGCTCGCCCACCGGCTCGTCAATCTGCGCACGTCCGCTGAACCACTGACTCCACTGAAACCTCTGAGACCACTGAGGCCCCTTCAGTGTGATCAGTGCCCTCAGTGTTTCAGTGATTCCACATCTCTGCCAAAGACGCCTATGCTGCCTCTAACGCTTGAATCGCGCAGCCTTAGCCCCGTCAGGTGCAGTAAGGTGTTAGCCCGCTTTTGCCATTTCAGGCACTTGATGCGCTTGAGCGTAGATGCGGAGTGCAGCAGCCAAATAACGCTCGTAATTGTCACCTTGTGCTCTAAACCACTCGACTACTTCGGGCTCCACTTCCACAGTTACTTTCACTGTGGGCTCAGGCATTCGCCATTTGGCCGTAGTGAAAAACTTGTCGGTCAGTAGCGGAATATCCGAAGTATCAATCATGTCGTCGGTCATTGCGTCAAGGCGTTCCAAATTCGTCTTGGTAGGCTTGTTCATATCGCTTTCGCTCATCACTGGTGGCCTTTCGGAAGGAAACAACCCGAATAGTGTTTTCATCTGGTTCGGTAAATACGATGACCACGACGCGCATATCCATCAAGCCAACTCCGATCCAGCGGTCTTCGCCGTAATCTTGGCGGTCATCCGGATTGACCAACATGGGGTATTCGAAAACCTTGTGGGCGTCGGCGAAATTCATCCCGTGCTTTTTGATATTGGCCTGATTCTTTTGCTCGTCCCATTCAAACTTCATAGCCCTGGTATAGCCCCATTATCTCAACCGTAGTTCAATGCACCCTCCACTCCCATCCCCACCTCGCTCCTCCCTTTTCCACTTACCACTGACTCTATTATACACCCACCTCCCTTTCTTGTCTAATGCATGTCATAAAACACCCCCGCAGACTCAGCGAATCTGCAGGGGTGTAAAAGCTGGGGTTGTTTTCGGGTCTTTGCGGCGGGCTATTCTATCGCCAATCCGAAATGGGAGGCCCACTCGCTCAGCAGCGTGGTCTTGCCGAAGCCCGCCGGGGCGGAGACCAACGTCAGCTTGCGCGTCACACCCTCATTCAGTTGTTCGGTCAGGCGTGGGCGCGAGACCAAGCTTGCCCTGAGCCTTGTCCTGAGCGA
>CAZVCJ010000336.1:0-2646 GCA_964625745.1 uncultured Anaerolineae bacterium | reverse complement strand
GCTTCATCTCCCTGATGCTGGCCCACGGCTACGGCGCGGCCCGCCTGGGCCTGGAGGCTCCCTACATCCCCCTGATGGTGCGCCTGGCCGACTTCGCCCGCGAACTGGAGCAGACGCCAGCCCTGTCGCTGGACAATTTCCTGCTCCAGGTCATTGGGCAGGCCTACGCTAGCCATCCCCGCCTGGGTGATTTCCTGCGCCTGGCCCTCGACAAAGGGGCCTGCATGGTGCTGCTCGACGGGCTGGACGAGGTGGGAGATGATCCCGTCCACGGCCAGCCGTTGCGAACTCAGGTGGTGCGACGGGTACAGCAGTTCGGCGACCGCTGGTGTGCCGACGGCCGACCCAACCGCCTGATCGTCACCAGTCGCATTGAGGGCTACTGGGACGAGGCGCTGCGTGGCTTCGATCACGTGCAACTCAGCCCCCTGCGCCCCCCCGACGAGGTGCGCGAGTTTCTGCTCCGCTGGTACACCGCCCACGAACGGGCGCACGACGAGGCATTGCCTCTGGAGGTGGCCGAAGCGCGGGCTGAACAGCGAGTGGGCCAACTCCTTCCCCGCGTGCTGGAGTGGCCCAGTGTGCGCCGCCTGGCCACCAATCCACTGTTGCTGACCATCCTGGCCCTCATCCACGAGAACGTGGGCAAGCTCCCCAACCGGCGCATTCGCCTGTATGAGATCTGCGCCCAGACGTTGATCGAGTCCTGGCGGCAGGCCCAGACCGGCCTGCCCAGCGAGCTGCTGGCCGAACTGGGCGAGGAGACCGTCGTCCGCGTGATGGCGCCGCTGGCTTACTGGCTGCATGACGAGCGGCCCGGCGGCACCGCTTCGTTCCAGGAGTGGCGCGAGCGGCTGTTGGACATTCTGGCCTACGAGGGGTACGAGGACGAGGCCAGGGAGATCGCCGACCGCTTCCTGCACCACGCCCGCTACCAGGCCGGGCTGCTGGCCGAGCGGGGGCTGGGCCGGTTCGGCTTCTTCCACTTGACCTTCGAGGAATACCTGGCTGCCCGCCAGATGGCCCGCCAGCGGGCCGAGGAGCGGCGCGACATGCTCAGGAGACACTGGGAGGACCCTCGCTGGCAGGAGGTGATCCTGCTGGCGGCCGGGCAGTTGGGCATCGTGGAGGCCCGCCGTGACGACGTGAGTGACTGCATCGAGGACTTGTTGCAGATGGATCCGACCGACCCCGAGAGCGCCGGGCGCCAGGTGGTGTTAGCTGGCCGTGCCCTGGCCGACATTGGCCTGCGCAGCGTGACCGACCGAACCCGGCGTTGGGTGCTGGATGCGCTGCGTGAGACCATGCAGGACTTGGACCCGGAAACCAAGCGTCCCCACGACCCTTCACGTACCCCCGTGCGCACGCGCTACGACGCTGGCGAAGTCCTGGACGAGCTAGGCTGGCTGCCCGACGATTTGAACACCTGGATCCATTGTCCTGGCACCGCCGAAGACGGCAGCGATCTCATGGTGATGAAATACCCAGTCACCAACGCCCAGTTCGAGCGCTTCATTCAGGCCGGCGGCTACGAGAACCCCGTCTACTGGGGCGGCGAGGAAGGCCTGGCTTGGCAGTGGCGTGTTAAGGAACACCCGGACTACCGTGGAGAAGAGCCGGTGACGGAGCCAGAATATTGGCACGAGCCTCGCTTTGGCAAAGAACGGCGCGGGTACCCGGTAGTAGGGGTCTCCTGGTACGAGACCACAGCCTACGCGGCCTGGATGACGGAATTGCTCCATCGCGCCCAGGATGGCGACCCCGACTTGGCGGCTGAAGACCGTGCCCTGGTAGTTGGCCTGCGGGAAGCTGGAGTCACTGAAGTACGCCTGCCCACCGAAGGGGAGTGGGAGTGGATGGCCGGCGGGGTGGCCGATAGGAACCGCTATCCGTGGGATTCACCACAAGGGCCAGCGACGCGGGATGAGGCCACTATCCTGGCCAGAGCCAATACCAGAGAGTCCGGCATCGGCAGCACCTCGCCGGTCGCCATGTACCCGCTGGGCATCAGTCGCCCCTTCGGTTTGATGGAGCTGGCAGGCAATGTTTGGGAGTGGACCAATTCGTGGTATGATGACAAAGATAAAACAGTCCGCGCGTTGCGTGGCGGGTCCTGGCTCTACGATCAGCACTACGCCCGCTGCGAGATTCGCCACGGGTACCTCCCGATCGGCCTCTCGTACGACTACCTCGGATTTCGGTTGGTCTCCCCCGTCGGTTCTGGTTTCTGATTCCGGGATTTCTGGTTTCCGAAGCGGGGGGTCTAGGGATATGACAGCGAATTGAGAGGATTGACCGAATGTGGCCGGTAACTACCCAAGGGGTGGAAAGCGTGTTGTGGGTTGCACCCAATACAGAGCAGGATTAACAGAATTAAGGGATAAGTACGACTTACCGTGTTTCATGTTTCAGCCAGGCAATTCATCGCTCAGCCAAGGCGAGCAACAGCCTAGCGCGAGAGCACCAAATCCGAAAATTCTGCCAATCCTGCTCTTATGTCGCCTATGACAACTCACGGCCTGGACAGTTGGTCAGTAGGGGCAGGGTCTCCCTGCCCGATGGGCGAGACAACCTCACCCCTACGACCCGCTTTGAACACGCCCAAACGATTAAGGAGTGCAAAATGATAAGCGACCAAAACAACCT
>CAZVCJ010000335.1:0-2699 GCA_964625745.1 uncultured Anaerolineae bacterium | reverse complement strand
TCGTCGTGCTGGATAGAGGAGCGGTTGCGGGCGAGTTTTTGACCAAAGACATCACCTTGGACGAGCTTATGGACAAGATGTACCGGGTGGCACAAACAGGAAGTCTGGACTGACGCTTGTCATTGCGAGCCGAAGGTGAAGCAATCTCCCACCAGCTTGGGGATTGCTTCGGCGGAAAAGCGCCGCCTCGCAATGACACCGAGACAACATTATCGCGAACAAGAAGGGAAATGAAATGACTTCTCGTGTTGAAGATCCCACTGTGGCTATCAGCCAAAGGCGATTGTGGCAGGGCGGTCTGGCCAGGTCTGCTCGCAGGTATGGGCTGCAGATTGGCATCATCTGTGTCTTTCTGGCCCTCTGGGCACTTTTTATTATCGGAGCGCCCAGGACGTTTCTTTCACCTGAAATCTATGGCGCGTATATGTCTACCATACCGTTCTTCGCTATTATAGCTTTGCCATTGACTATGGTGGTGATCGCGGGGGAGATAGATTTGTCGTTCCCGTCCATCATGGCGATGGGAGTGCTGGTATTCGTCAATGTTTTTGAGGGAACCGGCAATTTGGTGCTGGCTTTTGTGGCCTGTCTGGTCACGGGATTTCTGGTAGGGTTGTTAAATGGGGTCATCGTGGTCAGGCTGGGAATCCCGTCACTGGTGGCAACTCTTGGTACCCAGTTCTTCTGGAGAGGAGCGGTCCTGGTTATCACAGGCGGCCGCCCCGCTTCCCTCGTGCCCGTGAAAGGAACACTCTTGCGTCACGCCCTGGTGGGTAGGCTGGTACGTTACCTGCCGGCCCAGATGATCTGGGCCATTATTGTGGCGGTACTCGTGTGGGTCTTTTTGAACCGTCACAAATTCGGAGCGCATGTGTATCTAACCGGGGATAACGAGGAAAGTGCTAGACTGATGGGGGTTAACGTTGACCGAACGAGAATGCTGGTGTTCGCCTTCGTCGGCCTTGCGTCGGCCTTCGCCGGCCTTTTGGCCAGCCTGGAAGTGAATTATTTCTGGGTTACTCTGGGCGAGGGGTATCTTCTGAAAACCCTGGCGTCCGTATTCCTGGGCGGTACTTCGGTTTTCGGTGGAACAGGAACTATATTGGGGACGTTTATCGGCTGCTTCATCATTGGGGCTATAGAAGCTGGAACTGTGGCAGTAGGTCTGTCAGGGTTCTGGACGCAACTGATCTATGGTTTGATTATCGTCTTGTCTGTGTCCATGCACTCTGCCCTGAGTCGAAGGCTGGCGCTTTAACAACAGGGAATCGTTGAGCCGCCGCTAGACAGGTTGGGGAGCGAATGGGGTATCTTCGTGGTGGGCGAGGAGGTGCCGGCCAGTCAGGCGCACGCGACCAGTCGCTGAGGGCGCCGGCTAGCCGGCATTTGTTTTTTCGGCATCTAGGAGCTTGTCGGAGAAGACTTCGGAAGTCTGGCGGTGGATTCGTTTTCGCCGCCGTTCACAATATCCAGGCGCTCGTTCCCCCCGAAGACATCGTCACGGGCGCATATACAAATTGGGGGAGTCTTGGGAAAAGAGCATGGCCAGCGCCGGCCGAGTAGGAGCGAAGCGACGTATCGAGGCCAAGCGGGTTCCCCATAGAGCCGCTCGCTTGATTTCGATACGCTTTGCTACTCAATCGGCGCTCGCTCCCCCAAGTTTTACATGCGCCCCATCGTCACTATATTTGAGACAGCCGTTGAATACGGGAAGTATTGAAAGATGACAAGGCGAGAAGTCATCAAGCTGGTGCTTGAGGCCAAACGTCCGCCCTACGTTCCCTGGAACATCGGATTGACCCAAGAAGCACGGGAGAAGCTCCGACAGCACTTTGGTCAATCCGATTTAGAAGATGCGCTACAAAACCACTTTCTCAGATTGGGGAGCGACATCGGTTTTTTCACCGATCTCGGCGATGACTGCGTCCAGGACGTTTTTGGGGTGGTATGGGATAGGAGTATTGACAAGGATATCGGCAGCCCCAAAAACTGCGTCTTGCCGAAGCCCACGCTTAAAGGCTACAGCTTTCCCGACCCCCTGGACCCTCGTTTCTTTGCCGACATCCCCGGCCAAATCGAGAAATCCGGCCACCGCTTTCGTGTGTTTCAGATCGGCTTTTCGCTTTGGGAGAGGGCCTGGACTATGCGCGGCTGGGAAAACCTGATGATGGATTTCTACGATCATCCGGGTTTCGTCAACGACCTGTTGAACACCATTGCCGATTACAACGTGGCCCAGGTCAAAGAAGCCCTGAAATACGACCTTGACGCCGTCTACTTCGGAGATGATTGGGGGATGCAGCGTGGCCTGCAAATGGGGACTGTGATGTGGCACAGGTTCATCTATCCCGTGCTGAAACGCATGTATGGTGTCGTGCGTGAAGCAAGCAGGTATGTGATGATTCACTCCTGTGGAGATGTAGACGAGCTTTTTGATGACCTGATTGAGATAGGAGTGAATTGCTTCAACCCATTTCAGCCAGAAGTCATGGATGTGACCTCGCTAATGCAACAATATCGTGGCCGCCTGGCTTTCCATGGAGGTCTCTCCACGCAGCGGACTCTGCCCTACGGCTCCAGCGATGATGTTCGCAGGGAGACCGAATACCTCTTGGAGCTCGGTCGCGATGGCGGATACGTCTTTGCTCCGGCCCACGATGTGGAGGGGGATGTGCCCCTGGAAAACATGCTTGCTTTCG
>CAZVCJ010000334.1:0-2709 GCA_964625745.1 uncultured Anaerolineae bacterium | reverse complement strand
GGTTCCCTATCCACCCCCGCAGTTCCTCAGGATTGTCCGATTTGAGGAATGCCTCTTCTGGGGCGATCAGATTCTTCTGAATGAGATCCCTCAAGGCCTGATTGAGGGTCTGCATGCCGTATTGGGCGCCAGTTTGAATGACGTTGGGCATCTGATAGGTCTTCCCCTCTCTGATGAGGTTGCGAACGGCGGCGGTGGCGATCATCACCTCCACGGCGGCGACCCGGCCGTCGCCATCCACCTTGGGGATCAACGCCTGGTAGAATACCCCCTGCAGGGTGGTTGAGAGCTGGGAGCGGATCTGGGTTTGCTGGTATGGGGGGAAGACGTCAATGATGCGGTCAATGGCCCCAGGCGCGCTGGGGGTGTGCAGGGTAGCTAAGACCAGATGCCCTGTCTCCGCAGCCGTGAGTGCGGTGGCGATGGTCTCCAGATCGCGCAGCTCCCCCACCAGGATGACGTCGGGGTCCTGGCGAAGAACACGCTTCAGAGCGGCCGCGAAGGACAGAGTGTCCGCCCCCAGTTCCCGCTGGGTGATGAAGCACTTCTTATCCTTGAAGAGATACTCTATCGGATCCTCGACGGTGACCACCCGACGGGCTTCCCTTTCGTTGAGGTAATCTAACATAGCCGCCAGAGTGGTGGATTTGCCGCTACCGGTGGGGCCAGTGACCAGGATCAGCCCATCCGGCTTCATGACCAGGACCTTGCATACCTCCGGCAGCCCCAGCTCCTCCAGGGGGGGGATCCTCCAATTCACCTGGCGAAAGACCAGGCTGATGGTGCCCCTCTGGCGGGCAGCGTTGACGCGAAAGCGGGCCAACCCAGCGATGCCGTAGGCGAAGTCCAACTCCATCTCCTCAGCGAAGCTTCCCCTTTGTTTCTCAGTGGTTATGTGCCCCAGGGCCTCTCGCATCTCCTCAGGTGTGATCCGTGAGTCGTCATAAGGAATAAGCGCGCCGTGGATGCGCAACACAGGCGGGCTGCTCGTCTTCAGGTGCAGGTCAGAGGCATTGCGCTCAACCAC
This sequence comes from uncultured Anaerolineae bacterium, assembly GCA_964625745.1. GTDB lineage: Bacteria > Chloroflexota > Anaerolineae > VGOG01 > VGOG01 > CAZVCJ01. Next base: position 1,682 of record CAZVCJ010000334.1, on the reverse strand, counting down.
GACGCGAAGCAGGTCGTCAATGTTCATAAGCACCTCACGTACCAGTCTATGATCTGCTGTCCATACAGCATAGCCACCATCCCCCCTGCAACGAGAAAGGGGGCAAAGGGGATGGCATCTTTGCGCCCCTTCAGGCCGGTCAACAGCAAGCCTCCCCCTACCAGCCCCCCCGCGACAAAGGAAATGAGAAGAGCAGCGAAGACCGAGGGGAAGCCCACCACCAGCCCAATGAAAGTGGCCAGCTTGACGTCGCCCATCCCCATCCCGGCCGGATAGATAAAAGCAATGAGGAAGAGCAATCCAAAGCCGATGGCTCCCCCGCCGAGCAACTCGGCTGCATCATGGTCGGGGGTAAGGGGGATAGCCAGCAAGGCCACGGCGATGGCCGGGTAGATCACCCGGTTGAGCACAAGATGGTGCTCCAGATCAATGAAGAAAACGACGATGAAGAAACAGGTATACAGGGTGGCTAGCAGCCATTGGAGGGAAGGCCCGTAACGATACCAAAGCAAGACAAATAGCAGCCCCGTCATTGCCTCGACCAACAGAACGCGCCGGGGTATCGGTGCGCCACAATTGCGGCACCGTCCCCTCAAGAAGAGATAGCTGACCAGGGGGATCAAGTCCAACGGGGTCAATCTTCGTCCACAGGCCGGGCAATGGGAGGGCGGTGAGACGATGGATGCCCTCTCTGGCAGACGGTCTATGCAGACGTTGAGGAAACTGCTAATGGCTAGGCCCAGCACGGCATAGAGCAGGATCATTGCAGTCGCTCAAGCCTCCTTCTTGAGAGCGAGCCCGATGTTGACCATGAACTGGGAAAGAGGTAGCGCCTTCGGACACACCAATGGCGGCGTGGGCATCTCAATGGTATAGCCTATCTCAGCCTGGATGATCTCGTCTACGCCGGGTACGCCTACCAACTCCCCCGTCAGAAAGACAGGAACCGTGGGCTCCAGCCGCTTATTGGGGTGGCTGTGGTTATAGAAGTCAATGGTTCGGGTTAACTCCTCGACCAGACGATGAGCTTTCTGTTGCGGGTCAAGGCCCTCCCCGTGCAGGACTGCGCTCCGCGTGATATCAGGGATGGCATTCGCCACCACTATCACGTGGAAGTTTTCATTCTCCAGGTCAGCGATAACCGCATCCCTGTGATTGATGGCCCTGACGAGGGCAAAGGGCTTGAGGTCCATCGCCTTGAGTTGGACTCCGGCCATTTGGAAAGCAGTGATGTGGGCATCCACGAGGTCCCGTGGCGCGCCCACCACGTAGACCTGCTGCATATCCCCCTTCGCACCGATCACCTGGTAGGAGAGGTAAAGCTCATCCACAGGCACAGGCATCGCTCGCCTGGCCTCGCGACCGATGGCATCCGCCAACAGGTTCGGCTTCATCTTTGGTAAGTCAAAGACTTGAGAAGTCGAGCCCACCCCTATCACCGTCAGGCTGGAGATGACCCCCTTCTTGGGGGCCTTTTGCTCCTCGAAAAGGGCCTCGATGACCAGGCCAACCTGCGCCGGGTCACGAATCAGGCCATTCTCGACCAGGCCGGGTTCCAGAGGCACTTGCTCCCACTTCTGGACCTCGCCCCCCTTGACCGTGAGCAGCCGCAGGCTCCTCTCTTCGACGTTCACCGTCACCGCTTTTTGATTACTATGCAAACCTGGTTTCATGTTGAACCT
>CAZVCJ010000333.1:0-2719 GCA_964625745.1 uncultured Anaerolineae bacterium | reverse complement strand
GTGAAGCGTGCAAAGGGTTTTAGGAGTGATACCATGAGCGCATTTTTGGCCATAGCCAAAAAAGAATTAAGGTCGGTCCGCAAAGACAAAACGATAATGATCGCCATCCTCATCCAGTTATTCATCGCCTCATTCTCGTCGGTGATACTCGTCGGGCTGCTGACGTTCTATGACCCAGAATCTATAGGCTTGAACGCCAGGATCAGCACCAGGGTGGGAGTCATCGGCGACGATCCCAGCAGTCCGCTGGTAAAATTCCTTAAAGACCGCCATCTACGGGTGACGACTTTCTCATCACCCCAGGATGCCGAGAACGCTTTCCAGGCCGGCACGATAGACGTCGCCATGTCCATACCAGAATACAGCGGCGGCGTCGTTGACATGCAGCTTTTCCTGCCCGAATCCGAGTCGCTCTCGACCATGATATTGATGATTCTAAAAGGGCCTATGCAAAGGTATGAAAACTATCTGCGAGAAAGGCAAGGCATCGAGGTCAGGTATGCGGACATCACAGGACTGCCCCCCACGACTTATGAGTTTCGGTACTCTTTTCTCATCCCCATATTGATGTTCTTCCCTGCTTTCGTGGCGGGCAGTATGGTGATAGACTCGATATCCGAGGAGCTGGAGAACCATACGCTGGAAACGCTCTGGGCCGCGCCAGTATCTTTGAAACTGATACTCGGAGCAAAGATCGCCGCAGCGCTTCTTCTCGCTGTGGTGCAGTGCGCCTTGTGGTTAACGCTGCTGCGTTTTAATGGCGTTCAAGTGCAAAAAGCAGGACTGGTCCTGTTGCTCGCTGCAATGATCGCCGCCATAATCGCTGTGGGATCGGCACTCATCTCGATGTACTTTAAGGACCGGGAGCGGTCGCAGTTCACGTACTCCATTTTCGTCTCGCTCTCAGGCGGCCTGAGCTATTTCTTTGACCTCTCACCGACAACGTTGATGACCCGCTTTGCCACGGGCGACTACTATACCGACATTGCAGACACCGCTATGTATTTCGTCCTGCTACTGGCGCTCGTGGCAACTCTTTCCCTGGCGGCAAAGAAGCTGATTGCTGTGCAAAGCTGATCGGGTCAAACAACAGCATAGGGGCGGCCAAGCCGCCCCTATCTCCCCGCGCCCCGGTTGATTATTCTACTCACACTTCCGCACCTCTCGTAGTTCAGACTGCCTCCTCCCTAACAGGCCTCCCCCCGTGCCACTCTCCAGGTTGTAGCCCCCCGGTTGTAGATGCCGCCGCGATTGCTGCTGACGGTGCCATTGGCGATGTTGATGTCGGTCAGCGCCAAGTCGCCGCCGCTGGCCACGTGGAAGATGTGGATCGCGTGACCTCAATGGGGTCTTCCGCTATGCTTGAGACCTACTCGGCCGGTGCCTGCTCCCTCATCTAAACGGCATCGGGGTTAGGCTACGGGTTAACATTGTAGGTCATGACTTCCATTCCACCGCCCTCGTCCCCGCCCTCATCACCCATACCAGGCAAGTCCACGCGACTTGCAAGCTCCAGGGGATACTCGACTATTGCAGCACCGTCCATACTAACGGCCTTTCCAACCAGAGCGCCGTAGACCTTACTGCTTCCCGACAATGTAATGTTAGCATACGGAGCATATACGGCCGCGGATACCCAGGCAGCGCCACTGAAACCGACGCTGTCGCCCAGAGAAATGAAGAGAGGGATGTCGTCCAAGTTTAGCTTCGCGCTACCCCCTACGGTGACATTGCCCTCAGCAACGATCGTTGCGCCACCCTCGAATCCAACATCACCACCCATAACGATGTTACCGCAGACATAGACAGTTCCACCAAGTGGTATATTCTCACCGTAGTTCGTGACAATCATGTCACCTTCAACATAGATCGTATCGTCAAAGGCGGTCGGCCGGCCCCCTCCAATATCCAGATTCCCTCCGACTTGCACCGGCCCCTCAAATACCAGGTCTCCACTCCCCCCAACCTCGAGGAGTTGTCCAACACAAACCGTGCTCTTAAACGTGACTGGCCGGGCCCCTCCGATATACAGATTCCCTTCGACTTTCACCGGCCCCTCAAATACCAACATCACGTCTCCAGACCCGCTACTAATCTCAAGGTCTTGTCCAACACAAACTGGGCCTTTGAATGTGATCGCCTCACTCCCCGTAATATTCAGGTCTTGCCCAGCCTTGACTGACCCGTTAAAGATTACCTCCCTCTCGTTCCCAACAATGTCTATGTCTGTGCCAGCACAAACTGTGTCTGTGAATTGATATGGCCCAGTGGGCCACCAACTACCAATGTTCATCCAGCCACTCGCATGCACCCGACCATAGGTACCAGGGTCCTCGTCCCAGTTGGTGTGAGTATAATCACCGCACGCAGCACATTGAGCACATTGAACATCCTGCGCCTCCGCCTTGTAGGTTGATGTAGACACCTCAGGAGGAACCAGCCGATCAACACCTTCGTGCTCTTCACAGTAAAAATCGGGGGGATAGCCCCACTCCGGTATATCTACGGTCCCGGTAGCGTTAGCTATGCCGTCTACCTTGGTAGACCAATCTAGAACAATATTCCCATTGGCATGGGCCTTGGCCCCGCAATCCGTGCCCTCAGCCTCAACCTTTGAACTCCCGTCCAACGTCACATCCCCATCGAGGCTGGCAACAGCGTACTCAAACACTGGAGAACCAGAAGACTCAACTGTCTCGCTCTCAACACTCCCCACATG
>CAZVCJ010000332.1:0-2809 GCA_964625745.1 uncultured Anaerolineae bacterium | reverse complement strand
CTACCCAAAACAGTTTCTTCAACATTTCTCACCTCCTCGAGTTTTGTGATTAGAAGATGGGCAGCGGAACCCAGAGGTAGGCCCAGAGTCCCATCAGCAGGCTGAACAAGACGATCGCTACGATCACTTGACCGATCTCGTTCACTCTTGCCCTCGCTGGTGTACATCCCGTTCCTTGCATAGTTCACACCTCCCAATGGCATTCGGCCCTATCCCATCTTTCTGAGTCCATTATGCCACAAACCTGTGAAGAAATTATGAAGAGGTGTGGGAGATGTGGTGAAGTGCTGTTGCAGTCTGAGGGATTCTGTAGTATAATCTCAACAGTTTCAAATAAAGGAGGCATCGATGATGAGGAAATTGTTATTGGCTGTGCTCTTAGGATTCATGGTTTTGAGCGTTAGCTGTGGGACTGCTACTGAGATTCCCCCAACACCAACCGCTACACCCAGACCGCCCACCTCAACTCCCACCCCTGTGCCCACTGCCACGCCAAAGCCGCCTACACCAACGCCGACCTATACCCGGACTCCCACTCCTGTGCCCACCGCCACACCGAAACCGCCTACATCAACGCCAACCTATACCCCAAGTCGCACTCCTACCCCTGTGCCCACTGCCACTCCCACTCCTGTACCCACCGCCACACCGACACCACCTCCGCCAACACCGACCTATACCCCGAAGCCCCCCACCCCCACTCGTGTGCCCACTGCCACACCTACGCTGGGCGCGCCGCCCCCAGCGGTGGAGGCGGCCATGATCGCTATCCCTGCCGGCGAGTTCACCATGGGCAGCGACCATGAGGTTGAGCGGCCGCCGCACACTGTCTTCGTGGACACCTTCGAGATTGACAAGCTTGAGGTGACCAATCAGGAGTTTGAGAGGTTTGTCTGGGAGACGGGCTACGTCACCGCTGCGGAGAAGGCCGGTGAAACATCCTGGCGGTACTATGCTAAGGACAAGCCTCAGCATCCCGTGGTGAAGGTGAGCTGGAACGATGCCAGGGCCTATTGTGAGTGGACCGGGAAGAGGCTGCCCACCGAGGCGGAGTGGGAGAAGGCGGCCCGGGGCACCGATGCGCGCAGCTATCCCTGGGGGAACCAGTGGGATGCATCCAGGGCTAACTCCAAGGAGGCGGGCAAGCGAGGGACTACCGCTGTGGGGAGTTTTCCAGCCGGCGCCAGTCCCTACGGTGTGCTGGACATGGCGGGCAACGTGGCCGAATGGACGACCGATTGGTTCAAAGCCTATCCTGGCGGCGACTTCTATTCTCCATATTTTGGGGAGAAGTTCAGGGTGATTCGAGGAGGCGGTTGGTTCAACGACAAGCAATCGGTGCGCACCACTGAGCGGAGCTGCAGCGGCGTTGAGGCGGCCAACGACGACGTCGGCTTCCGCTGCGCTAGATAGCAACAGGCTACTCCCACGTAACTCCGCGTGCAGCATGAACATTGCCAGGAAGGTAGACAGCCTGGAGGGCTCAGCGGAAATTAGCCGAAGCAGATTGTCACGGTATACAAAAACTCCCCTCCGAGAGGTCAACCACAAATGGTTGGGAGAGGAGTTAGACACTGCAGAGCGGGTGAAGGGACTCGAACCCTCGACAGTCTGCTTGGGAAGCAGATACGCTACCACTGCGTCACACCCGCGCTCGAATTGTCTATATTATACTGAGCAGACCACCAAAAGTCAAATGTCTTATCGTGGTGGAGCAAGCCAATCGCATTGGCCATCTTTGCGCCAGAATTGCCCGATCTTGGAGCGGGTTGCCCCGCCAGCCAGCCTCGTTTGGCATAAAGCTGGCAGCCAGGGGAGAATGTGGTTAATCCTGGTTGTCCGCACTGAAGCCAAGAGGATCGAGAGATGTCTATCGTAACGGCCAATCAACTGGCCAAATCCTACGGCCCCCAGGATGTCTTCTGGGACGTTTCCCTCCAAATCGCCAGGGGCGATAAGATCGCTCTGGTAGGCCGCAACGGCACGGGCAAGACGACGCTGTTGCACATCATAGCCGGCTTGGATACTCCAACGGCAGGCCAGGTGCACAGGGCGCGTAAGCTGCAGATTGGCTACCTGCCCCAGGCGGCTGAGCTGCCAAGCCAGCGCACTCTCTACGAGGAGATGCTGACCGTCTTCGCCGATCTGCGGGCCCAGCAGGCCGAGCTGCGCCATCTGGAACAGCAAATGGCCGACCAGACCCAGCGTGAAGGGGTCATGGAGCGTTACGGGGAAGCGCTGCAAGCGTTTGAGTTGGCCGGCGGCTATCGGTACGAGAGCGAGATAAAGATGGTTCTGGCTGGTTTGGGCTTCCCGGAGGAGGAACAACACCAATCCCTGAGAATCCTCAGCGGCGGCCAGAAGACGAGAGCGCTCCTGGCCAAGCTGCTCCTCTCTGAGCCAGATCTGCTTCTCCTGGATGAGCCTACTAATCACCTGGACCTGGCGGCCACCCAATGGCTGGAAGAGTACCTGGCCAACTGGAAAGGCAGCCTGGTAGTAGTAGCCCACGATCGTTACTTCCTGGACAAGGTGGTGAGAAGGGTCTGGGAGCTGGCCTTTGGTCGTCTGGAGGACTACGCCGGCAACTACAGCCAGTACACGACTTTGCGAGTCGAGCGTATGGAGCGACGCCTGACAGAGTACAAGGCCCAACAGAAACGCATCGAGAAGACCGAGGACTTCATCCGCCGTTACATGGCCAGCCAACGGACCAAGGAAGCGCAGGGGCGACAGAAGAGGCTGGATCGCTTGCCACGCCTGGAGCGCCCCCGCGAGGCCAGGAAGATAAGCCTCTCTATCGAGACCG
>CAZVCJ010000331.1:0-2839 GCA_964625745.1 uncultured Anaerolineae bacterium | reverse complement strand
GAACGGCCACTTTCACCGTCTCCAGGTAGTCGGCGGGATTCTGCAGCGCGAAGTCGGGGGGCAGCCCAATGCAGTGTCCTGAGCCTGTCGAAGGGTCGGTGCCAGGTAACACCTCGTCAATCACCCCGTCAGCGTAAGGGTGCACGCAGGTCGCCACCTCCTCGCCCGTGGCCACGTCCACCAGCACCGCTCGCCCCGATTCGGTGCCGAAATCTACTCCGATCGCGTATTTGTGCTTGCTCATGTCAACCTCCTGGTTTATGAATTGTGTGCCGACCACTCAGTCTGGTCTGGAAAAAAGGGGGACTAGAGTTCCTATGAGTCAGGGGAACTCAGGGGAGCTCGGAGGAACTAAAGGAACTCGCAGAATTTCATCGGAAAGCTGAGCAGTTATTGATACCCATGCCTCATCCTGCTGTTCCAGCAAGCGTTCGAACGTGTCCAGGGGCAGAGCATCCAGTCGCTCAACGATGACATCTGCCTCTTTCAGCGCCTGCGCCGGATTCGTAGTCGTGACAGCAACGCATTTCATTCCGGCTCGCCTGGCACCCTCCACACCCGCTACTGCGTCTTCGACGACGATACAGCACTCTGGCACGATGCCGATCAGGCGCGCGGCTTCGAGGAATACCGCCGGATCGGGCTTGCTCGGCAGATCGAAGCCTGACACAACCGCCGCGAAATATGAACGCAGGTCGAGTTCGTCCACCAGGGCATCAATGTTTGCCGGCGGTGCAGATGAAGCGATGGCCTGCCGCAGGCCCGCGGCCCTTAGGCGCTCAAGCCAGGCGAGCACGCCCGGCAACGGCTGAGCGTGGCCCCGAACCGCCTGGCGGAACAGTTGCTCCTTGCGGTCGCTGATTTCGGCCAGGAGCTCAGGTGGGGGCACCTGTCCGAGGAACACCGTCAGTATACCAGCGTTATTCATCCCGAACGTGGTCCGGAACAATTCGCGTGTGAGCGGGATGCCGTGCTCCGAAAGGGCTTGCGACCAAGCCGGGAAGTGGAACTCGCCTGTGTCAACCAGCACGCCATCCATGTCCCAGATGACGCCTTGGTTGGCTGTCTTCCGAGCGGACACCGTCTGAAAAGTCAAGGTCCGTTATGCCCTCCTATTGCGTCTCCCGGACCGGGAAGTAAACCGTGTACCGTTCGTCGCCGATCTCGTACAGCGGGACGAACCGGAACCCCCGCTCCTGGTTGCAGGTCCGATAGCCAGGCCTCCACATAGTCCACTCTCGTTCATTATCCGCTGTGAGCATCGTTTCTGGATGGTCCTGGTCCCCGTACAGCATCCTCTCCTCGTCGCACAGGCCGCCCAGGACCACTGGCCCGTCCATAAAGGCGACCGTGTCAGGCTCGTCTGGGAGTGGGCAGGTCGAAAGCGCCTTGGGTAGCTCCACCCGCACCGTGTCGTCTTGCCACGTTCGCTGAATCTCGTGGAAGCTGGACCTACCGGTGGTGATAGTCTCTGGCTCCCCGTTGACGAGGATGCGGGCCTCTCCAGACAGCCACCACGGCAGCCGCAGTTTCAAGGCGAACGCCACTGGCTGCTCGCAGCGAACCGAAAGCTCAATCGCCCACCGTTTCGGCCTGTGCACCGAGCCGTCCGGGTCGCGCGGGCGACTGGTGGACGCCTCCTCATCGAAGACCTGCTTCACCGTCACCGGAACGCCATCCCATTCCCACTCGAGCTTCGTGGGGACGTACTGGCATACCACCAGTCCTTCCTCGTCCTCGTAGTAGACGTAGGCATTATGAAGCGTGTGGGCTTGCACCAGCGAGCCGTGACAGCACCAGAAATCGTCCGTCGGCGTGCCCCAGATCTTCCGCCCTCCGGCCTGGAGGGGTAGGAAGTAGGCCACCATGCCAGTCTCAGGATGCTGCTGGGCCAGGATGCCGTTGTAGAGATTGCGCTCGATGTAGTCGGCGTAAGTCACGTCGCCCGTCCAACGGAGGAGGTAATGAGCCAGGCGCATCATGTTGTAGACCACGCAGTGCTCCTGGTTCTTGTCGCCGAGGCGCGCCGCGAACTCGAACGGCGGCGTCCAGATCTCACCAGTGGTCTGGCCGCCGGTGCAGAAGGCACCGCGATCGGTGACGGCACAGCGCCAGTAGGTCTCCACGATCTCGCGCCAGCGCTCTTCACCGGTCACTTCGTAGGCACGCGCGGCCCCGTGGGCCTCCGGGATGGTGGTGTTGGCATGGCGATTGGTCAGCGGGTCCTCCCCCGCCAGCAGCCGGTCGAAGAGACGCGGGCGGTCGTAGCGATGGACGAGCTCCAGGTGTTCCTGCTTTCCCGTGACACCGTACAGGTCGGCCCAGGCCTCCAGCATCCCGCCGGTCTCGACGTCGAGGATGTCGTCCAGCTCCTCTCGCGAGAATGGGGAGGTCCAGCGATAGAACCATTTTGCCCACCTGACCATCATATCCAGTGCCTGCTCATTTCCAGCATAGGCAGCCACATCGTAGAGGCCCATCAATGTCTTGTGCAGCGTGTAGTGAGGGGCCCACACCCTCTTCCCTCTGGCGATCCAGTCCAGATACTTTTCAGGTATAGACCCAACCCACTCACCTCCGTTTTCTTCCTGGCAGCGCGCCAATTCGGAAACGATGCGGTCGGCCTTGCCTTTGATCTCCACATCTCCCGTGCTGGCGTAGATGCGGGCCGCCGCGGAGAGCCAATGACCGAGGAAGTGCCCCCGTAGTTGGCAGGTCGGCGACTCCCAGCCCCCGTGATAATCCTCCGACCTGGTCCGGGGTCCCCACAGCCCGGCTTCCATATAGTGGTTCTGGAGCAGGTTGTCACTGCGTAGTTCCATCAGGTAACGGCGGTTCA
>CAZVCJ010000330.1:0-2850 GCA_964625745.1 uncultured Anaerolineae bacterium | reverse complement strand
AAGGACCATCTGACCATTTAGACCAATAGCCAATCCCTGAGAATCGTGAACAGCGCCTTCAATCCATCTTTGGCCCTGATCTTCTTCCCCTCCTCGAAGGACCTTGGCTGGTAGGAAACTGGTACCTCAGCGATCTGGTAGCCATTCTTGAGAAGCTTGTCCGTCAGCTCGAAGTCCAGGTCGAAGCCTGCGCAGTTCAATTCCAACTCCTGGAGCACGCTTGTCCGCACCATCTTGCAGGCCGTGGCCACATCGGTCAGGTTGGCTCTGAAAAGCAGGTTGGTCAAAAACGTCAGGAAGCTCACACCCCAATAGAAGTGGGTATAGATGGCCTTGGGACCGCCCAGCACTCGCGAACCGTAGACGGCGTCCAGGTCTTTCTCCAGGGCCAGGTCAACGAGCCTGTGCCAGTCCTGAGGATCGTATTCCAGATCAGCGTCCTGAATTATGGTGTAATCACCCGTGCAGTAGGGGATGGCCGTCCTGATGGAGGTTCCCTTGCCGAAGTTCTCCGGCTGGAGGATGATGCGAGTGTCGTCATCGTTGATCTGCTGGAGCAGCTCTCGTGTTCCATCGGTGGAGCAGTTGTCCACGATGATGATCTCCTTCTCGATCTCCACCGCCTTAACCCTCTCCAGGGCGGTCAGGATGGTGTCCTTTTCGTTGTAGGCAGACATGATGACGGACAGTTTCATGGCGCTTCCTTGTCGCTTCCCCCCCAGGGTTGGGAAGGACTGAGGGGGGGCTTTGCAAAGAACTCCTCGAACTTGTCCAACACGTAGCCTATCCGCGCATCGTCCAGCCCTGGATACACGCCAATGAAGAAGGAGTTCCGCATCACCAGGTCGGAGTTCTCCAGTTTCCCTACCAGCCTGCACTCTATGTCTCGATAGCCGGGCTGCTTGATGATGTTGCCTGCGAAGAGGAGCCTGGTCTCAATACGAGCATCCTCCAGCCAGCGCACCAGCTCCTGGCGGGTGAAGGGTGCCTCGGGCCTCACGGTGATGGGAAGGGCGAACCAGGACACGTCGGCCCGCTCGCTCCAGCGGGGGAGGAGCAGGTGGTCTTCGTACTGCCTCAATCCCTCGAACAACCTCTGGAAGTTGTGTTTACGCTTTTCGATGAAGCCAGGCAGCTTCGCCAGTTGGACAGTTCCCAGGGCCGCCTGGATGTCGGTGGGCCTGAGGTTGTAGCCGATGTTGGTGTAGAGGTAGCGGTGATCGTAGGTGTCGGGCAGGCCGGGTATCTTCCACTCGAAGCGCCGCCCGCAAGCGCCGTTGGGATCCGTGGTGTTGTACTCACACCAGCAGGCGCGGCCCCAGTCTCGGATGGAGCGGGCGATCTTGGCCAGCTTCTTGTCGTTGGTGATGACCGCGCCCCCTTCTCCCGTGGTGATGTGGTGGGCCGGATAAAAGCTCAGCGTGCCCAGGTGTCCGAAAGTGCCCACGTATCTACCGTCGAAGCGCGAGCCCAGAGCGTCGCAGGCATCCTCAATGACGAAGAGCTCCCACTTCTCGGCCAGCTTCATGATCTCGTCCATCTCGCAAGGATTGCCCAGGGTGTGGGGCGCGAAGAGCGCCCGGGTCTTTTCGGAGATAGCCTCTTCCAAAGTGGAGATATTGAGGTTGTAGGTACCAAGCTCGCAGTCCGCGAAAACGGGGATCAGGCCGTTTTGAATCAAAGGGGCAACGGTGGTGGGGAAAGTGACGGCGGGGGTGATGACCTCGTCGCCTCGTTCCAAATGGCCCTTCAGCTCTTTGGAGCAGAGCGTCGCCATGGCCAGCAGGTTGGCCGAGGAACCGGAGTTCACAAATACAACCTCTGATACTCCCAGGAACTCACCTAGCTTTTCCTCGAATCTCTCGGCGTAGCGGCCCATGGTCAGCCAGAACTCCAGCACGGCATCCACCATGGCCATCATCTCCCGCTGGTCGTAAACACGTCCGGCATAGTGGATCTTGGTCTGACCGGGGATGAAGGGTTGCTCTCCGTGCTCCAGGCTGTAGAATTCCGCGATCTTCTCGAATATTTCGCCTTTGAGGGTATCAGCGTCACTCATCGAAGGCTCCCGTTTTGAACTGTTCAGTGTACCAGGCGATGGTCTTTGTCAGCCCGTCCTCCAGGCTCACCTGTGGCTGCCAGCCCAACAGCTCTCTGGCTTTGCTGCTGTCGGAATAGAGTCGCCATATCTCCCTGGGGCGATAGGGCAGCGCCCCGATCAAGGGTTTCACGGGGTTGCCCATAAACTCCAGTACTTTCAACACCACACCCTTGATAGGGCGCTCTTCCCCTGTGCCCAGGTTGATGGTCTGTCCGATGGCTTTTTCCGAAAGGGAGGCCCTGATGTAACCCTCGACCACGTCGTCAACGTAGGTAAAATCGCGGGTCTGCTCTCCTCCGGTCATTGCCAGGTCTTCCCCTCGCAGGGCGGAGAGGATGGTCTGGGGGATGAGGGCCCGTTTGCTCTGGCGTGGGCCGTAGGTGGTGAAGGGTCGCACGGTGACGATGGGGAAACCATGTGTTCGGTGATACATGTTGCAAAAGAGCCAGGCCGCCGACTTGGAGGCGGCGTAGGCGTTGATGGGGTCAACCGTCTGAGCCTCGTGTTGCCCCCCTGGCCCCCCAACCTTGGGGGGAACGGGGTTCTCTAGCCCCCCAAAGTTGGGGGGAGCGGGGGGCGGCGGGGTGTGGTGGCCGTACTCGTAGCAAGTGCCGGTGTTGACGAAGCAATCGCAGTCCGTCTCTGTGAGCGCGTCCAGAAGGTTCAGCGTCCCCATCACGTTGACCTGCACAGCGAGTCTCGGATCTATGCCGGGCTCGGTGACGCCCACGGCGGCCAGGTGATAGATT
>CAZVCJ010000329.1:0-2874 GCA_964625745.1 uncultured Anaerolineae bacterium | reverse complement strand
GACAGGAGATCGTTGAAGAGCTAGGCTTTGTGCCATTACAATAATCGAAACAAACTAAGCCCATATTTCGCACTTTTCAAACCGAATAGAGAGCGAAGTTTGTCCTGCCACAGGGCATGAATGCTTCATACGGGGCATGTAGAGTGAAAGTTCGGCCTCGACGGGGGCGCTTCTGGTGGTGTTGAGGGTGAATTGGGCTTTCCTCTTGCTCCTGGGCGCACCTCACCCTCCCCGATGGCCCGGGCCTATGCGGCAATCTGCTGTCGCCTTGGCGGCGGCAAGACCTGGGGCTGAGTGTCCCCAGCAGGGAGCAGTGGGTGAGGCCAGCGAGGGAGTCGGAGCTCCGCCAGGACGTGAGCCAAGATCGCCAAGAGGGCGGCCTGTTCGTCATCCAGCGGGACAAGCCGGAGCAGGTGGCTTCCGTCCCAGCACAAGGTCTCCACGACGTCCAGGCTGTGGAGTTTTTCGATGATGCGTCGGGTCGTCATCTGCAACCCACCCTGGCGAACCTGACGCTCCAGCAAACTGTAGGCCAGCAAGGCCAGCATGTTGATGAATAGCATGGCCTCAATGCGCTCATCCTTATGCAGATAGATGGGCGAGACCTTCAGCTCCCCTTTGCAGACCTGGATGCGTTTCTCTACCCCATCTTTCTGGCGATAGAGGGCCAACATACGCTGGGGCGAGAGAGACCAGTCATTGGTGACCAGCAGGTACCGGCCATCGCGCTGCATGGCTTGCCAGAGCGCGTAGCAGTCCACCCACCAGCGGAGGCAGACTTGGCCCTTCTCGTCGGTGTACGCCTCAGCCTGCATGAACTTGCCTACGGGGGATTGTTTCAGTTGGGTATTGGCTCGTCTCTGCACAGACTTCACCGTTCGATAGTAGGGCTGCCCTATCTTGGCCTGGACCTCCCTCAAGGCCTGGCGCAACTCTCTCAATTGAGTCGTTCGCGTCCGGCGTAGGGAGGTGCGCATCGGCCCACTGAGCACCACCAGGCCCCGGTGGGTGACCTGGCGGCCCTCGTGCTCGAAAACCACCTGACAGGATATGCCCCAGTAGCCCTTGGACCCGCGCTCATCGGCCAAGGGATGGGCATAGAACTGCTTTTCAGGAACCGCCACCAACAACTCGCGGTGTATCTTCTTCTGTGGTTGAAGCCCGGCCAGGTAGTGCAAGCCGTGGTCATCGTAAGTCAGCGCCAGTTCGTCGTTCACATTGGCTCGGTCGCCGATGATGATCACCTCTTCCACCGACCAGCCGTGCCGCTTCAAGAGGCGACACAACCGCTCCATGTTTTCCTGGACGGTGGCCAAGTCGGCCGTTCGCCCCGACCACAACTCATACTCGGCCGGGATATTGCCATCGGCGGCTACGTTCAGCCCGGCCTTGAACTTGCGCTTGTTCATCGGCGTGTTGTGGGCGAAGCCAAAGTCGGCATGTTGGCTATCGGCGTAGGCCCCGTGCACGACGAAAGCCGTCAGGTCGTAGAACATGAGGTTGAGGTCTATCTCCGCCTGAACGAAGGCCCGGTGGACGACGTCTTGCCAGATCTCTCGACGGTGCTGGCTGATGGCGTCCAGCGTTCGCCCCAGTCGGTCGTCGTTGAACTTGGCTGCGGGCACGCCCAGGGTGTAGACCAGCACCGTTTGGGCCAGCCAGTCAGCCACTTGATAGAGGGGGAGAGGCATCATCAGCCGGTTGAGAATCAAAACCATGGCCACTGTGCCGTGATCTACGTCGGCCTTCGTGGGACAGTGACGGTTGATGATCTCCCGCACCCGCAGCACTTCCAGCAGGGCGTACAACACTGGCAGGGCACCCAGATGCCGCCGCAACTGGGAATGGGTCACCAGATCCACCAGTTGGGCCAGGGTCAGCGCTCCCGTCAAGGCCAGTCGGGCCCATCGCGCCAACCACAGGGCACGGCGATGAGCTCGCCGCAAGGCGCAATACCGCCGCCAAGCCCACTTGCGCCAACGGTGTCTGGGGTGCCAGGGGAACAGGGGCCCGTTTCGTGGGTCGTGCGTGACGACCCCCGCCAATGCGGGTAAGCCGATCACTGTCCCGTCACTCACGACAGCCTGTTCCGGTAACACCATGAACACCAGGCAAGCAATGGCCCAAATGAGCCAGACCAAGATTTGCGTTCGGCGAGATTTTGTGGCAAAATTCATTGGGAATCGCTCCGGCTAAGTATGGTTTTCGCACCCTATACTATGCCACAAAAGGGGCGATTCCGCCAGTCTAGCTCTCTATTCAATTCTCAAGGTGCGAAATGTAGGCTAAGAGCTAAGTCACTTTCATATCTATAGATGATGTTCTTATCAGTATTTTCTTCCTCAATCCGCAGAATAAAGGCAAATTCAGCATCTAACGAAGAGCGGATGGACGAAAGTATTCGGCCATCCACGGATAGATTTTCATCTTGACTGATCGAACGGATACGCTCAAGCAAAGTATCGAGATATTTGACATGCTCATCCAAAGGATTTACCAGAGGCGTCCCTGCCAGAGTATGTCCCGCGGCCAACAATGCCAGTTGATTACCCTGATATACCTTATAAACGGGTTTGCTAGCTCCTTCAACTTCCCCTGGTCGCGTGAGCACAACCCTTGTGGTATTACCATATAAGACCGGAGGCTGGCCTAATGGGCTCATCCTCTGCACATACGAAACCAAGCTGGCGATCGTTACTTCTCCAGATGGCTCCACAGCAGCACCCCGCAGGCCGTTCAGCAAATGATACGTAAACACACCATTCTGATAATCTTTGCTCTCACGGGAGATAATGCCACGAGGGCTAGAGACGAAAGCCACGCGCCCCTCACCCGAGTAAAACCATCCCTCTACCAACTGCTTAGTACCGGCTT
>CAZVCJ010000328.1:0-2886 GCA_964625745.1 uncultured Anaerolineae bacterium | reverse complement strand
CCGGGCTTTGGAGCGCGCCGGCTTCGAGATTGACCACCAGACGGGCAGCCACATCATTCTGCGGCGTGCTAGCGATAATAGCCGCGTGGTTGTGCCCTGGCACAACCGTGATCTGGGACGCGGGCTGACGCTACGAATCATCAAGAGCGCCGGTCTCACCCGCGATCAATTCATTCAGTTGCTCAAATAGCCCACCCCACCAGCCTCACGCTGGTTAGCACAGAACTTCAGCGAGAGCACGCCCCCTCTATCCCCAGGCAGTTCCTCCCACCTTCGGCTCGATGTCCACCCCGCGTGACTGGCTATCCCACCAACTACTGATGAGCTGGCTCCCACCAACCTAAAACCGCAACTCTACAAGCGGCGTCGTTGCCACCACCGCCAGCATCATAGCCACTACTCTTCACAACCGTTAGCTTCCTTTCAGTTGCAAAGAAGAAATCGTGTGTAAATGTCCGCTGGCGACCAGCGAGATTTTCAGCGTCATTCCAAGAGTACCACCGCATTTTGTCCCAGGCACTAGTCTTCCCTTTCGCGTAGAGTTCAAAATACCGACCAGCAATTGTAGAAAAGGAAACCACAACCTTTACTCCAACAGCAGTAGAGGGAACAATGGAAGAAATATCTATATCAGTAGTCCCTTCCGCGTCACTATCATAATCCCAACCTGTTGGGTCTCTCGGCACGAAGTTCAGCATTTCGCTATTGCTGGCCCCAAACTGGTGAGCTATTTTGTCCTTCGTGACGGCATCATCCGCTAACTTCTCCGTCGTGATGCTTCCATCCGGTGGCTCCAAGCTCACGTCGGCGCCCAGCTTGGCCTGTGTCACCGCCTCATCTGCAATCTTCTCCGTCGTGACGCTCCCATCCGGCACGGTCAGCGCCTGCACCGCAAAGGGCACGCTGCCCAACTGCACTCGCGGCGCCATCTCGTCGTCCGTGCCCACGGTGATGCCCAGAAAGAGCGAGTCGTGCTCCGTGATCACACTCTGCGGGATGGATGTCAAGCTCCCTAGCATGACGTTGAAGAGACCGTCACTCACCTGTACCCCGTTGGAACCAGTCCACTGCTCCTCCCATAAGTACACGCCGCCGGTGGGGACGTCATACAGCCGAAATATCATGTTGTAGGTGTCGGTGAGCGGATTGCCGTCGGCGTCGGCCAGGCGGCCCTGGTAGGCGATGGTGCCGGTGGAGGTGCTGGCCGCCGCTGGGGCGCGCAAGGGCAGGGCACCGACCGATTGGGCCCACAGGATGGCGGCCAGGACCACCAGCGTCACGATGAGCGTGCCTGGGTGGGGTGTCATGGCCCGCGCCAATCGCCGCCAGCCGGGGCTGCTAGGCCACCAAAGGGGGATCCTTAAATTGAGATGCTTCTTGGCTTTCATCGTTTGACCTCCTTGTTTATGTTTTTTTCGCTGAGACACAAAACGCCAGCCTCAGGGCACGCGAGGCACGGATAAATGAACCACTGATGCCGCTGAGAGCACTGAAGACACTGAGGGGAGCACCACGTTCAGTGGCCTCAGTGCTGTTCAGTGCGGTCAGTGATTCCAGCGCATACGAACGCCAGTCCTGGGGCACGCGCGGCATGGATAAATGGGAGCCTCATAAAGGGATTCTAACCGAAAAGGCCCCTGATATCCTGATAGGTCTTCTCGCTGCGCCTTGCGACACGACCTATGATGACCAACTGCTCACCGTCGAACACTTTGTATATCACCCGATATTCGCCGACGCGTAAGCGGTACACATTGGGCTCAAGCTGTACGATGCCGTGAGGACGGGGGTTCTCCTTCAGGGCTTCGATAACCTTTATGACCCGTTCTCTGTCGAAGAGAGGAATGGAGCGCAGTTCCCGCTTGATCCTGGCACTAGAGGCCTCAACTCGATACATTGGCCTCTTCCTCGGCCTTCAGTTCAGCCACGATTTCAGAAAAAGGGCGGCCTTCCCCGGCCCTGTACTCGATCTCGGCCTCACGCATCGCGTGCAAGTCTTCCAGGTCTTCCAGACGCTGTAGAAGCTCTTGATAGGCTCCATAGTCAACAAGTATTCCCCTGGCGAGCTTGCCTTCCACGATAGTTTCCAGGAGTATAGACCGCCTGCTTTCAGCCAGAAGACGCAAGGCATCGTCCAGGCTTTCGATCTCCCTGCTCGAAACAAACTCAGCAGTTACAGCTCTGCTCATAGATCACCTCCGATGACCTGTTTTGTATGATTATAACATCGGGCCACTGGCTTGTCAACGTAGTCTTCAGCTTCCCGATAACGGCCATGATGTAGGGGAATTGAACCTTTGAGGCCGCTGAGGGGAGCACCACGTTCAGCGGCCTCAGTGCTGTTCAGTGCGATCAGTGATTCCAGCGCATACAAAACGCCAACCTCAGGGCACGCAGAGGCGCAGCCTTGGCTGGCGTCGGGGTTGGGAGTGATGTCGGTTGGATTGGCTTAGCACCGCCAAAGGCGCGCTTTTGCGCCCTATCTCGGCTAAATCACGCGAAATAGCTTTCTCATGGCACACCTCCTCTGAATTCGAAGGTTGTCTTCCGGGCAGATCTATCAAATGTCACAATGAAGTGGTCAAAGAATTCTTCCTGGCCAAGCAGAAAGGGGACTTTGCCCCTGGCGAAGCACACCGGGATAGTAAACCACCGCTCGACCTCAGGTACGAAAAAGTCCACGGGGTGTACCCGTCCCTTGATGGCACAGACTTTCCGCCGGGATATGCCCCGCAGGGTTATGGACTGACCGTCTTCCCATCGCTTCCCCAACTTTCGGAAGAGATCGTAAGGGGCCATGGAAAGGCTTCGCCGTGAGCGCTCAGCCGAACGGTCGGCACCGCTGTCCACCAGAAAGTTAGCTGGTAGTAACCCGTCTACGCCACG
>CAZVCJ010000327.1:0-2921 GCA_964625745.1 uncultured Anaerolineae bacterium | reverse complement strand
CTTGGATCTCCCGCACTTTGGCCAGCAAGGCCGTGCCTGCCAGAAGGCTGAGGCAGGCTAATACGAAGAGTACGGAGTAGCCCTGGCCTGGCTGACGAGCGTTGAAAAGGTCAATGAGGGGGCCGCCCAGGCGCGAGGCGGCGCCAGCCCCGGCCGTCGCCAGGTTCGAGAATCCCAGGTATTTGCCTGCTTCACCTTTCGGGATGAGGTCTGTGGCCAGCGCCCAGTTGACGCTGAGGAATATGCCCGTGGCAGCACCGATGATGGCGCCGAAGACCATCAGCCTCGTGTAGTCGGTGGCAAAGAGCAGGAGGAAGATGCCCACAGCGCCCAGCAGCCCGGCGAAGGCATTCAGCCGCTTGCGGCCGATGCGGTCCGACAGATAGCCAGCGGGGAAGACCAGCGCCAGCAGAGCAATGCCGATGGAGAACATGAGCTGGCCGGTGACCTGGGCCGGGTTGGTCGCCTCGAGGACATCGCGAATGAAGTACTGGGCGAAGCCCTGCACAGCGTAGATGCCCAGCAGGATGAGAAACCGAGAGGCGATGAGCCAGAGGTAGTCTGGATAGCGCCGCGCATCAACGCTCAACGTACCCCGAACCTTCTGGGCAAAGGTCTGGGACAGGGACCTGGCTTTCCTCTGGACCAGCGGCTCCTCTTTCACGCCGAACAGGGTGATGAGCATCGTCGCCAGGAGCAGGAGGCCGATGACCACGAAGGCCGGGCCCGGGTTCTGGCGGCCCATCAGATTGCCGGCGACCAGCGAGGCCGCCACCAGCCCCCCCATGTCGGCCAGGTTCTTGACCCCGGCGGCGATGCCCCTTCTATCCTCAGGCACGAGGTCGGGTATGAAACCCTGGGCGGGGCCGTGAGCGACGTTGGAGGAAATCTGGAGGAGGATGTAGCCGGCGAACAGCACCCAGTAGCTGCCCGCCAGGCCCAGGATTGCCAGGAACACGAAGTCGAACAGCGTGCCAACCAGGATGTAGGGCCGGCGACGTCCCCAGCGGAATGTGCAGCGGTCGCTGATGGCCCCGGCTACGGGCTGGACGATCATGGCCAGGATCAGGCCGAGGAAGGTCAGCCCGCCCAGGTAGGTGTTCTTCAAGTTATCAGGCACGAAGTTCAGCAGAATAGCCGGCAGGATGATGGGGTGCAGACTGTTCCACATGAACGCCAGGCCGAACCAGTATACGTTGATGTTGAAGTAGTCAATGGGGCGGAGTTTCTTCAACGATGGCCTCCCGTCCATGGCCCGAACAAGACTTCGGCGAGCTCAGTCGAGCCGTTCGGGACCCCGGTGATTCGCGCCAGTGCTAGCGGCCTCACGGTGATAGAGACAGAGCGGCGGTGCCGGTGACGTTGATGAAGTCCTCAGCGATGAAAAGCACCCGCACGTTCAACTGCAGGAACACTCTTTCCAGGAGCTTGCCCTCCCAGACGACGGAGTCACCGAGCTTGCGATAGGGATAGCCCTCGACGCCGCTCAGCTCGATTCCCTCTTCGTGTTTGCCCACGTACTTGACCAGCGTCCCCGGAATGTAGTCGCCTTTCTTCACCTGGTAGGTCACCGGGGCGTTGGAGCATTTCACAGGAGGTTCCGTTGGGAGGGAGGCTGCCGCCGGTATGGGGTCGCGCACGGTCGCCCTGGCTGTCCCCCCCACGTAGAGGGTTTCTTCGGTGACCCAAAGCACTCGCAGCGAGAGGTCAAGCTGCACATTCTCCACGGAATCGCCCTTCCAGCCGAGGGAATCGCCCTTCTGCTTGAAGGCAGTTTGGTCATCAATGAGGATTTCGGCGCCCTTGTCGGACAGGCCAAGGTAGCGAATACCTGTGCCCGGCAGGTTGGAATCCCTCTCAATGCCGGTCTCGAAGGGGGCGGTGTAAATTAGCTCCAAAGGGCCGCCCTCAGACTGACGCTGGCAGGCGGGCAGGAAGATGAGCAGCAACCCCAGAACGACGAGAGTTATCATTTTGTTCTTCATTTAGTCCTCCTCTTTTTTTGATCTTCACTAGGAGCTTGTCGGAGAAGACTTCGGAAGTCTTCATACTTTCGCTTTGTACTGAGCGATTTCTGTCCGGATGGTGTCGCGCTCGCTGATGGCTTCCCCCACTGGTTTGACCAGCTTTTCCTCCCAACCGCCCACCAGTTCGGACAATCTTCCCAGGAAAGCCTCCAGGGGGTCCAAGAGCCTGGTCACGATGGGATCTACTAAACTGGCCTTCAGGCCCTTGCCAGCCTCTTCAGAAAACCAATCGCTGCGCAAGGGTTCGAGCAGATTGGTGTTGACGCCCTCTACGGTCTCGGGGATGTTGGTCACCAGGTCACCGAGGCGGTCGAGGATGGCTCTGATCCTGTCGCCGTAGCCGAAGGGCAGCAGATCTAGCACGGAGTCGAAAAAACTGCCCAGGGACTCGGTGATGGGCTGGGCCTTTTCCACCACTCCCTCCAGGGTGTCTTCCAGGGCCTGCAATCTGTCGGCCAGGGTTGAGATCACCCTTTCCGTCCATTCAATGCCGGCCCGAATGGTGGGGAAGACTCCCTCGAAGTCCAAGAGAAGTCCTTCGACGGCCTCCAGGCCAGCCTTGAGTGCCAGGCTGCCGGCCTCCACTCCCTTGAGCAGTGTGCCCACGGCTGCCATGCCGGCGCTCACGATGGCATCCAATTGGATGTTTTCCAGCTTCTCGTAAAGCCCCAACAGTTCCTTTAGCTTAAGGGCTCTTGCGGCTGCTTCCAACTCGGCTGTCGTACGCCCGGCGGCTGTGCCTGTCTTCCAGGCCACCAGGCTTCCGCCAGCGCCCACCGTCAAGCCGGCTACTCCTCCCGCCAGAGTACCCTGTAGGAAACGCCGCCGGGTCATCCCCTCTCCGGCCAGCATCCCCGTGTTCGCCTCTACTTGCTCTGTAAGCTGGTCGAGCTT
>CAZVCJ010000326.1:0-2968 GCA_964625745.1 uncultured Anaerolineae bacterium | reverse complement strand
CAGTGAGGCCAGCCGCATCGTGGATGCCGCGCTGGTCGAAAAGGTCGTCCTGATCACCCTGGTGAGCATCAGCTTTGCCCAGGTGCTTCCGGATGTGCAGGCCAGCAGCCTGCAGCTCGCCGTCGGTGTGGCGTCGGTCGTCACCATCAACACCGTACTGAGCCACTGGCTGGCGCGGTGCGGATTCGGGTGGGCGTTTGCGCTGGGACAGTTCATGGTGATGGCTGTGGTCAACCTGGGCTTGATTCTGGCATACGCCTTCCTGCGATCCAGGCTCGATGACCCGGTCAGCATAGGGAACGCGCTTTTCTTTGTGCTTCTCTTGACGCTGCTCGTCGCGCTCTTTGATCGCTATCGCCAGGTGTACCTGATGCGTTTCGGCCCGAAACGCCTGGCCGACTGACCTTTCGACCCAGGACATGATAGACTCGATTCGGCGCTGAGGGGGAGACGATCCTCCTGGGAGACGACAAAAGCCACCTGCGTGAACTGAACAGGTGGTTTATTGGCGTTGCCAAAGGAGGTGAGCAAGGAGATGGAGAGAAGAGTTCGGAACACGAAGGTCACGAAAGCACACGAAGCAAAAGGAAGTCCTGTCGCCAAGCAGACTTCCGTGCCTTTCGCGGCCTTTCGCAGCTTTCGTGATCCGAACCGCCTCCGGGTCAGTGAGATAGCAGGCTGGCAAGCAGGCGAGGTGTTCAGCGTGGTGCGGCAGCACCGGCTGCCCCTGGTCTGCCCCAGGTAGTGGTTAAATGGTAAGTGATAATACTTTGCAGCCTGCAGCGAACCCGCTGATTGAGTAGCGCCAGCGTATCGAAATCAAGGGTGAGCGGCACTTGCAGGCTCGTTCTTGGCTTCGATACGTCGCTGAGTTTATCCTGAGCTTGTCGAAGGGCTCCTACTCAGCCAGCGAACTCGCGAGGCCATCACTTACTTCTTTACCACTACCCTGCCCCGCCTTGTTATTGGTCGAGGTCGCCGCCATGGCGCAGGCCTTGGACGACGCCGACCGCGCCGTGGCATTGGCGGTGGTGCCCTGTTTCTGAACTATTGACCCTGTCGTCCGCGCCCTCCGCGCCCTCCGCGCCTTCCGTGTCATCCGTGTTCCCTGTGTTCCTGCCGCCAGCCGTTCTCCAGTCCCGCCTCGTCGAAAGCGCTCAATGCCTCCTCGTACTCATCAGTGGTGATCTTGCGGCCCAGGATGGGGTGGCCTACGGCCTTGTGAGCGGGGAAGTACTGATCCATCAAACTGACGTGGACGCGGGGGGATAAGTTCGCGGCCAGCCAGCGCAGCACCTTTGGCGTGCCTGCCAGGCCGTCAGGCAAGACCATGTGGCGGACGATGAGGCCCCGTTGGGCAATGCCTTCGTCATCCAGAACCAGCTCCTCGCCCACCTGGCGGTACATCTCTGTGAGGGCGGCGCGGTTGGCCTCCACGTAGCCCACGAAGCCCGACAGGCGGCGGGCGGTTTCGTCGTCGGCGTACTTGGCGTCGGGCAAGTAGATGTCCACCACGTCTTCGAGGAGCTTCAGCGCCTCCACCGTCTCGTAGCCGCTGGTGTTGTAGACCAGGGGGAGGCGGAGCCCCCTCTCGATGGCGTGGGGGAGGGCGGCCATGATCTGGGGCGCGAAGTGGGTCGGTGTTACCAGGTTGATGTTGTGGCAGCCCTTGCGTTGCAGCTCCAGCATCATCTCCGCCAGGCGTTCCACGGTGACCTCGTTGCCCACCCCCAGTTGGCTGATGGGATAGTTCTGGCAGAAGAGGCAGCGGCCAGTGCAACCGGAGAAGAAGATGGTGCCTGAGCCGTGGGTTCCGCTGATGGGCGGCTCCTCCCAGGGATGCACGTTCCAACTGGCTACCTTGGGCTTCGCTCCCACCCGGCAGAAACCCTGCTTCCCCTGCAAGCGGTTTACCCCGCACTCTCGCGGGCAGAGGCGACAATCCTCCAAGCAAGCATAAGCCCGCTCGATGCGGCGGGCCAGTTCACCATTGCGGTATAGGTTTAGGTAGCCAGGAAGTATCTCTCCACCTCTCACGGTCGCATCACAAACCCCATCGTGACAAAATCCTTGTCAAAGGCAAAGACCTCGTTGACCTTGGCATGTCCGGCTAACACGAAGCTGGTGCAGTCGGTGAAGGAGAAAACTTGATCGCTGTACTTCTCAAAGATCTCCCAGGCGGCGTCGGTAAGGGCCCTGTCTACCCATAGGATTTCTAGAGTCCGCAGTTTTTCTGCTGAAGTTGCCATTTTATGAAAATGGACAGCGTATCTATGGCCAACACGATACCGGAGCCAGGTATAGGTCTCAGCCAAAACATAGTTGGAGGTCAGAAGGTTAGTTTTCTTCTTGAGTAACTGGAGGTAGTGGGACTTGGCTTTGGAATGATATTTATCCGAATCGTCTACGATGGCAACCCAAGCGCTGGTATCAACAAAAGTCCTCAAGCCCGGGTTCCTCCGTAGAGGTAATAGTCATGATTCTCGGCTCCGTCTCCGAGGCCGCTGGAACACATGCCGATGATTTGGTACAGAGGGTGGTTTTTTAGCTCCTCTTCGCTAAGCTCTCTTTCTTCTTCCAATGTGATCGCTTTGGCCTTCGCCTTCCCTGCCAGCAGATACTCTGCTAGCGCTTCCCGGACCACCCCGGCGATAGACATCTTCTGTTCGTAGGATACTCGCCGTACCTCTTCGTAAAGGTCCTCGGGAAGATAGACTTGTGTTCTTATCATTGCTTCACACCTCCCGATATACATTATACTGTAATAACACCATGTTGTCAAATCCCTTCACTAACTGGCTCATGGCCTGCTACCCCACTATGGTGAACTGCTGCGCAAGCCCCTAACGCCCCAGCTTTCTCACCCTCTCCCACTCAGGCACGTCCTCTTCCATATCCGATAGCTCGCGGCGTAGATCGTAGATCTGGTCGCGCAGGAGGGCCGCCTTCTCGAACTCCAGCGCCTGGG
>CAZVCJ010000325.1:0-2984 GCA_964625745.1 uncultured Anaerolineae bacterium | reverse complement strand
TTCAGAACATATGTGCGTCAGAAATAGACGACAACACTTTGCCGCCCTGATCAAGGCTGCCGTGAATCCCTATGATAATAGGCATTTGCCTTGAATTGATAGAATCGGTGCTCAACAGGGAAAGCTTGGATAGCTTTATCATAGGCCACGATGCTTTCCTTCCATTGTCGAGCATCCTGGAATCGCATCCCTTGCCCAAGGTAGATGTCGGCGCGGAGAAGGTTGATGTTGCTAAAGCTGGCAAAGAAGGGAATGACGCAGACGACCAGCAGGGATAAGATAGTCCGAAGGCGGTTGACATTGCCCGGGGTTGCTTCAGCATTGGCGGGGCTGCTATTCTCACGCTCGACTGCTGTCCCCTCAGGAATGGACATCACGCTCACCAGAGCCAAATAGAGCCAGAGTAGCAGTTTCGTAATGGTGAGTGGGATGCCAAACTGAGTCTCAATGAAGTGAGCGAAGACGGCGGAGAGCAAAGCAACCAGAGTGATCTGATCGCTGAAAGAAGGCTCCTTTCGTAGGAGGGAAAGCCCATAGTAGAAGAGGCTCCCCATCAAAAAGAGGAAGGCCAGTAACCCCAACGCCCCAGTCGTAACCGCGAGATCGAGCAACTCGTTGTGGGCCCGGTCAACCATCACCTCACGCGATTCGACGTAAGCCAGACCAGGGGGATAGACTTGAGGGTAGACGACCTCCATTGTCTCAGGGCCGTATCCGATGAGGAGGCGAAGGGGTCTCAATGGATCAGGTGTGAAGCCGATATTGGGACGAGACCGGAGAAGCTCCAGGGCCCCCTGCCAGATGAACAACCTGACCCACTCCGTGCCCTTGCCCGCAGCCAGATCGTCGGAAAATACCAACCGCGACAGATAAGGCGTCTCAGTGAATGGTCCCAGTGGCGTATTGGGGAGATTCAGCGCAACTAGAAGGGCAATGAGGATCACACCCACGGCAGTGGTGATAAGCAATAGCTTCTTCAACTTATGTCGCCAGGCAATCAGAACGGAAAAGAGCAAAGCCCCGCCCAAAAGCCCGAACCACGGCCCGCGGGCCTGGGTGTAGAGAAGACACATCAATTGCAGCAACAGGAGCGACGAATAGCCGATAACCCCGAGAAGCCTCGAGCGGCGCGATGAGGCAAGCTGCCCCCCCCCAGCAGGGCGCGCAGGCTAACGAGCAACCGGCCAAAAGCGAAGGGGATGACCATGATCAGATAGGCGCCGAGGAAGATGGGGTTGCCTATAGTCGAGACGACCCGGCT
This sequence comes from uncultured Anaerolineae bacterium, assembly GCA_964625745.1. Lineage (GTDB taxonomy): Bacteria > Chloroflexota > Anaerolineae > VGOG01 > VGOG01 > CAZVCJ01. Next base: position 1,723 of record CAZVCJ010000325.1, on the reverse strand, counting down.
GCGGAAGTCATACTCAGGAAAGATGGGGTCGAAGCCGAAGTGCTGCAGCATCCCGTAGAGGGCGACCGGCAGACTGGCAAGCAAAACGACGGTGATGAGCCGTTCAAGCTGTCGGGCGGAGCGGAGGTTCAGGATTATCAGGAAAAAGAGGATGGCGTAGCAAAGAGTGTTGTAGGTACCGTACACTCGAATGTATGTCCCCCAAAAGCTGAGATGGGGGGCCACCGAGGTTATCGTGGAGAGGACGTGCGTAAAGATAAAGAGGAGCGCGGGCAGGACGAGGGGCCTGGCGAGCAGCTTCCGCAGCAACCCAGCGATGGAGCCCTTGCGGTTGATTCGATCCACCAACCAGGCGGTCAAGAGAAGCAGGACGGCGAAGCGAAAAAAGGGCAACCTTAGGGAGCTCGTGGAAGCGGCAACCGAAGGGATTGACCAGGAGGGGAAGCAGCAGGACGATTGCTGGCGACCCGAATTGGATAGCTTTTGGGGACAGTAGGCGAAGTTTCATTTGGATGTGGGACTCCAAGGTGTCGGTCCAGTCACAGCACAAAAAGATACAGAGGGGCCACAATTGCTTGCAGTCCCTCTGTATCCTCGATTCTGTGAGGACGGCTAGACATCCCCAAGCTGCTCGTGTTAGTAGCTAGACTGCGAGACATCACCGTCCGTGTCCCAAGAGTACAGGTGGTTATGGACAAATACAACCACAGACGAGCAGTGCCGCCGGATGCGTCGTACTTGTAAACTGAACGATGTCCAGCTCTTGAGCGGCGGCGGCCAACCGATGCTTCAGGTTGGGCACACTCGGGGCTCTATGCGGGATTAACTAGGGCAACACTTCGAGATTGTCACCATTTTCATCCCAACAATACTTATACTTCGTGGTGCCGCGCAGATACTTTGCGAAAGGCGCGTCTGCATCTGCACTGGTGATCACAGGCGCGTCTGCATCTGCACTGGTGATCACAGACGCGTCACCTTCAGCTCTCGCCGGAATCGTCGTCGCACCCTCAACCGCCATGTCCTGCGTATTGTAGATGTCAATGGCAGTTTGTACGGCGTCTTTTTCTTGATTCTTCGCTGTTTCCTCAGCACGGGCCAAGACTCGGGCCAAGTCAGGGACCACAAGGGCTCCCAGGGTGGCCAGGATGGCCAAAACCACCAGCAACTCTATCAGTGTGAAGCCACGCTCACCACGTATTCTCTTAAACATTGTAGTTTACCTCCTTTTTGGGCAGCTCGTAATAGTACCTTATCAATCAAATCCTTGCACAAAAAGCAAGAATTTCAGAACGCACTTTTTATCTGCCACGAATTTCACGAATTAACACGAAAAAGAAAAAAATTAGTGAAAATTCGTGTAATTCGTGGCAAAAGGCCTTTTGGTTCTGGCTTGTCCAGGTTAGGAGATAAGATGTAGTTTCTCTTCCATTCGCCTCCTTTCTTCACGCTTGGATGATTCCTTAACAGTAGCTTCCTCGCTACTTCGACTTCTCGCCCCCTATTATAGCACAACTTGAGGGTTTTGCGAGTGAAAATAGCAGAATTCTGCGTGAAGAAAGAAGGCTTAGCGACAGATTGTTTCTCTTATTATAACACACTTTGAGGGTTCTGTGCGTGAAAATAGCGTGAATTTTACGCGAAGAAAGAAGGCTCAGCGGCGGATGCGGTTCCCTATCCACCCCCGCAGTTCCTCAGGATTGTCCGATTTGAGGAATGCCTC
>CAZVCJ010000324.1:0-2998 GCA_964625745.1 uncultured Anaerolineae bacterium | reverse complement strand
GGGCCAGCAGGAGCAGGGGAGTATTACAATTTCAGTAAGCAAAAAGGCCCAAGAAGATGGAGGCCAGCCAAACGGGCCGGCGCTGGAAGATCGTCTTGGGCCAGGAGTTGATGTTCATTTCTGTACCAGATCTATCTTCTCCTCAAGAGATTGAACACGAGCGCTATCGCCGCCGCGAGGACGATTATTATGACGCCGCTCACTTTGTACAGGTTCGCACTCAGCGTGGAAAGTAAGGACTCTGGGGCGGGAGTTGGAGTGGGAATGGGAATGGGTGTGGGCACGGGTGTGGACGTCGGCACGGGTGTGGGCTGCGGGTTGTCGCCGAATTCGATCTGGATGATAGAGCCGCCGGCGATGACCACCCCCCAATCGTCGCGCGTGGTAGAATTGTAGTCGGGTGGGTTTTCCTCGTAGAGGAAATAGTTACCTGGTCTCAAATCCATGAAACAGTAGGGTTCATTGATGCCGTCGGTGATGTAATTGGCTACCATCTGCCGGCCATCGGAGGCAGTGAACATCGCCCCAGGCAGGAGCTCCTCGTCCGGGTCGCGCATCTCGTTGCCGTTGCGGTCATGATAAGCCAGTACGCAGATAGCCCCGCTGACTGGCGTTGGGGTTGCGGTCGGAGTTGGCGTCCGGGTTGGCGTGGGGGTGTTCGTTGGGGTCGGGGTTGTGGTTGGCGTGGGGGTATCCACTGGCGTGGGGGTAGGGGTACGGGTCGCCGTTGGACGGGGTGTGTTGGTTGGCACTGGTGTGTCGGTTGGCACTGGTGTGTCGGTTGGCTTTGGGGTGCTCGTTGGTGGCCGTGGTGTGGGAGTGGGGGCGACGGCGGTCAAGACGGCATCATCCCAGTAGGAATCGTTGAACCGCACCCGGAAGTCTGGCGCGCCTCTGGTGAAGACAGTGACCCTGTCGGCCTGGGCCACGGTGGAAACGCTGAGGTTAACCCACTCGTTGCACGTCATCACCGGATCTGACCAGACAATGTTACCGGAACTGAAATCATTGCTGCCGTGAGGGTCAATGCCTACCGAAACCGCGTAGTTGCCAAAACCCTCGCATTGATCTGGTTGCACTTCTGTGGAGCTCCAGACCTGTGCCCAAATGGAGAAGGTAACCTGGCTGTTCTTGGTAACGGCTACCTGTTGATAGATGCCAGCGACGTGAGAGGCGAAGGTGTTGAAAAATTTTTGGGAGAAGCGGCCTGAGTGCACGCGCCGCATGGTAAAAATCCAGGCGTCCTCTGACTTGTATTCGGGGCGCACGAGGTAGCCCTGGCCGGTTTGATCTTGGTTGCCCTGAACCCACCATGCTTCCCACCCGTTGGCTATGACTACTTCCCCAGCGCCTCGCTCGCTGAAGCCTTCCTCGAAGCCAGCATTCTTTAACAGATTGCCCCCCTGGGCGGGTGGAGCGGCCGAGGCTCCCAGAGGTGCCAGGATCAATAACGTTACTAACAGAGTTGTTACAAGGCGACAGAATCGCATTCGCTTTCCTCCTGTAGATTTTGTAACCGTTCAGCCCAGGGTCATTGCTTTGGCACAAAAAACCGCGACTCGCAATGACACCTGAACGCTTACCAGGTTTTCAGCCTCTGCCGCAGGGTTTGCAGCGACAGAGGCGGGATCATTCAATGATCACGTGGTCACTTACTGGTTTACCGGCTTCATCAAGGACCTGTAGTCGGTACAGGGTCTCCAATTGATAGAAGCCAACTATCAGTTTGTGCCTGCCCGGATCGTATGGCTCAGGCAAGGCCAGGGTGTGCTCGTCGCTGACTATGTCCCCCACGCGCCACAAGCTGGTGGGATAATAGCCACCAGCGGGAGGTGAATCGTCCTGGGCGAGAATGGCAGCCTTGGGTTGAGTAGCCGAAGGCGTATCGAAACCATCTCGCATGAGATGGACGAACACAGTGTAGTCTGCCTCGATCTCCGCCTCAGCTCGCCAGAGCAGGCTCAGCCGCAGTTCTTGCGGCGAGACAGTGGCCAGTTGATGGCCAACCAGAATCATGCCCTTCTCGAAACGGGCCTCTGGCTCTCCGGAGGGGATAGTCGCAGGAGTGGCCGTGTAGGTAACGTACAGTAAACGGGCCTCTTTGTCGAGATCCCCTCGTTCCAGAGACCCCTCTGCGGCAGTGATGGTCGAGCCTACGGGCAAAAGGGACAGATACTGGCCATAATCCTCGTAAGGCCAGAGAATGAGCATGACCTCGGTTTCGGTATGCCTTTGGCTACCCTTCGACAAGCTCAGGACACCGCTCAACCCAAGGTCCGAGAAAACCTGGGGAAGTTTACCACCTTCTCCCAGGATAGTCAAGTTTGGCGATAGGGACACCAGAAAGCGCACCGACGCCCAATCCTGCCAGAGGCAGTCAGCGATATAGAGATGACGCCCAGGCGACAGTGGATTCCCTCTGGCTCCAAGTCCTGTGCCATCCCACCCTGTGCCCAAGAAGCGATTGGCCTGAGTTGCCAGGTCTACCGCAGCCGCCTCGAAATTGTAGCTCAAATCCTGGCTGCCCGCATGATGTCCGAAGTAGTCAATCGTCGTGTCGCCCAGGCCGAAGACCAGAGCCAGTGCTACCACACCAGCGGCAACCGGGGCGAAGGTCTTGTTTTCCAGGAAGCGCCACAGGTAATCCAGCCCTATGGCGGGCACCACAAAGGCCACCGGCAGAACGCCCACGCTCCGCAGGAAGTGTGGCGCATCTTCAGCCAGTATGGTGGGCAAAAGCATGGCCGCCAGCCAGATGAGGACAAAGGCATGCTCAGCTCTCTGGCGAAAGCGACTGAGGCAAAGGATCAGCCCCAGCAAGAAGAACACGCTCAGAACCGGATCGAAGACGGGGCGCAAGGGCACGTTGTGGCGCGGGATGAAATCGCCCCGGTTGGTGAACATCAGCAGCGTCTTGCCCACATGCCGAAGGAGCGTCCCCCAGAAATCGCCCCCGTTGATCACGGGATTGAATATAGAAACCTGCCCCACGCGGCCC
>CAZVCJ010000323.1:0-3039 GCA_964625745.1 uncultured Anaerolineae bacterium | reverse complement strand
TAGTCGTAGCTCCTGAGGCGTTTGCTGACACGAGAGAATTCTTGCTCAGACCAATCGGCGGTTACAATGAGTTCCTTTCGGATGTTATCCAGTTCAGGGTCAAAGTCGGAAAGGAAAGCCAGCAGCCTGGTTCCCACCTCGCTGAAAAAGACTCCTATGATCATGTTGAGCTTTTCCAGCATGGCGCGCTTTTCTCTCCCGTTCAGCAAACGGTGTATGATCAGGGTAACCAGCAACACTTCGATGGGGACAAAGGCGATATCCCCTACCAGGTAAAGGAAGATATGATGAGGATCCCTGAAGAGAGCATAATGAAGAAGATAAAGCATTGCGGATAGGATGACCAGGGACAAACCTAAAAGGGCCTGCCAACTGAAGCGTCTCATGTCTTATCACTCCTTTCGGTCGCCTTCCTGGCGACGACCATGATCTCCATCTCATCCAGGTCAATCTTACGCCGCTCCCAACTCCCTGTGGCGCCGCCCCCGGTGTGTTCTACCTCGAATCCTGCCTGGCGGCGTATCCCACTCGATGGCGGAGACTTCGACCATAACGAAATCGGGCGGCCTCCGCAGGGAAGCCGCCCGCATGGGATTCGGCGCCGCGCCAAGAGGCTGCTCAGTGCTCGACAGTCACTTCCACTTCACAGGGCTCCGGGTAGTTGCCTGATTTGTCCACCACTACCAGGCGGAAGGTATAAGCACCGGCGGGAAGAGGCGAGGTGTCCCAAACACCCAGGACGCCATCAATCACCGTGTGCTCGAATCTCTGCACGAACGCCCACTCGGCTGCCTCCTCGTGGCGAAACTCGAACTTGTAGTAGTCAAAGAAGTCAATTTCCGCTGAGCCCCTGATCTCCACAGCCCCTTTCAGAACAGCGTTCACCGTAGGATAAGTGAGCCTGGCCAGGGGATTGGGGCAGTTGGGCAGCACAACGGGTCCGGGCGTGAGCGTGGAAGTAACCGCGGGTGTCTGCGTGACACTGGGAGTAGGGGTGGGAGTGCTCCCTGGCTCCTGCGTGTTGGTTGGAGAGGCCGGCGTATTAGTGGAAAGCGGCACCGATGTATCAGTGGGAATTGATGGCGGAGGCAAGGTATAAGTTGGATAGGGTGTGTAGGTGGGATAGGGTGTGTACGTAGGCAGGGGCGGCTGTGTCACAAGCACCGTTACTTCAACAGGCACCGTGACCTCGACGATTTCTGGCGTCGGCGTAGCTTGACAAGCAGTCAGTAGCAAGATGAGAACTAGGAGTAATGTAGCTTTCTTCATTTGTGCTGTTGTCTCCTTACGTATGTGTCTCTCCATGCCAGCATGTGCCGGATAGAGGGTCCTACGGCAACCTTATTCTATTGCAAAACTCGACTTCTGTTTCATCGGGTTGCGCCAGGCACCCCTGGAGGGATTCGAACCCCCGACCCACTGCTTAGAAGGCAGTTGCTCTCATCCACTGAGCTACAGGGGCGCATCTTCATCTACTCAATCTGACGAGCTTGTCAAACTCACCAGTCCTCCAACAATTCTTCCAACTCCCCCTCGGCTACGAAAGATTCAAAGGCTCCTATGGACGGGAAAACTCGCGTCGAAAGAAACCTGACCACCCAGTTCTCGGCCAGGGGCGAAATGGTGAGGATCGGCTTGCCGGCTCGGTGGGCCTCCCACATCTCGACCGCCGTGCCCATGCTGGCCTCAGGGACATAGGCGATGAGCACGTCGGCTTGCCCAGCTTCCGCGGCCATTTCCAGCAGAGTCCGCCTGGCCTTCTCAGGCCCATACTTCACGCCACCGTCCGGGTGCAGTTCCATGGGATCAATGATCTCGGCCTGGGTGAAGTGAGCCTTGACGGCTGCCCTGATGGATGCACGATAGCCCTGGTCATGAATGTCCGCCTCGGCGCGGGAACCCTGCATGATGCCAGCGATGAAGAACCTCAACCCCTAGCTCCCAATCTCCAGAAATTCGACTGTGCCCGCCTCGGCATCCATGAAAAGCATCTTGTGTCGCAAGAGTTGGCCTTGACCCAAAAGGATCTTCAGCACCTCCTGCACTTGCCAGGCAGCTACCATCATGGGCGTGGCAGCGGGACAACCCAACTGCACCTCGATGCCTTGCTGGGGTACGCTGCCTTCACCGAAAAGGGCCCGCAACCCCTCATCCCCAGGGAAAATCGTCATCACCTGCCCCACGTAGCCGGCGATGGCTCCATGCACCATGGGGATACCCATCTCCTGAGCCGCCTCCTGCAACATGAGGCGGGTGGGCAAACGATCGAGGGCATCAACGACCACCTCAACTCCAGCCAGCAACCGGGGTGCGTTCTCGTCGGTGGCGTACTCAGGATGGACGATGACCTCCACCGCGGCGTTGATCTCGCCGACTCGAGTGCGAGCCGCTTCAGCCTTCAACAGGCCCATACCAGCCTCAGTACTCAGAGCCTGGCGGTTAAGGTTGTGGTCCAAGAACACGTCGCCATCAACGACGACAAGCCGGCCCACCCCCATGCGGGCCAGCCCCTCGACCACGTTGCCTCCCAATCCACCCAGGCCCACCACCGCTACCGTGGAGCGTAGCAGCTTGATCTGCCCGTCCCACCCCACTGTGCCCAGGCTGCGCAGATAGCGACGGGGCAGGACGTGGGCCTCCAGAGCCGTTAGCTCCACCTCCCTGGGCGAAACGCCGAACTCCCTGGCCAAAGCTCTAACTCGGTCCAGGGCAATGACTTCGATGCCGTCCCCGGCTTCGGCCAACTCCCGAATTCGCCTCAGCAACGCGCGGTCCACGCCCGACCTCACTTCAGCACGGGCCTGATGCCCTTGTAAATCTTCCGGCTGCCCAGAGTACGCAGGATAGTCTCCACAGTGTGTCTGCCCAGGATCTCGTGGAGCTCCACCACGGACAGCGGCTCGTTGCCATTCGCCAGGAAGGCGCGAAAGACAGCATCTGTCAAGGGGGTGTTCTCGGTGATAAAATCTGGCCTTTGGCTGCAGTGAGTGCGCAAGGACTGCCAAAGGGCATCTACCCGCATCACCTCGGCCGTGTCGG
>CAZVCJ010000322.1:0-3052 GCA_964625745.1 uncultured Anaerolineae bacterium | reverse complement strand
TGAGTGCGCAAGGACTGCCAAAGGGCATCTACCCGCATCACCTCGGCCGTGTCGGAGTCAATCCAATCAACCTCCGCAGTTCCACGGTGGTTGGCGTATATCACCTTGCACTCAGGGCACAGATGGCTCTGCAGATAGACGCGCAGGTCGCGTCCTTCTTTTTCCCACCAATCGAAATCAATGTGAAACTTGGTTTCTAGATCCGGTTTGATCCACCTGACCATAGCTTTAGACCTGTCCTATAGGCCTCAGCGGGAGCTTTTTTCAGTAGAGTCAATCTTGGACCTGCTGAGCCTTGAGCTAAAGAGCTTCCCGATCGTAGACCCAATAGCCATCGCCCACCGCCATGAAGCAAGCCTTGCTGGCTAGTTGAGCGAGGATCGGCCCCGGCGGGCAGCGCTTCTCCATGTTGATAGCGCTGTAGAGAGTCTTGGCATGAACAGTGCCCTGGGGGTTGAGCTTGGCCAACTCAGGAAATATCTCGCTCATCAGTTCGGAGATGGGCTTGCCGTCCTCCTCAGACCGCATCCACAGGGAATCAATCTGGGCCGGATTATTCTCGCCCAGGACCATCAGTTCGTCGTACTCGCAGCCGATGGCCCTCATCTGCATGGCGAACGCCAGTTTTCCCCCCGCAACCGTAGCCACTCGGATCCATTCGCGTTTGTTAGGTCGGCGGGGGAAATCCACAACAATGGCCAGAGGATCGTCGGTTTTCTCCAGCTTAATGTAGGCCCCCACGGGTATATCATTCTCATTATACCACTCTTTGAGGCCATAGACGTACTTGTGTTGGCGAACAACCCATCCTAGCATCTGTTTGCCCGTCCGCCCATCTACGAGAGTGACCATCATACGCTCGGTATTCCCCCTCGGGAAAAAGCCCTCTGTCTTGCTCGTCAAGGGGATAGTCCCTACCCGGCGGTGGGGATAGTTAAGGATGATGGTTACGCTAGAGATTTTCTCCTCTGTACCACGGGCGGCCGACTCCATGATCTCGTCGTCGAGCTCCATCTCCCAGCGAAGCAGTTCCTCACTGAGGCTCGCCCTATCGTATAGAATCGGAGTGTAACGCAACCGTGGTGGCAGATGAACGATCTCAGAGGGCTCCAAACGTCGCAGGAACCAGAGGCTCTGATCATCGTTGCCTACGTCATCAAAGCGCTCATCCTGGCCCAGGGCGCAGTTGAGGGAGAAAATCTGGGCCGCCGGAGCGATCTTCGTCAGCAGGTCCAGCTCCCGGAGCAATTCTTGAGTGGGGAGCGGCATACCCTTCACATCAAGCATGGCCTCGGCGATGTTCAGGTGTCCCTCATGGATCTCAGCCAACAAGCCTTTCAGAAACCATTCACCACGGAAGCTCGCGAAATCACCACTGAGTCGTAAATGCTCTAACAGTTTCCGCTGGACATCCGAGCCATGTTGGTCGTAGAGTTCGACTGGCGACGCTATCCCCTCGGCTTCCAGCAACTCCCCTTCCTCACGATTCAGTTTGTGAGGGTAGTCGAGCTTCGAGGCAAACTCCCTCGTCTCCTCCTCGCCCTCGAAGCGCACCTGGATGACGTCGAATTCGCCGTATTTCGGGTTGTAGCCCGGTCGTGCACCAACCACGGAACCCAGGGCATAGCCAAGAACAGGAAAGACAATTTGCTCTCCCACTTCGTAGCCCTCCCTTGGTTGAAAAAGAGTCCCCCTGGCCAGCTCCCCTTTGATGAGAGCTTCCTCTTTTTCACAGCGGCTTCTAATTAGGGCCAAAGTAAGATCGTCACTGGTACGAGGCCTATTGTCGTCCTCCAAGAACAATTCATACAGGTAATCGAGATCCCTGTCGTCAACGACGAATTCCTGCCAATACGTCGCCGTCTGGGTCTCTCTCACGAACATCAAAAAAGTCCTCCTGGATTCTATGATATTGAGACTAATTATACCAGTTTTCCCCCGCCTTGACAAATAAAGAACAGCGGATCAGCAGGATTAACGAGTAAAAAGACCCAGACTGAGGAGAAATCCGCAAATCCTGCCCATCCGTGTTCTAATTGACTTATTCTGAAGATTGTGGCATACTTTCACTACAGGTCGAGAGGAGGGACACGATGGCAGGTCATAAGAGAGCGAATAGGCCTGGACTAACCACGGTTTACATCGCCTTCGGGCAACTGGAGGCCCACGTCATCAAAACCAAGCTGCAAAGCGCCGGCATCCCCGCCCTGCTGGACTACGAGAGCGCAGGCGTGGTGCTGGGCATCACCGTGGATGGCCTGGGTGAAGTGCGGGTGATGGTCCCAGACGCCCTGGCCCAGGAGGCCGAAGAGCTTCTGAGCCAGCCACCGGATTGGCCGCCAGACGAAGCGCAGGGCTGACCCTCCGCGCTGAGAGAACAACGCCCCTATGGGGCTACGAGTCAGTCCGAAGGGCTTTGCTCTTTTAGCCCCACAGCTTCAGCCTGGGGCTTTCGTTCGCCGAAGTTCTCCGACCGAGGCGAAGGGGAGGACATTTTGAGAACGTCGAGATTTGCGATTCTCGTGATCTTGATAGTTGTCGTGTTCGTTTTCTTCTATAAACTGAACGACTACCGAGCCTATCGAAATCAGATTCCACCAGGAGTTTCACTGGCTGGCATTCCCATGGGGGGCAAATGGGAGGTCGAAGCGATGGAACTCCTGGCAGAAGCTATCTCGCAACCGGTGAAGCTGAACTACCTGAACGAGAGCCTTCTCCTCCACCCGCAGGATGTCGGCTTTCAATTCAAGGCCGACGAGATGCTAGAGGAAGTCAATAGCTCAAGGGCGGAGACCAGCTTTTGGGCGGGCTTCGCCGATTACCTCCTGAACGACGAGGCGCCGCCCGCGGACATCCCCCTCCCGGCCAGCTACGACGAGCAACAGTTGAAGGACTTCCTGACCAGTATCGCCGACGAGTACGACCGTCCGCGGCAAGAGCCTAACGCCAACGCCGCCACCCTGGCCTTCGTGCCGGGCCGGCCCGACCAGCGGCTCGACATCGAGGTCTCTCTACCGCTGGTCGTCGCCGCGCTGAACTCGGCCACCGACCG
>CAZVCJ010000321.1:0-3068 GCA_964625745.1 uncultured Anaerolineae bacterium | reverse complement strand
TTCCGCAGCCGTATTCGTTGCAGGCTCTGGCGTGCCAGTAGTGTCTGGTGTTGGCTGTCAGGTTGTCGGTGGGGGTGTAGGTTGATTCGGTGGTCGTGGTGTCAATGGAGACTGTCCTGAAGTAGGTGTCTGCGGCGACCTGGATTTGGTAAGACGTGGCGCGGGCCACGTCGCTCCAGTCGAGGGTGGGTGTGAGGTCAGCGATTGTGCTGTGGTTGGCTGGGGTGAACAGCGTTGGCTGGCCTGGAGTGAGGTCGGGAGTTGGTGTCGCCGTCGGGGTCGGCGTCACCGTCGGTGTCGCCGTCGGCCCCACCGACGTTGGCGTGGCTGTCGCCGTCGGCCCTACCGACGTTGGCGTGGGTGTCGCTGTCGGGCCCCCCGGTGTTGCCGTGTTGGTAGACGTTGGTGTGGGACCTTGAGCGCTATAGTTAACGTAGCTTGCAGCATATCCCACCCTGGAGACCCCATAGCCAATGCGCATATAGCCACTCTCGCCCCAGCCTGTACCCCAGGAGTTCTTCAAGATCCATACCCCTTGATTGTTATCCCAGCCAACTAGCACGACGCCGTGATTCATATCCGTACACTCAGGGCCTGTAAAAACACCGCCGGAATATCCCTGAAAAGCGGAGTTTACGCAGACGGCTACCGAAACAGGTCCATAGTTGTAGATGGCCTGCTTTATGGCTTCAGTAGATGGAACACCCCATTCGCTTCCTACGTAGTGCCAGGAATTGATCCTGTAAGGATGGGAGTAGGGGCCGCCGCAGGATGTGTCCCTTGCCACGTAGGGGGAGGCTGATTCGAAGACCGCCCCGGCCTCGGACTCGCTGGGTGGTTTCTTGTTTTGATGGTAGTCGTGAGCCCACCACCCACCATCGCAGCCCCAGCCATCTGTGTTGCAGGAAACGAGGTACTGCTCTGAGAGATTCTGTTCGCCCCCTCCCTTGATCTTGATATTGGCCTCCAACGGCCCCACTGTAGCAAAGGCCCAACAACTGCCACAGGAACCCTGGTTCTTGACGGAGGTGACCCCTCCCTGGTTTCGCCAATCAAAGGCAGCCGGATACGACGATGAGGAGTCTGGCGTGTTGGTGGGTGTGGACGGGGCAGGTTGCCCCGTTAGCTTACGGAGGACGATGTCATCTACATAAGCCCCCTCAGAGTAAGTGAGGCTGTAATCGCTTGCGAAGACGAAGGCTATCCAGACCTGAGGCTGGCCGGTGAGATCGCCCAAGGTGTAGACATTGGTCAAATCGAAGTTCACTTGTATCCATCCGCCAGAATTCCCGCTGACGCCGTTGCCATAGAAATTGTTGCCGTTGATGGAAGCGCCCCAGAAAAGGCCATCGTAGTACGATTCGGAGTAGTTCCAATACCAGAAAAGCAACTCGGCATCGCTTGCGCTACTCAGGTCAAATGGCCCATACATCATCCAGGCTTCGGCGTTGTCGGGATAGCTGGCACCGCAGGAAAGGCTGCCCCCGTTTGCCCCGCCGCCTACACTCCAACCGCTGTAAGAGCCGGAGTGGGGCCTGCAATTGCGCTTGCCCCAGTAGTATTCGCCGTAGCCGTCGGCGTTGTCAAACACACTCCACGACCCTGGAAAACTCCCCTCGAAGCCCTCGGTCATGATGGTTGTCCAACCAGCCATGTCTCCTGGCAGCTCGACCTGCCCGGAAATACTCGGCTCAACGGCCGGCCCCTGCGGGGGTAGTTCCAGGCGCATAAACTCCTCCCGCACAGCGGGGCTCATTAGTCCCTTCTCTGGCTTGGTGGCTGGTTGCCCAACCACCTGAATGGAGTATTCCCGGGCTGGTTCCACGTCCTTTTCCCAGGGACGACGATAGACCAGCTTGAGGATGCTCTGGCCCTCGCCTGCCAACCTGAAGCGTAGGGTTTGCTTCTCTGGAGCACCAAGCAGAGGCACCATCTGCTCGAACTCGGTCTTGCCCACCTGGTGCAGTACATCCTTGTTCATTTCCGCCACTTCCCATGAGTAACCGGTGGATGGATTGCTCTCCAGACTGATAACCAGGGTTTGATCCTCGCCCAGCTCGGCCAGGCAGCCGTTATTCTCCTCGGTCAACCTGATTTCCTGGGAGGTGGGCGCCGCCGGCGCGGCCGGTGTCAGACCTGAAGGGGGTGGAGCGGCAAGAGGAACGGCCAGAGCGTTGGGAAGCGGAAACAAGCTCGCGCAAAAGACCAGGCAGGCCAAAATGGTTGCCAGCTTCTTGATGGAAAGAAGGTGCTTTACCTTCATCGTTAGTGCCTCCTTAAATGGTAGACATTGGAAACCTCGGAGATCCTTGAAAAGAAAAAACGCGTGCCGCCGCAGCGATTTGCTCGGACAGCACGCTTCTCAGTTCCCATCTTCGGCAACTCGGCTGTCCTATTAGCTGGTAGCTTCTCGCTGGCAGCGATTGACTCTCTGCTAACGTAGACCCGTGGCTTTGCGTCCCCACCTTTTGATGGGTTTGCCTTTATCGGTAGAGGTTGGATGATTGTATTATGAGCAACGTTCGTAGATTTGTCAACAAAAGTACGTCTGGGGTCGCAGCCAGACTACCGTTATTCCAGTATAACGTAAGTTGAAGGTTTTGCGGGTGAAAGTAGCGTGAATTCTGCGTGAATTCTGTGTGAATTCTGCTCCCTCCCAACTGATCACGCAGCTCTCCCAGAGATAGGGACATGCTTTGACTTTCTGCAGCGTTCTGTCCTGACGTGTTTGATAGTCATAAAAGCTGTGTCTTTCATTCACGGGGAGCCACCTCTCCATGTCCTCTCGGCTGTCCGTGTTCACCATTATGGGGGCCACCACCACGTTATCTACCCTCAGTTGTTTTCCTGGTCGCCTGATAGCGGGGAGCTGATTTTCGTTATATCTGTTCAATAAAACCCGGATGGTGAGGAGCGGGAAAGGGCTCTGATAAGCCTCCCTTTGTTTGATCAATGACTTTATGTTTTCGATGACTTTGTCGAGGCTTCCTCCCACCCTGTACGTTTCGTACGTCTCCTGATCTGCTCCGTCCAGGGAGATGACCAACTCCTCCAGCCCCGAAACGACG
>CAZVCJ010000320.1:0-3069 GCA_964625745.1 uncultured Anaerolineae bacterium | reverse complement strand
TCTAGCAGCCTGTCGGAGAGGAAATGGGATTTGCCCCTCCATCAGTCAGATGCTACATGATTATGGACGATAATCGCGATCCAATCATCGATACCACTGCCACATCACTTGCCAACCCAGGCCATTTTCAACGCCAACCGACTCTTTGGCGCTTTCACTCACGCCCGCCAGGGCTGGTCAAGCATCGGTTACCGTTCATGTTAGTGCTTTGGCGCTTTCACCCCACCCTCTCCGCGATCAGTAAGCACAGCGGAAGAAAGGGGCCTTAGCTTAGCTGCTCACCAAGCCATGCAGCCGCTTCAGATTGTAGGCCAGGCACACCAGACACCATTCCCCTGCGACCGCTGCCAAGCCCCGCAGCGAGAATTGCCGGAAGCCCAGCGTTTCCTTGATGATGCCAATGATCGGTTCGACGGTGGATTTGCGCAGGCCGTAGATCAGCTTGCCGATTTCGGTCTTGAGCTTGTAGGCCATCTTGACGATCGGACTAGCATCCTCAGGAGGAGGCGCCGGCTCCTGGGCAAAACGCTCTTGCCAACTCTGATGGTGACGGTCACGGCCGGTGGCAATGTAGGGCTCAATGCCTCGCGCCTCCAATTCTTCGATGTTGGTCGGGCTGAAGTAGCCGTTGTCCAGGGCCGCTGCCTTTGGCTTGCCCACCTCAGTCGGAATGGCCTCCACGGTGGGAATGGCCTCCCCTTTATCGTTGGGATGGTTCGACACAGTGTTGCCCACAATAAAGCGGCCGTCTTGATCCACCGCTGCCTGGACATTGTAGTGTTGATCAAAGCCATCGTTGTTGCTGTTCTTCATAATCCGCGAGTCAGGGTCAGTGAAGTTGTATTGGTCCTTGGTCCGTGGCCCTGGCGTGGGTGGCTGAGGGGCTCGACCCCGTGGCTTGCGTCCTGTCTGCCGGGCCTTCTCTTCTCGCTCCCGCAGCTTGGCTTCGTACTCGGCCTTCTCCGCCTCGTACCGTTCCTGAGCCCGCGCCCCCAAGACCACTTTGGCCTGGGCCAGGTTGGCCAGCCGCTCCTGCCGCAACGCAATCTCGACTTCCACATCCAGTCCCTGCGGCAGGTTCCCCTGGTCTGCTTGCTCCGCCAAGGCCAACAACTCCTCTACCTCGGCGCGCAGTTGCTGCTCCAGGGTCAACAACCGACCGTAACTGACAGCGTGGCTCTTGGACGCATCGGCGTGAACCTTGCTGCCATCCAGGCTGATGTTGCCCAGCTTCAGCAGCCCCATCTCACGCGCCACGACCAATACCTGCGCAAACAGGTCGGTGATTTCCGACAGAAAGATCTTCCGAAAGTTGGCAATGGTGTCATGGTCAGGGTGCAATCCCCCCGCAATAAAACGGAATGGAATCGATTCGTACGTTGCTTTCTCGATCTTGCGCGAACTGAACACACCGGTGGCATAACCGTAGAACAACAAGCCCAGCAAGATTTCCGGTGCATAGGCCTCGCCACCCACCGCCGCATAACAGGCATAAATGGCGCTCAAGTCCAGCAGCGCGGTGATGGCAACGACGAAACGCGCCAGGTGGTCGGCAGGCAAACACTCTCTTATCGTTACAGTCTGTTCGAGAGACGCTTCATAATCAACTCTTGTGAATCTGCGGGCCATGGCCATTACTCCCTGTTCTCAGCAAATTGGACTTATCCGAACGGGTACCCAGTGTACCACAAATCGGGCTTGCAGGGAAGTCTCTCCGACAGGCAGCTAGCGACTCTATCCTGCCAGAGGCAATGGCCAGTTTTTAATTTCGAGCCGCCAAGGCGATTTGACCAGGCGGCTCTTTTCTGTTATAATTGAAGTAAACGATTACGCAAACGATTACCAAAGGTGGAAAGATGGTTACCATGAAGGATGTCGCTCGCAGGGCAGGGGTCTCCACTGCGACGGTATCCCACGTCATCAACGAGACCCGCTTCGTGAGCGACGAGCTCAAAGCCAGGGTTTACCAGGCCATGAGGGAGCTCAATTACTACCCCGACGCCATCGCCAGGAGCCTGCGACGCAGGCAAACCCACAACATCGCCATGATCGTGCCCGACATCTCCTACCCCTTCCTGGCCGAGGTAGCGAGAGGCGTGGAGGACGCAGGCTTCGAACTCGGCTACAACGTCATCCTTTGCGATTCCAACGGCAATTTGGAGAAGGAGGCCACCTGCATTGGGATCCTCCAAGAGAAGAAGGTGGACGGCGTCGTCTTCGTTGCCGCCGGTGAGAGCTCAAGCCACGTCCAGGCCCTCATCAAGCAAGGGATACCCGTCGTGGTCTGCGACAGGGAGCTTCCGGGAATCGGGGTGGACACCGTCATCGCCGACAACGTGGGGAGCGGCTATCAGGCTACCGAATATCTCATCGGGCTGGGGCACCGCCGCATAGGGTGTATCGCCGGGCCGCCGATGCTGGAGATTAGCAACAAGCGAGTGGAGGGGTACAAACGGGCTTTGGAGCAACACGGCATCCCCCTGCGAGAGGAATCAATAGCGCGGGGAGATTTCCGCTGCAGAGGCGGCTACGAGACGATGGGGGAGCTCCTGGCCCTCGACGAACCTCCCACAGCCGTCTTCGCCTGCAACGACCTCATGGCTATCGGCGCGATATGCGCGGCCAGCCAAAAGAGGCTGAGGATACCGCAGGATGTGGCCATCGTCGGTTGTGACGATATCGCCCTCGCCTCGTTCACCAATCCCAGCCTGACCACTGTGGCCCAGCCCAAGCACGAGATGGGGGCTGCGGCCGTCGAGATGCTGGTGGAGAGGATCGGGGACAAAGGCAAGCCTCCCACAAGGAAGCTCCTGCCAACCGAGTTGGTGCTCCGAGATTCGTGTTAAGTTGCTTTCCTGCGATGGGCGCTGGCACATTATCCGTCGCTGACCTTTGCGCTGGAAAATCTATGTCCCAATCCCAAACTTACTGTTAGCAAACAAGGGGGCAAGATATGGTCACAAGCAAAGGATTGCGCAAAGCGGGCCATTGGTGGCGTAGCTGGGGAGAAGAGACCTTCTCTGCTTACCTCTTCTTGTTGCCCTGCCTGATCGTCTTCGCCGTTTTCGT
>CAZVCJ010000319.1:0-3074 GCA_964625745.1 uncultured Anaerolineae bacterium | reverse complement strand
GCCAAAGAATCGCTGAGGGAAAAGCGAAGCTCTATAGCCTGGAGGAAGTAGCCCAGGAACTCGGTCTGGAGGAATAGGCCGATGTTCGAAGTTGTGTTGGAGGAGCGAGCAAGCCATCAACTCGCCAGGCTGCCCAGGAAAATCGGCGGTGGCATATTGCGGAAGTTGCGATGGTTAAGCGAGAATGCTGAGGTGATCAGGCATGAGCGGTTGACAGGCCACGAAGAGTATAGCCTACACTACGGCCAGTATCGCATTCCCTACCTGTTGGACTGGACGAACCAGGTGATCGTCATCACGGACATTGACAAGCACGACGAGGCCTATCGTCGGCTCAAGAGAAGATAGCCAGGCGGGGCAACCGCAAGAGATTGCCCCTGCTGCGATAGCGAACCAAAAGGCCCCCCAAGTTATTAGGAGGGCCTCTCTTTGTTTCCGTGTTCTTGTTTTAGCTACATGCGCTCCATTGTCTTCATCCCGTCCACTCGCTCATCCCCCAATCTCCGACATCGCACGCCCCTGAGGGATGACCTGCTCAGACAGGTGATGCCGCTCTGGCTTGTTGCGGATGCCTTCGATGATCAACGCTTTGATCTCCTCGGCGCTAGCCCCCTGGCGCAGGGGCGTTCTCAAGTCAATCTCGTAATCCGAGAGGAGGCAGGGGCGCAGCTTGCCGTCGGCGGTGAGGCGCAAGCGGTTGCACTGGTAGCAGAAGTGCTCGCTAATCGGAGTGATGAAGCCGATGGTGCCTTGAGCGCCCGGCAGGCGATAGTAGCGGGCCGGGCCGCCACCAGCCGCCAGCCTGGCGGGCCTCAGCTTCCCCAGCTCCCTCTCGATCCTCGCCCGCACTTCGCCCATCGGCACGTAACCGTTGCCTGCCCAGTCCGCGTTGTCACCCAGTGGCATCACCTCGATGAAGCGAACGTGCCACTCCCCTCTTCCCACCCCCGCAACCAGGGGGGGAGGAGGCGCGCAGGTCAGGCGAGCGAAATCCACCACCTCGTCGTCGTTGAGGCCGCGGACCACTACGGTGTTGACCTTGACGGGCACAAGGCCAGCTTCCCTGGCCGCAGCGATGCCCGCCAGGGTGTCGGACAGCTCGCCCCGGCGGGTGATAGTGCGAAACCGCTCCGGCCTCAGCGTGTCCAGGCTGACGTTGACCCGCTTGAGGCCTGCCGCCTTTAACTCCTCGGCGTAGCGGGCCAGTAGGATACCGTTGGTGGTCATGGCCAGATCATCAAGGCCGGGGATGCGGGCCAGCATGGCCACCAAATCCACCATCCCCAGCCGGACCAGCGGCTCGCCGCCGGTCAGCCGCACCTTGCTGATGCCCAACCCGGCGGCGGCCCGCACCACCGTCTCGATCTCCTCGTAACGTAGGATCTGTTCATGGGGGCGCCAGGGAACCCCCTCTGGCGGCATGCAGTAGACGCAGCGCAGGTTGCAGCGGTCGGTCACCGAGACCCGCAGGTAGCTGATAGGGCGATTAAAGCTATCCAGGTATGGCATGACTAATACCGCACGTCCTCTTCGATCCAGCCGATTTCCTGGCTGACGTTGCCTGTGATCTTTTTTCAGGATGCCGCCGGCGGGCATCTCAATCCGTCGTCCCCTTGATCTGGATCTCGATCAGGCCCTTGACCTGGACCTTGCCGGACTGATCAGGCAGGACCGAGCGCAACCCGCCCTCAGGGTCAAAGGCGACGATGCAGTTATCGCAGCTCTGCACGTCGGCCAGGGCGATTTCGGCCGTGTAGCCGTCGCTGGCGACCAGCACCAGCGTGGCTCCTTTCCCGGCTCCCGCAAGCTCCAGCAGGGCGTTCAGGGGGACGCCGGTGTAGGTGGTGGTCGTGCCGTCCTTGCCGGTGTAGTCGACGTCCAGAGTGTCCATCGCCTTCAGCTCATCCTCGGCCCAGGCCATCTCTTTGGCGCCGCCCGTGATCTTGAACGCAACGTCGCCGGTCGGTTGCCCCGCGCTGGCATGAGCCTCGCGCCAGGCGGTCGAGTCAGGCGTGAAAAGCGGCGCACCGAACTCGGCCACACCGAACTGGCCGATCTTTTCCTGGGTGGGCAGCGAGACCAGCCAGTCTATGAACTGGTTGGCCAGCTCGTTGTTAATCTGCGGGCTTTTCTCCGGGTTGACAGCGATAACGCCATAGGGGTTGAACAGAATGGGGTCGCCTTCGACCAGGATAACCAGCTCGGTGCCTTCCAGCGTGCGGGCCAGATAGGTGGCCCGGTCGCTGAGGGTGTAGGCCTGTTGCTCGTCAGCCATGGTCAGCACAGCACCCATCCCCTGCCCGGCAGAGATGTACCAGTCGCCCGCCGGCTCAATGCCCGCCTCGGCCCAGATCGCTTTCTCCTTGGTGTGCGTGCCTGAGTCGTCGCCCCGCGAGACAAAGGGCGCCTCCGCTTCGGCGATCTTGGTAAAGGCCCTGGGAGCCTTTTTCATGCCCTTGATGCCCGCCGGATCGCTGGCTGGGCCGACGATGATAAAGTCGTTGTACATCACGTCTTCGCGGCGTATGCCGTGGCCAGCATCCATGAAAGCATCCTCTCTGGCCCGGGCGTGGACCAGTAGCACATCGGCGTTGCCATCCTCGCCCAGTGCGATGGCTTGCCCGGTGCCCACTGCGATGACCTCCACCCTGGCGTTGTACTGGGCCTCGAAGTCGGGCAGGAGATAGTCCAGCAAACCCGAATCAGCGGTGGAGGTAGTGGTGGCCAGGATCAGTTTTTGCGACTCAGCAGGTTTGGGGGTATCCGTGGGTGCCGCAGGGGGCACCAGAGTCGCAGTCGGCGCAGGGGTGCTGCACGCTGCCAGCAGGCCGAGCAAGATCAGAGCAGTGCTGAGATAGAACCAGAGCTTTTTCATGTTGTTTCCTCCATTTTTTATTTTATTCTGTATGTGGCGTGGGGCATGCCGGAGCACGAACCACGTCAGTACACCATTTCGCCGCGCACAAAGGCCACCGTGCGCGGATCGCGAGGCGATTGGAAAAAGGTCTCCACGTCAGCAGTCTCGACGATCCGCCCCTCCAGGAGCAGGGCCACGCGATGCGCCAGCCGCCTGG
>CAZVCJ010000318.1:0-3150 GCA_964625745.1 uncultured Anaerolineae bacterium | reverse complement strand
AGGGCGCTATTCAATTGTTAACTTACCATAAAATTACATTCTCCGATACACTCTTGAGCGGGGTACTGTCCAGAATCGATGAGCTGCTGTACCCAATGGAGATAAAGCCATGAAAAAATCCTTTCAATTGTCCATCATTTGCATAGTTTTGACCCTATCACTGGTCGCCTGTGAGCACCCGCCAGCCGTGCCGCCCGACGCTGTCGAGGCTTTCGCTACCAGAGCCGTTGACGGAGATACCATCGAAGTAGAAATCGGGGGAGAGAGCTACAAGGTGCGCTACATCGGCATAGACACCCCGGAGCTGCACCATCCCACCAAGCCGGTCGGGTATTACGCTCAGGAAGCCTACGAGAAGAACAGGGTGCTGGTAGAGGGCAAGACGGTCTTTCTGGAGAAGGACGTCTCGGAGACGGACCACTACGGGCGGCTCTTGCGCTATGTCTACGTGGAAGATGTTTTCGTGAACGCCTACCTGGTGCAACACGGCTATGCTCAGGCATCAACCTACCCGCCAGATGTCAAATACCAGGACCGTTTCGTAGAGTTGCAGCAGGAGGCCAGGGAAGCTGGACGGGGGCTGTGGGGACCCGTCTTGACCCCGGCTTCACCTGGCGAGGTAGTCATTGACCCAGACTGCTCCCAGTATGATGCGCCTGGAGATGACCACCAGAACCTCAACGAAGAATACGTCTGTTTTACCAGTCAGAGCGATCACCCCGTGGTCATGACAGGCTGGAGTGTAAATAAGAGGCCCGACAAATGGTACATCTTCCCCGAATTCGTTCTGAGCCCAGCAGCCAGCGTCAGGTTGCACAGCGGCAGGGAGATGGATACGGCCACCGATCTTTATTGGGGTAACAGCCAGGCCGTTTGGAGGAACGGCCACGATTCGGCCTACCTGTACGACGCCGATGGTAAGCTGATTGACGAATATTCGTGGTGAGGCCGGAAATGAATTGGACAAATTCGCCAAGATAGTGTATACTTACGCCAGTACGAAAAGGGAGGCAAGGTTTTGGCTAACACTAAATCAGCTATGAAGCAAATCAGGAGCTCGGCCAGGAAGCGAGAGCGCAACCGACTGTTTCGTTCCCGAGCTCGGACCTGTATCAACAAGACCAGAAGGCTTATCGCTGAGGGAAGGATCGAGGAAGCCAGGGAAGAGGCCCAACGCGCTATCGTTACCCTGGACAAGGCAGCCGAGAAAGGTATCATCCACAAGAACAAAGCCGCCCGCTGCAAGTCGCGGCTGATGAAGAGGCTTGATCAATCGGCGTAAGCAGTCAGCTACAGGAGATAAGGACATGGTAAACGAGGGACGTGGGAAGGCGTTGGAGACCACTTTGCTCAGCATCAAGAAGCGTTTTGGCGATGGGGCCATCATCAGGCTGGGTGAGGCCACTCACCTCGATGTGGAAGCCATACCGACCGGGTCCATTTCCCTGGACATTGCCTTGGGGGTAGGCGGCGTGCCCAGAGGCAGAGTGACCGAGATCTACGGCCCAGAGGCTTCGGGCAAGACCACCCTCTGCCAACATATCGTCGCCGAAGCCCAAAAGATGGGCGGCCTGGCTGCTTTCATTGACATGGAACATGCTCTGGATCCGACCTATGCTCGCATGTGCGGAGTGGACATAGACAACCTGTACATCTCCCAGCCCGATACCGGCGAACAAGCGCTGGAGATCGCCGAAGCCCTGATAAGATCGGGGGCGGTAGACGTGGTGGTTATTGACTCGGTGGCCGCACTCGTACCACGGGCCGAGATCGAGGGGGATATGGGCGACGCTCACATGGGCCTACAGGCCCGCTTGATGAGCCAGGCCCTCAGAAAGCTCTCAGGCGCCATAAAGCAGGCCAATGCGTCCGTGATCTTCACCAATCAGCTCAGAATGAAGATCGGAGTCCTCTTTGGCAACCCAGAGACCACTTCAGGGGGTAAAGCCCTGAAGTTCTATTCCTCGGTACGCCTCGACATGCGGCGGGTGCAGTCCATCAAGCAAGCGGGAGAGATCATTGGCAGTCGCACCAAGGTCCGGGTGGTGAAAAACAAGGTGGCCCCTCCCTTCAAGGTGGCTGAGTTCGACATCATGTACAACGAGGGCATCTCTTGGGTGGGAGACGTCCTCGATTTGGCTACCGAGATGGATCTGGTTGAGAAGAAGGGTTCTTACTACTCTTACGGCGAGACTCGCCTGGGCCAGGGCCGGGAGAACGCCAAGGAATTCTTGAGAGATAACCTTGAGTTGACTCTCGAAATAGAGAACAAGGTTCGCGAGACGGCCGGCCTGCCCCATAGAAGTTACGTACCTCCAGCCGAAGAAGTTGACGAAGTCCTTCCCAGCTCAGCAGACGAAGACTGACCTCGCTGCTGAGAGCGTTCTGAGGGAGACAGCGGGGAAATCCAACGACTCCTACTAGTGCACAGATCATTTGAAAACGAAGGAGCTTACGCTCTACCTAACTAATGGCTTCTAAGCCACAGCTATCAATTGCAAAATGTCAGTGTAGTCCCATTGGCACAGCAAATTAGTTCTTGACTTCGCCGTTCGGCCCTGCGCAAGGGCATAGAGACTTACTTTAGTTATCTCGGCCAGATCTGAATTCACATTTTCCCCTTTTCGGAAGGTTGGGACTTGTGTTTACGGCACGTGTCATTGGGCATCTGGTATTTAGCTCGCCCAGGCGACCTCCCTCATCATCCGAGTCGAGGCGAATGCCACGAAAGGGCGAATCGGATGTGTGACAAAAAGCAGCAGTTGGTCAAATGGTCGAGTGGTCAGGTCGTCCCTGGTCTACTGCTCAGGCAGTCCGAGGACCAGAGACCACTTGACCACGGACGATATGACCATTTGACCAATTAGTACATTCCGGCGGCGAATGCTGCTAGACAAAGTACACCTGTCACTGGAGAGGTTCTCTTCGCTCGTCGTTCAGGGCGGGCCGAAGCAATAGGCGCTCCTGCGTTCAAGCTCAGCGATAGCTGTGGCAACCAATTGCCACGGCTATTTTTGTTCATAGGGCCAGGATTGACGGTCAAGAAGTGGCTTGGGAGAGATAGGTTTTCGGACCATGAGAGGCCGTAAAACGCAAAACGTGAGGCGTTTACACTGAGTCGCTCTTTGTTTACTGACTCTTGCGGTCTTT
>CAZVCJ010000317.1:0-3181 GCA_964625745.1 uncultured Anaerolineae bacterium | reverse complement strand
CATAATTGAGTCCTTTGCCTGGCCCGACCTCTCTCAGTCCATCGTTCCAAACCTGTAGGGGACCTAGTCCCAGGCATACACTACGATAGAAGATTCTCACATTGCGTTCAAGATTGTCCGGTCCGCGATCTCGCTCAGGAAATCCCACGCGTTCTCGTAGCGGGGAGATTGCAGCCTCAAACTGACGTTTGGCCTCTTTCAGAACGCCGCTCTTTACGTCGCCCCATCTTGTGCCTGGCGAAATCTCCACCCGCAACGTTATGGTGATTTTCTCCTCCCCGCGCCACCAGAAACCTCCTGGATATGTGCCTGGCATACTGACCAGGCGGTGGATCGCGTCAGGTCCCCATTCGCAACGCAAACCGAACTCTTTAGTCAGCTTTTCGATCTCTCGGCAATAGCGCACGGCATCATCATCCTCATTAACCCATGAGCGAGTGTGCCACTCACCAGTTTCGTCCCACCAGCCAATGGGCCGGCCAGAGCCATATCGCCTGATCTCCAACATGCACTGCCATGCGAATTGTGGAAAATTGGCTCGAATACTCTTGGCACGATCTTGGAAGTCAGGACTGTCTTCTATGAGTGCCAGTAGCAATCCTCGCGCCTGGCCTTGCCAATATTGGTCGCGGGGCATATCACGGGTTGACTGCCTGGCCGTGTTTGTAGGTGGTCTGATTACCATAACCTTCTCCAAACACAAAACCGCCTGCCGATTTGCGGCAGACGAGCTTCTGTGCTATACTTCCCTTGCCGAGGTGTCCACCGCACCTTGGCCGCGCCCCTGCCTCTTGCTCAGGTGAGGTGCTTCTTCTTTTCAGCTTAATCCCTGGGCACCAGGCGGATCTCCACCCGCGTATCCAGGGCGGCAGCCAGCTTCTTCAACAGGGTCAGCGAGGGCACGGTCTCCGCCCGCTCCACGCGGGAGACGCTGGCCTGCTTCGTCCCCGCCCTCTCCGCCAACTCCGCCTGGGAAAGCCCCCGCTGCAAGCGCAAGCCCAACACGGCCCGCGCCACCTGGTACTCCGGCTCCAGGGCCTCGTATTCCCTGACGAACTCCGGATCCTGCCTCAGTTGCGCTTTCAGATCGTCCAGCGTCCTCATGGTTCGTGCCTCCTCAGAAAGTCGTCCATCCGTTTCTCAGCCATGGCGATCTCTCGCCTTGGGGTCTTCTTCGTCTTCTTGGCGAAGGCGTGGAGCATGACCATGCGCTGCCCGGTGAAGGCGAAGTACAGGATGCGGTAGGCTCCTCCGACGCCCTTCACCCGCAGCTCCCACAGCTTGCGCTGCCCCGTCACGCTCCTCACGTAGGGAGCCCTCAGCTCGAGCCCAAACTCCTCCAGAAGGTCGAGGGCTCTCACTACCTTGGCCTGATCCTTGACCGGCAGGCCGAAGATGAAATCCCAGACGGGGCTCTCTCCCGCCTCCGTCTCGTAGAAGATCACTGTCCAGGCCATAGTATCCATATTATATCACGGATGTTATGGGGTGTCAAATGGGCTCTGTGGGCCCTACCCTCAGCCCCAACCGATCACACGGCGCGTCGGTCAGGTCTTGCTCTATGCCCAGGTATTTCTCGGTAGTCTTGATAGAGGCGTGGCCCAGGCTCAACTGAATCTGGTCCAGCCCCGATCCCCCTTTGTGAGCCAGCTTTGCGAAAGTCCGCCGTAGGTCGTGGGGAGCTATGCCATCGAAGCCCAACGAGCTGGCATATTCATTCACCACGTCTCGGACCGCCTGGGGCGTCATCTGTGCACCATTCACCCGGTCACCCTTGGCCATGGCCCTGAACACGCGCCCCTCAGTGATCCCCACTGCCTCCGCCCAGGCGTCAATAGCAGCTTTAGCCCATGAAGGCATCGGCACCGTCCGCACCTTGCCCCGCTTCCCCACGATGTCCACGATCACCCACCGCCCCTCTCTCTGCTGGACGTGCGCGAAGGTCAGGCTGGCGGCTTCCGTCCGCCTAAGTCCAGTTCCTATCAGCGCAGCCAGGAGCGCCTTGTCCCTCAGCCCTTTGAGGGAAGAGATGTCGGGAGCATCCAGGAGAGCCTGGGCCTGGTCCCTGGTCAGCCAGTTGCCCATCCTCACGCCCTCGCTCCGTACCCCCTTGACGCGACCTATCCCTTCGGCCAGCGCGGGATCGAGCAAGGCGTTGTCGGCGGCTTCCCTGGCCAGCTTGCGGATAGCGCAAAGTGCACGGTTGATTGTCGAGGAGGACAGCCCCCTATCCTCCAGGTGGCGCTTGTATCCCTGCACCACGCGCTTGGAGAGGGGAGGCCGTCCCTGGGCTTCATGCCAGCCAAAGAAGTCGTCGAGGGCCTTGCGGTACACGCGCCGCGATCCTGGAGACAGGCTGTCCAGAACCATCTCCACCACCTCGGCCCGCGCCCTGGCAAGCTCCTGTGGCTCTCTTGGCTCCATCGCCGTTTGCTTTCGTGAAGAGACATTCTCATAAGCCATTTTGCCTGTTCTCCTTACGCGCCCCGCCCCACCTGAGCCACGTCAGGCATGGTCGGTATGCAGACTTGCGCAAACGGGAGGATTAGTGTAGAATTCAATACCAGCCGTGCAGTTAGGATGAAAGGCTTTTGTTCATTGCGCTTATCATTATTTGTGGTAACATATTCTTAAATCTGCCAAGGGGGAATGATAATGACAGAAGAGAAAACAACGGGCCTCCAATCTCGTGGCCGTTACTTCGAGGAGTTCGAGGTGGGCGATGAAGTGATTAGCCCCGGACGCACGGTGACCGAGGCCGACATCGTGGCCTTCGCTGCCCTCACGGGTGACTACAATCCACTGCACTGCGACGCCGAGTACGCCAAAGATACCGTTTTCGGAGAGCGCATTGCCCATGGCCTGCTGGGCCTTTCCATCGCTTCGGGGCTGATTGATCGCCTGGGCTTTATAACGGGCACCGTCGAGGCCTTCATGGGCCTGGATTGGAAGTTCCGTGGCCCAATCAAGATCGGGGATACCATTCACGTCGAGGCTAGAGTGACCCGCAAGAAGGAGATGCGACGACTGGGAGGCGGCTTAATCATTTTGGATGTGGCTCTGGTCAATCAAAGGAACGAAACCGTCCAGAAAGGCCAATGGACAGCCCTGATCAAGAGTAAGCCGCTTCCTTTTTCTCAAGACTCAACAGGATTTAGGCAAGCCTGAGCCTCGTGCCGGG
>CAZVCJ010000316.1:0-3256 GCA_964625745.1 uncultured Anaerolineae bacterium | reverse complement strand
GAGGATAGCACCGTGATGGATTTCGAACCGAGCGAACTTGCAGAGACAATAGAAAAGAATGGGACAGGTGATTCTCTCATATCCGTACTGGAAGAGATCCAGGCCCGATATCGCTACCTGCCCCAGGAGGCGATGATTCTGGTCAGCGAGAGAATGGGAGTGCCTCTGAGCCAGGTCTACAGCGTGGCCACCTTCTATAACGCCTTCAGCCTGGTACCGCGCGGCAAGCACACGATCTGCGTCTGCACCGGCACTGCCTGCCACGTTCGAGGGGCAGTGCAAGTGTTGGATCGCCTGAAGAGCGGCCTGGGCGTTGGGCCAGGTGGAACAACTCGTGATCGCCAGTTTACCCTGGAAACGGTCAACTGCCTGGGCTGCTGTGCCCTGGGGCCCGTCGTGGTTTTGGATGACGAATACGAGGGGCAGATGACGACCAGAAAGGTGGACAAGCTGTTGAAGCACGCCATGCATCAGGTGGGAGGGGAGCGATGATCGAGTTGCGCAGCCCCCAGGCCCTGGTTGACTACCGTCAAGGGATACGGGCTGCTGCTGATCCGCTGCAGCGTCGCATCCGGGTCTGTGATGGCACGGGCTGTCGCGCCCTGGGTAGCCGCAAGGTGTTGGCTCGCTTGCAAGAGACCTTGCGAGAGGCAGGGCTGGCCGAAGGGATAGAGGTGGCGCCCACCGGCTGCCCTGGCTTCTGCGAACTGGGGCCGCTGATCACCATTGACCCCGAAAAGATCGCCTACAACAGGGTCTCTGTGGACGACGTACCGGCTATCGTGGCCAGGACAATCGCCCAGGGAGAGATCATTGACGGCCTGCTGTTTGTGGACCCAGTGACGGGACAGACCATCATCCACGATCACGAGCTGCCCTTCTACACCAAGCAGATCCGGCGAGTGCTGGAATTGAATGGCGAAATTGACCCCACCCGCATTGAGGACTATGTTGCTTACGATGGCTACGCTGCCCTCAGCAAGTCGCTCTGGCAGATGACGCCGGAGCAGGTGATCGAAGAAGTCAAGCAGTCCGGGCTGCGCGGCCGGGGCGGGGCGGGTTTTCCCACCGGCATGAAATGGCAGTTTTGCCGCCAGTCACCGAGCGACGTCAAATACGTCATCTGCAACGCCGACGAAGGCGACCCCGGGGCCTTCATGGACCGCAGTATTCTGGAAGGTAACCCTCACAGCGTCGTGGAAGGGATGATTATTGGCGCGTATGCCATGGGTGCCACCCAGGGGTACGTTTACATCCGAAACGAGTACCCTCTGGCCGTCCAGAATCTTAAAATCGCTCTGAAGCTGGCGCGGGAACACGGTCTGTTGGGGAAGGACATCCTGGGCTCCGGCTTCGACCTCGATATCGAAATCCGGGTTGGCAGCGGAGCCTTCGTCTGCGGCGAAGAGACGGCATTGATGGCCTCGATAGAAGGCAAAATCGGCGAGCCTCGGCCGCGTCCTCCCTACCCGGCCCAGAGTGGCCTGTGGGGCAAGCCGACCAACATCAACAACGTCAAGACCTGGGCCAATATTCCGCTCATCGTCAGAAACGGTTCTGACTGGTTCGCCAGCGTGGGCACCGAGAAGAGCAAGGGGACGATGATCTTCTCGCTAGTGGGCAAGATCCGCAACACGGGCTTGGTCGAGGTGCCAATGGGCATCAGCCTGGGCGAGTTGATCTACGACGTCGGCGGCGGCATCCCCGGTGGCAAGGAGTTCAAGGCCGCCCAGATCGGCGGCCCGTCCGGCGGGTGCATCCCCAAAGAGCATTTGGACGTGTCCGTTGACTACGAATCGCTGAAGGCGCTAGGGGCCATCATGGGCTCTGGTGGGTTGGTGGTGACCGACGAGGATACCTGCATGGTGGACCTGGCCCGTTACTTCCTCAAGTTCACCCAGGAGGAATCCTGTGGCAAATGCGTTCCCTGCCGGGTGGGCACGCGAGCCATGCTGGAGACGCTGGAACGCATTTGTGCTGGTCAGGGGCGCGAGGGCGACATCGAGTATCTGATCGAACTGGGTCAGGCGGTCAAGCGTTCGTCGTTATGCGCTCTGGGCGGAACGGCGCCCAACCCGGTGCTCACCACCATCCGCTACTTCCGCGATGAATACGAAGCTCACATCTATGATAAGAAATGCCCGGCTAAAGTCTGTAAGGGGCTCATCACCTATAAAGTCGTTGCTGCGTTGTGCACGGGGTGCATGATATGTGCGCGTAACTGTCCGGTTAATGCCATTGCCGGTGAGAAGGGCCAGCCCCACGTCATTAACCCGGAGGTTTGCACTCGCTGTGGGATTTGCCAGTCACTCTGCAACTTTGACGCCATCGTGGCGGATTAAGGGTTGAAATGATTCGTTTAACCATAGACAATCAGGAAATAGAAACGGAGCCAGGCCGAACGATTCTTGAAGTGGCACGAGAGCATGGCATCCACATCCCCACTCTCTGCTACCACGAGGCGATGGAGCCGTTCGCCGCCTGCCGCGTGTGCGTGGTTGAGGTAGAGGCTGGCCGAGGCCGGCAACTGGTGGCCTCTTGTGCCTATCCTTGCGCCGACGGCCTGGTTGTGCATACCAACTCGGATGCGGTGTTGCAGTCGCGCCGCATCACCGTGGAGTTGCTGATGGCTTCGTCGGCCCACGTCCCGCTCATCCGCCAACTGGCCGACGAGTTGGGTGTGGGCGAGCCGCGCTTCAGGATGGAGGAGGACAACTGCATCCTCTGCGGGCTGTGTGTGAGGGCCTGCCAGGAGATCGTCGGCGTGGGCGCCATCAGTGTCATTAACCGGGGCATTGAGAAAGAGGTCGGTCCGCCTTTCCACATCGCCTCCAACGCCTGCATCGAGTGCGGCACCTGCGTTCTGGTCTGCCCCACCGGCGCCCTCACCCTGGCCGATATCACCGGTGGCGCTCGGACGGTTCACCCCTGGGAATCAGAGTTCGAGGCCGTGGACTGCCGGGTTTGCGGCCATCACTACCTGGCCCCCAGGTTCGCCGATCATACAACTTTGCTGGCTGAAGAGCCTGCCCTGAGCCATGCCCTGAGCGGGGCCGAAGGGACAGTCGAAGGGGAGGCGGTGCCATGAGCGACGTCAAGCTGGGTGTTTTTATCTGTGACTGCGGCGACCGAATTGCGTCCATCCTGGATATGGATGCCCTGGAGAGGGGAGTCCGTGACCTGCCGGGAGTAGCCGTCGTTCGGCGGCTGTGCTACTCCTGCTCACCCGACGGGTTGGCAGCCATCCAGTCAGCCA
>CAZVCJ010000315.1:0-3284 GCA_964625745.1 uncultured Anaerolineae bacterium | reverse complement strand
TAGCCCTCGATGGCGTGGGCGTGCGGGGTAAACTGGGACAGCAGGTGCAGGAACCCCTCCCTGGGGATGGGGATGATGGCGCCGCCCACGGCTCCCAGGACGATGCCGATCACCATGCCCACCGCATCCACCTGGCTGCGCGTCCGGGCCAACGCCGCCACCAGCATGCCCAGCGAGGCCGCCGCCAGCGCCAGCACCAATGTGACCAGAACCAACCCGAGGGGCGAGTCTCCCAGCGGTACGTCGAAAAAGGCGCTCCCCACGCCCAACACCACCAGCACCTGCAAGCCCACCACCAACATGTAGGCCAGCATCTTGCCGGCGATGATCGAACCGCGGTGGAGGGGCGAGGCCAGCAGGCGACGGAAGGTGCCTTCCTCTTTTTCGGTCAGGATCGAAGCGGCGATAGTGCCCACGATGAAAAAGGCGAACATCACGGCGTAGGAGGGCATGGTATAGCTGTAGGCGCTGTCCAGGCTTTGCGTCTCGACCCCTTCCAGGTCCTCGCCCGTCACGGTAATCTGGGGATTCTCGAACATCTCGGCCAACTGGGTCATGACGACCCCCATCGTTTGCGCCTCCACCGCACTCCAGACTTGAGGGTCGGCCTGGTCAAAGGCCCCCGACTCGGCCATGACGGTCCGGATCCCATACTGGATCTCGCCCTGATAGATCACCGGCGTCACCACCTCGTTCATGATCCCAGTGATTATGCCCCCGTACTGCTGCTGGGTCGGATCCACGATCACCCGGACCTGGGTCGGCTCAAAGGCGTCTACCTTTCGACTGAAATCGGGCGGGATGACGATGGCGGCCAGCGCCTCCCCGTCGGCCACTTGCTTGTCGGCCTGCCCGACCGTGTCCAATTCCTCGATACGCAACGCCTCAATCTCGTGGAGTGTCTCGACTATCTGAGCACTGTACGGACCCGTGTCCCGGTTTACCAGGTAGACGGCAAGCCCCGGCGTGCCTCCGCCAAAGGCCGAGCCGATGACCGAGGCGAACATGACCGGCATCAAAAAGAGCACCGCCAACTGTCCCCGGTCCTTAAAGAGAACCTGCAAATCTTTCCAGGCTACTGCTAAAGCATTCCTGATCATGGTGGCCTCCTCTAGTCGAACTCGAAGCGCCACAGGCCGATGACGAAAAAGACTCCGCTAAAAACCAGCAGGACCAGCATCTCGGTCGTGACGTCGGCCAGGCCCCGCCCACGGACGATCAGGTCCTGATAGGCCTGGATCGCCCAATAGTGGGGCACCACCTTGCCGACGATGTCGAGCAGGCCGCCCAACAGAAACGGCGGAAAGAGACAGCCCCCGACAGCGCCCATTGTCCATAGCGCCAGGGTGCCCAATCCGCCGATCTGACCTTCGGTGCGGGCGATGGCCGCGATCAGGATACCCAGACCGGTAGAGCAGAGCACTAACAGCAGCGACACCAGGACCAGCGCCAGCAGGTCGTCGCCTGGCGTCAAGCGGTCCAATCCCAGCATGGGCAGTATGAAGATGCTGACGGCAAAGATGACGACGATCTGGATCAGCCCGGTGATAAAGTTGGGGATCATCTTGCCGGCCAGCAGCGCCGCCTTGCTCATGGGCGCGGCCAGCAAACGGCGAAAGCTGCCCTCTTTCTTCTCTCGATATATGGAGAAAGCGGTCGCCTGGGCCGTTACAAAGACAAAGATGATGGTGTAACCGGGCACGTTCTGCTGGACGGCGTTGGGCTCCGTGCTCCGCTCGCCCAGGTTCTCGGGCCGCGTCTGCTCGACGACCACCAGCGGTGCGGTCCTGGAACGCTCGAACTGGCTTTGGGCCTGGGCCACGATCCTTTCCGTCGTAAAGACCTGAAACTCCGAGGGCGATGTTCCCAGCATGTCGCCCATCTGCTCAAAGCTGGCGATGAGCTGGTTTTGGAGCGACATCCCTCGGGCCACGCCATTGACCACCCGCAGCACCGATTCGGTCGTTGTCTCGCTGGCGTCGGGGTGGCTGACCAGGCGCAGCGTCACCGGGCGATTGGCGGCTATGTCGGCCGTGAAATCTGTCGGAATCGTCAACACCCGTTCGATCTCCGAGTCCTCCAGCAGGGCCTGTGCCTGGGCCTGATCATACAGCTTGACCTCTATCCCGCCGGCCTGGTTGAGGGCGTCAATCAGGGCCTGGGCTGCTTGGCCGTCGGGGTCAAGGTTCACCACCGGCAATGTGATTAAGCTGTCCCCATCCCCGCCCATGAACCCCTGCATCGCGGTGCTGAGCACGAGGATGAACACCATTGGCAGCAGGAACAGATTGATCACCGCCCCCCGGTCTCTGAGAAAGATCTGTATGTCTTTCCAGGCTACGTTTAATGCTTTCATCGTTCTCTCCTTGAAATGAGGGATTGGACATTAGATATTGGAGATTGCTCCAATCTCCAATATCCAATCTCTAATATCCCTATTCCCTCAGCTTCTTCCCCGTCAGGTGCAAGAACACGCTCTCCAGGTTGGGCTCCAGGATTTCCAGCGAAGCGATGGGGATGTCGCGCTGGCTGAAAAAGCTGATCATGTTGAGCAGGGCTTGCTGGCTGTGCTCGGCCTCGATCTTGACGATGGTAAAGCTGGGAGCCGGCGCGATCTCGCTCACCTCTGCTTCTTGCCCCTCGGCCGGCGCTTGTCCTGAGCGTAGCCGAAGGAGTGGTGGGGCTGGCCGCGGCGCGAGGGTCGCCCGCTTGACCGCCGGCAACGCCGTCAGTTGAGCCAGCAGCGCGTCGTCCACTTGTTGCAGGCCGACGTGGATCACGCCCCCGCCCAGCATGGCGATGAGGTTCTTGATGGTATCCAGGGCGATGATCTCCCCCTCGTCTATGATGGCTGCCCGGTTGCACAGCAACTCCACCTCTTCCATGTAGTGGCTGGTGTAGACGATGCTCATGCCCCGCTCGCGGTTGAGCCGCATCACGCTCTCAAAGATATGGTTGCGGCTCTGGGGGTCCACGCCGACGGTGGGCTCGTCCAGGAACAGCAGTTTGGGCTGGTGAAGCAGGCCGGCGGCGATGTTGATACGGCGCTTCATCCCGCCCGAATACTTCTCTATCGCCTGGTCGGCGCGGTCGGTCAGGGCGACGATGTGCAGCACGTCGTCCACCCGCTCTCTGAGTTCCTTGCCGCGCAGGCCATAGATGCGCCCGAAGAAGTTCAGGTTGGCCCGGGCGCTGAGGGTGGGGTAGAGGGCCAGGTCCTGGGGCACCAGCCCGTTGAGCCTCTTGACCTGGTCCATCTGCGTGCGGATGTCGTAGCCGCCGAT
>CAZVCJ010000314.1:0-3300 GCA_964625745.1 uncultured Anaerolineae bacterium | reverse complement strand
TACGTAAGAAAACTTCTTGAAACTACTAGAAACCCACAGATACAGCCCAAAAGGCAGTAGAAACTTCAGACTATATCGTTATAGTCAATGAAATACAGTGATATAATGCGAAACTGCTTGAATACAATACCAGTGATGAGAATGGTAATCTAGTGCTCATTCTCCTGCTTCAAAGCGCACATGTAGCCGTAGACGGACGCCTTGAAGCGATCGAAGTCATTGAGATTGTTCTGCATCCTGGGGCGCTATCTGTCCATCACCCCTCACACTGGCAGAGAAATCGTTTATCACTTCCACGTATCTCGCTCCCCTTCACTCTGGGATAAGTATAACATCATTCGATGTTGCTGTCAATTGCAGTTATGGGCAACTTGTGTTAGAATAGTAACCATGATAGATTACCAACTGCGCCAGCGCGAATATCTTCTCCAAATAAGCCGGGCCATGACCTCGCGGCTGGACCTGCCCTCGGTGCTGCGCCTGATCCTGGAGAACGCCGCGGAGATGCTGCGGGGACAGGCAGGCCTCATTGCCCTGCGTCAGGAAGATGGCAGCCTCCAGGTGCAAGCCAGCTATGGCCTGCCGCCGGATATCTTGCACCTTTTCACGCCCCTGCTGGCCGACATCCCCACTCACGCTGAGCGCGAGTATCTCATCCGTTGGACGATCCCTAACCTGCAAATGAAGCTGAGCCTGGTGGTACCAGCCATCGGACTGGGCCTGCACCAGGTGGTGGCCCTGCCCCTGATCATGGAGAACGACCTCATCGGGGTGATCTACATCTTTCGCTCCCGAGGTGGCGCCTTTTCTGCCAACGACCGCCAGGTGCTGGCCAGCTTCGCCGACCAGGCGGCCATCGCCGTCCACAACGCCCGCCTCTACCAACAATTGGCTCACGAGAAACGTCGCCTGGACGCTATCATCCAGAACAGCGCGGATGGGGTGATGATCCTGGACACTCAGCGCCGTATTCGGGTCCTTAGCCTGGCCCTGGAGGAGATGACGGGCTGGTCTGCCTCGGAGAGCCTGGGGCAGCCCTGCTCTCGCGTGCTGGCCCTGAAGGATCGCCAGGGAAAGGACATCTGCGAGGCCACGTGCCCCCTGTCGCAACCCCAGGCAGAGGAACACCTCTACGTGGAAGGCGACATCAAACGCCCCGACGGCTCAGTAATCACTGTGGGCATCACCTACTCACCTCTCTACGACAAAGAAGGCCGCCTGGTAAGCATCATCGCCAACGTGCGGGACATCAGCCGCTTCCGCGAGGCCGAGGAGATGAAGTCCACCTTCGTCTCAGTGATTTCCCACGAACTGAAAAGCCCCGTCTCCATCATCAAAGGTTACGCCGACACCCTGCGCCGCGAGGATGCACAGTGGGACACAGATACGCTGAGGCAGGGCCTGGCCATCATCGCCGAGGAGAGCGACCGACTGAACAAGTTGATTGATAACCTGTTGGACGCCTCGCGCCTTCAAGCCAGCGCCTTCAAGCTAGAGCTCAGCTACCTGCAAGTGGACAAGCTGGCAGAAAAAGTGATGGAGGAATTCCGAACCCAATCGAGCGAGCACATGTTCACCCTGGACTTCCCGCCTGATTTTCCCGCCGTGCGAGGCGACGTCGAGCGATTGCGGCAGGTGCTGACCAACCTGCTCTCCAACGCCATCAAATACTCGCCTCATGGGGGACTCATTCGGACGGGCGGCTGGGCCGACGACGATTGGGGCTACGTGTACGTGGCCGACGAGGGTATCGGCATTCCCAGGTCGGAACAGGAGCGCATTTTCGAGCGCTTCTACCGGGCGGAGAGCCCCCTCACCCGCCGCACCGAGGGAGCGGGGCTGGGTCTCTACCTCTGCAAAGAGATGATCGAGGCCCACGGCGGCAAAATCTGGGTGCAAAGTGAGCCGGGCAAGGGAGCCAAGTTCATCTTCAAGTTGCCGCGCGTCTGAAAGTCCCAACGTTCCCCAATGGATGTTGAGTTGACAGTCAACACAAAGTGTGCTATAATACGAGCAGGATGCCGGTTGGCACGATTGGTCGCTCATTCGATTGAGGAATCGGCAGATGAAACAGACATTCGGACGGGCTCTGCGGGAGCTTAGGCGCGCGAAGGGCATCACCCAGCGAGGCCTGGCGGAAAAGGTGGGGGTGGATTTCTCGTACATCAGCAAAATCGAGAACGACCGCTTGCCTCCGCCTGCCGCAGACACGATAGTGAAGATCTGCGATGCACTGGAAGTGTCACCAGATCTGCTGCTTGCCCTATCTGGCAAGATACCCAGTGGGCTTAGGGACACCATCGGTTCCAGTCTCGCCGCTATGCGATTCATTCGGAGTGCCCAGTCAATGGATTTGACTGAGGATGAGTGGGCAGAACTTACTAGACAGCTCAAGCGATTGAGGGACTGATTCTTCAACTATGAACGCAGGGAAGGGGGAGAGAAAGAAAATGAGCACCGACTGGTTAGCAATTCAGAGCTTTCAGCGAAGTCAGGACCTTCTGGCAGCGATCAATACCTTATCCATTCACACCAAGCTAAGACTATCCGGCGTTGCCGACGAAGAAAGGGCCAAGGCCGCATCGGAGGCACGAGGAAAACTCGCATCATTCCTTGAGGCCTTTGAGAAGATCGTCCAACAAGCAGAGCAGGCAGAAGGGGGAGCACTGCTGGGGATAGATCCTCGCTTGCAGCAGTTAGCCAGGAGCTTCGTCACCGCCAAGCGTGACAGAAACAGATTTCATTCCATGCTCTTCACCCAATCTCCCTCTGAAACAGTGGGTTTGCTGGCATCTACAGACGAGAAGGATCAACAGGCGCTAGTAGAAAGCTTAGCGGATCTTCGCACTCTAGTTGAGGAACACGTGCAGACGGATACCGCCCGGATACTCGAGGACTTTTGATGCGAGACATCCTCCGCCAGAGCAACCTCGACCTGCTGAGAGAAATCACACGCCTGAACTCTGCTTTGACCACACTCTCAGCGCCTGCAGAGCTTTCCGTCTACCAGTGCTGGATGACCGAGGCATGTTGCACACTCCGACAGCGAACACTCCAGAACCTCCGCGACCTTGAGCTAGATAGAGACGATATCCTCGACGATATCCTGAGCGAAACCCAGTTGCTGACCGCTTCCTTCCGGCTGTGCAACCAACGGCTCGCCAGCCCCCTTCTTCGCTACCGACCATCAGACCGCCTTTGTCTGCGCATCATTGCCTGGCTGCATGGCCACCATACTGAAACTAAGAGGGTGTTTTAAAAGTTATGTAAAAGTTGCGCGTCTGGTCCATTTCTGGCATA
>CAZVCJ010000313.1:0-3302 GCA_964625745.1 uncultured Anaerolineae bacterium | reverse complement strand
TCGAGCCTGACTGGACGCCTCTCCCCTCCCCTGTCTCCTATGGACACGACATAGAGCTTTCCTGGCTCCTGACCGAAGGTGGCGACGTTTGCGAGATCAGCGATGTGAGCTCTATCCACGAGCGCTGCCGGTCGCTTGCCAGGGGAGTGGCAAGGAACGGCCTCGACCGTGAGAATGGGGGAGTCTTTTACGAAGGTGACGAGAGGGGCAGGGCCACAGGAAAACAAAAAGTGTGGTGGGTCCAGGCAGAGGCCCTGGTGGGATTTCTCAATGCCTATGCCTTGAGCGGCGACGAAAGCTTCAGAGACGCATTTCTCAACGTCGAGGAATGGGTTTTTGCCCGGCAGTTCGATAGGGAATACGGCGAGTGGCACCAGGAGATCACCCCTGAGGGCGAATGCAGGGGCGAAAAGGGCAGCATCTGGAAGACCCCTTATCACACTGCCAGAGCGTGCATAGAACTCGTTGGCAGGCTGAATCGCTGGCGTAAGCACCTCGGACAATGTTAGATCTTGCGCCAAGTGTCATTGCGAGGAGCCCTTCGGCAGGCTCAGGATAAACTCCGCGACGAAGCAATCCCCACCGTTGCCTGCAATTCAGGGCGGGGGATTGCTTCGCTACGCTACTCAGAAACTTCCCCTCACCCCAGCCCTCTCCCCAACGGGGCGAGGGAGCACGTCCCCTCTCCCTTGCAGGGAGAGGGTTAGGGTGAGGGTGGGACGTTTCTGCTCCCTACGGATGGCGCGATGCGCCATGGAAGACTCGCAATGACATCCTTAAATGTTGCGCTACGACGGCGGATTTAATGAGGTACAGTGAAAGGGAAGACGAGCCATGTCTGAATCCATCGTCCTGAATCTGGATGGAGGTTGGAAGTTACGGGATTTCACGCCGGGTCAGGGGCTAATGGCAGGCGCACACCTGTTTGACTATGATGATACAAGCTGGCACCCGGCTTCTGTGCCTGGAGACGTGCACACAGCGTTGGCGGAGATCGGACGGCTGGCGCCGCCCTTCTACAACATGAACGTGGAAACCTGCCAATGGGTGGAAGGCCAGGAGTGGTGGTATCGCACCACGTTCGAAGCGCCCTCGGGCCAGGATGACGCCCAGGCCAGGTACCTGCTGACCTTCGACGGCCTGGACACCCTGGCCACCGTCTACCTGAACGGGGCCGAGATCGGCCGCCACCGCAACATGTTCATCGCCGCCACTTTCGACGTGACGGAGCATCTGCGCCTGGGTGAGCGCAACACGTTGGCCGTGCGCTTCGAGCCGGTGGCGGCCTCCGTCGGCGGGCGGGAGGTCGAAGGGCCTGTCCTGAGCGCAGTCGAAGGGCAGTGGGGCCGCAACCCTGAGCGGGCCTGGGTGCGCAAGGCGCAGTGTAACTTCGGCTGGGACTGGGCACCGCGGCTGGTGAGCGTGGGCTTATGGCAGGGGGTGATGCTGCGCCGCTACGTGGGCGCTCGCTTAGGTGGGGTCTTCTTCAAGACCACGGCCATCAGCCCTCAGGCGGCAGAAGCCGCCGTTGTCGTCGAGGCCGAGCGGTGGGCCGATGTGCCAGACCTGGAGGCACAGATCACTCTGAGCCGGGGCGAGCAACGGCTAACCGACCGGGTCCCGCTGATCAATGGCCGGGCGGAGGTGGCTTTCGTCATCCCCGATCCCGCCCTGTGGTGGACCCACGACCTGGGGGAGCCGGCCCTCTACGAGTTGGAGGTCGCCCTGCAAGCCGGTGGAAGGACCCTGGACACCCACTGCGAGCAGGTGGGTATTCGCACCATCGAAGTGGATCAATCGCCTGACCCGGCTGAGCCGGGCACCAGGTTCTTCACCTTTGTGCTCAACGGGGTGAAGCTCTTTGCCAAGGGGGCCAACTGGATCCCCGCCGATTCCTTCGTGGCTCAGGTAGATGAGACTCGCTACCGCGATCTCCTGGAGCTGGCCGTCGAGGCCAACATGAACACGTTGCGGGTCTGGGGCGGCGGCATCTACGAGAAGGGTGTCTTTTACCGTCTCTGCGATGAGCTGGGCATCCTCATCTGGCAGGATTTCATGTTCGCCTGTGCACTATACCCCGACGACGCCCCTTTCATGGCCGAGGTGGAACGCGAGGCAGAGGCGGTGGTGCGGCGGCTGCGCAACCGTCCCTGCCTGGCCCTCTGGTGCGGCAACAACGAGAACGATTGGATAGACGACATGCACAACTGGCAGCGGCCGGGGCGGGATTTCCCGGGCAAGAGGATTTACCACGAGCTGCTGCCGCCCATCGTCGAGCGACTGGATGGCACCCGCCTCTACTGGCCCTCCAGCCCCTACGGCGGGAACGACCACAACGACGAACGGGAGGGAGACCGCCACAACTGGCAGGTCTGGCATGGTGCTGTGTACCCCCGCCGTTTCGGCCAAGAGCCGAAGCGAGACCTCTCGCCGGAGGGCATCTCCTACCGCCACTACGCCGAGGACCCGGCCCGCTTCATCAGCGAGTTCGGCATGCACGCCGCACCGGTGTTGGAGACGCTGCGACGCAACGTGCCAGCCGCGGCCCTGCACCTCGACAGCCCGGAGCTGCTCTACCGCAACAAGGACGAACCCAGGGACAAAGGGGACCTGTTGATGCTGGCCCACACTGGCCTGCCCAGCTCGCTGCAGGAATACCTCGACTTCTCCATGATTTGTCAGGCCGAGGGGCTGAAGTTCGGCATCGAGCACTATCGGCGGCGGAAGCTTCACTGCAGTGGGACCCTCTTCTGGCAATGGAATGACTGCTGGCCGGGCCTCAGTTGGAGCGTGTTGGATTACTACCTCTTCCCCAAGGCCGGCTACTTCTACGTCAAGAGGGCCTACGCGCCGGTGTTGGCCTCGTTCAAAGAGGAAGTGGATGGCGTCTCGCTATGGATCACCAACGACACCCTGGAGGACTTCAGCGACACGGTGACCATCTTCCACGGCGACTTCTCTGGCCGCAAGCTACACGAGGAGATGCTGGAGGTTCGGGTACCGGCCAACGCCTCTCTCAAAGTCAAGCACTTCCCCTTCGATGAGCTAAATACCGAAGACCCACGACGGGAGTATTTGGCCGTGTGTTCCCAAAGTGGCAGGTTCTATGGCAACCGCCACTTCTTCGTGGAGATCAAGGATCTGGTCAGGCCGAAGCCCAACTTGAAAGTGGAAATCGTCGAAGGAAGCGACGGGAAGTACGAGGCTTCGCCCAGAGGGCAGGGCTCTGCCCGAAGGGTCAGAATGGCCACCGATGTCTACGCTTATTTTGTCAAGCTGGTGGTGCCCATAGAGGGCACTAA
>CAZVCJ010000312.1:0-3307 GCA_964625745.1 uncultured Anaerolineae bacterium | reverse complement strand
TGGCGTACGGCCCAGGCGGCGCGTGGAGCAAGCTGTTCGCACGGTGCCCGGGCTTCCGAGGCACCACCGTGCTGCGCGACACGAAGAATCCGCGGCGGTATCTGACGATTGACCTCTGGGAGACAGGGGCCCAGCGGGAGCAGGCGCTGGCCGAACGCAAGGCCGAGTACTCTGACCTGGAGGCCGCCTTGGGTGAGTGGACCGAGTCTAAGACTGAGGTGGGTATCTTCAGCGTGCTGGCCGAGGCGACGGTGCGCCCTCGTGGCAGAGCAGGGCGAAGCAAAGCCGGAGAAGCCGGTCGAAGCAGCCACCGAGCGCCTTAGCTCGAGGCTGTTGGGCGGCGCAAATCGTATGGCACAATCATGGTAGGCGAAACGGCGGCAGCCAGCGATACTGGAAGGGGGTGATGAGTAACGAAACGACTGATTCTGATAAAGTTACGCGCGTTGTTTCCACAAACCTAGACCGATAGAAAAGCAAGAGGAGGTACGTCTGATGGTCACACATCTGCATGTTGGATTCAAGGTCGAGAATTACGAGCAGTGGAAGGAAGGGTATGACGCCAGTATCGAGCAGCGCAAGGCAGCCGGCGAAATCTCGTTCCAGGTGTTCCGCAACGTGGATGATCCCAACACCGTGACCGTGCTCTCGGTGCAGGAGAGCACGGAGCAGATACGAGCCTTCATGGACTCGCCCGACCTCAAGGCACGCCAGAAGGCAGCGGGCGTCACTGAGATGGGCCAGATGCTCATCATGGAGGAGATGGACAGGGGCACACACTGATGCCGCTACCTATCGGCGTTATGCCGCCACTTGGATAAGGCGAGGGTCAACCCTTGTAGTCACCCTTTCTGTTGAGGCAGGTTGGGAATAGGTCAAGGCTGGCTGCTGCCGGATCCTCTAACGGTGGATGCTACACTTGGAGCAAAGCGCCGCCCAACAAGCGGTTGCAGCCGCGCCATTCATTAGGCCGCTCGTCGCAATTCAGAGAGGAGAGCTTACGTGAATCAAAAGTCGTTCTGTCGCATTGGCGTTTTCTACGATGGTTCGTACTTCAATTATGCACAAAGGTACTTCTATTACCAGCGCAAACTGGGCTGGCTTGACTTCCGTCCCTTCCATGCTTTGATTGAGAACTATGTCCGGGTGAAAGAACAGGGCTATAACAATTACAGAATCGTCCACGCGGCATGGTTCCAGGGGCTGTTTCACAGCACCCAAGCCACTGAACAACAGCTCAGATTTGATCGAAATCTGTATCATGATTTGATGCATGCGGGTATTGAGCCCAAGTATTTGCCAGTATCTCAATCTGGTCAGGGGGAGAAAGGAGCAGACGTAGCACTGGCAATTGATGCTCTTCAGATCGGACTAGAGGGGAAGGTAGACATAGCAGTACTTGTTAGTGGGGACGGGGACTTGGTTCCGCTGGTGCGCGCCTTGATGAAACAGGGTGTGAGAGTGATGGCAGCGTACTTCCAATATGAGGAAGGCGACTACAAAAGCTTCATCAATGAGCGCCTGCTTGCCGTGTGCAACTACGAGTTGAATGTCAACCAGCTTGAGACAGATAAAGATTTCAAAGGGGTTTTCAAGAGTCTGTTCAGGAAACCAGAGTCTAGCACAGCGTCATGACGAGTACTGAGTTATCGGAGTGGAGCGGCCTAACAACTTGTTGCACCTGACCGCGCTATCGAATATCACTCTTGGTGGGTATGTTGTTTTCGGTGGCGTGTCTTCTCCAGTTTCACTCAGAGTTTAAGCCGCGCGGCGGGTGATGCGCCATCCGTTAGTACGCTCAATCACAACTTGGGGCTGAAGTGCTGTTCCAGTGGGGTTTGGAGATTGGACACCTGCCCAATGCAGCCTTCCCAGATGCCCGATGCGCTGGGAGTTGCGTTCAGGCAAGTCAACAGCTTTGCGGGGATGGACAGGGCAAAACCAGGCTAAGGAGGACTAGCAGTGAAGAAGAGAACCTACAGCGGATATAGATCGTTCCAGTACCTGGAGCCAGAGGTGGACTATCGGCCGTTCAAACTGGCCAAAGAAATCAGCCGGGTCGAACCTTACGTGGTTCCTGTGTCAGAAGAGCAGGAGCACAGAGTCCAGCAGCTACTGGAGGACAACATCATCGTCTCGGTCCACGATCACACGTCGGTTTTTCCGGAGGACATCGGCCAGATCTTTGGGTACGTGCGTCAAGGGCGCGAGTGGACGGCCTACGAAGGGTTAAGCGTCTCCGGCATTGACGTCCTGTTCGAGAACTTCATGGACGGCACGGCCCTGATCACTTCCAGCGCAGGCTGGAAGTGGACCGACGTGATTCACGACATCGGCATACGCTACAGCGACTTCGCGCACCAAGACATGGTCTACGTTGCCTTGACCATTGATGACCTGCATCGGACCAAGCGAGAGGGTAAGATCGCGTTTGTAGCCACGCTGGAAGCCGCAACGCCCATCGAGAACGAGCTGGACCGCGTTGACATCCTATACGGGCTGGGTATTCGCTCTATGGGCATCACTTATTCCGAGGCCAACGCTCTGGGTTCGGGACTCAGAGAGCCTAACGACGGCGGTCTGACCCGGTTCGGCCGGCAGGTGGTGCGGCGGATGAACCAACTGGGCATGACCATTGATACCGCTCACTGCGGTGACAAGACCGCCGCCGACGTGATCGAGCTGAGTGAAAAGCCCACTCTCATCTCCCACGTCGGCGCCCGCGCGCTGTGGAACACCAGCCGGATGAAGCCCGACTACGTCTTGAAAGCGTGCGCCGAAAAAGGCGGCGTCATCGGCATCGAAGCCGCACCGCACACCACGCTGACACACAATCATCCGCGTCACTCCATCGAATCGTACATGGAGCACTTCGAGTACATCGCCAACCTGGTCGGCATTGACCACGTCGCCTTTGGCCCGGACACCTTGTTTGGCGATCACGTGGGGCTGCACCACGCCTTTGCCAGCCAACTCTCCATCTCTTCGGCCCACGCGGGCGTCGAGTTTGACGAGGTCGAGTACGTCAAGGGGCTGGAGAACCCGAGCGAGGTCATGCCCAACGTGACACGTTGGCTGGTAAAACACGGCTACAGCGACCAGGACATCGCCAAGGTAGCGGGGCAGAACGTGCTGCGCGTTCTCGAAGAAACCTGGGCACGCTAACTTGAGTTGGTGATCGCAAAAAGGGTAAGACGGGCGGAGCGCGTTGGCTGCCCGTTTTCCATTGAGTTTGCGCTTTTGAGCTTAAGATGATAAAATATCAGGGTAAACTTGCATCTCATCAACGACTGGAGTAAACAGCGAT
>CAZVCJ010000311.1:0-3344 GCA_964625745.1 uncultured Anaerolineae bacterium | reverse complement strand
TGTTGGCCTGGTTGGTGATACCGGCGGTCTGCGCCTGGCTGGTCAACCCCATCATGCCTTTCTTTCAGGAGCGGTATCTGCTGGTCGTCGCTCCGGCCTTCATCATCCTCGTGGCCCGAGGGCTGGGGCGGTGTCTTGAGCCTTGCCCTGAGCCCCGTCGAAGGGTTGTCGAAGGGTGGATGAGATACAGGTCGCCCTGGGCTCTGATGCCAGGACTGCTTCTGGCATTCGCCGTCGTCTCCGCCAGCGCCGTTTCTCTGCACAACTGGTTCTTCGACGATGCCTACATCAAGGGCGAATATGGGCTTATGATGGACTACGTGCGAAATCATGCCCAGCAGGGCGATTTGCTTCTCCTGAACAATCCCCTCCAGGAATCGCTGTTCGATTACTACCGTCCGCCTGGGGTGTCACATCATCTAATTTCCCGCCACGATCTGCGCACCGAACAGCGCACCGATCAGGCTCTGGCCGCCCTGACAGAAGGCTACTCGCGGGTTTGGCTGGTGATGTTCGGCTACCCGGAGCAATACGACCCCGACCATCTGGCGGAGCGGTGGCTGAGCGAACACGGCTACAGGAGTTCCTACCGCAGTTTCCTGGGGGCTTACCTCACGCTCTACGTCATGTCGCCCGCCGATGCCAGCCTCCCGATGCAGCACACCGTGGCGGCCAATCTGGACTACAAGGTTTTGCTCATAGGCTATGGCCTGGGTGCTAAGGAGATCGAAGCCGGGGGAACCCTTCGTATGACTCTTTATTGGCAGGCCCTGACTGAGATGGAGAGGCGCTACACCGTCTTCGTTCACCTGCTGGACAGTGATAATCGCATCGTGGCCCAGATGGACAGCGAGCCTCTAGGCGGCGCCCATCCCACCACCGAGTGGCAGTTGGGCGAAATCGTGCGCGACAGCTTAGGCTTGCTCATCGCGCCCGCCACCCCGCCAGGCGAATACTTGCTCGAAGTGGGGATGTACTATCTGCCGACCCTGGAGCGCTTGCCGGTGTTGGATGATTCAGGGAGCGTGGAGGATGATCGGGTGGTGCTGGGGGTGGTTGACATTCCAGCGCTACCAGACGGATGCAGCCAATTCGACTGCCAACATCGTCAACTTGCTGCGATCATCTTCGGAGAGCTCCACACGCTCGCCCAAGCCATATAACCTCAGCCCGATTCCATCTGACGTCTGAAACGTCACTGAGCTGTACGCGCTCACGAACGAACGCAACTTGTCCGCCGTTTCGTCGTCCAGTGGCAGGTGAGATGCATAAGTGTGTTCAAGGTCCG
This sequence comes from uncultured Anaerolineae bacterium, assembly GCA_964625745.1. Taxonomy (GTDB): domain Bacteria; phylum Chloroflexota; class Anaerolineae; order VGOG01; family VGOG01; genus CAZVCJ01. Next base: position 2,056 of record CAZVCJ010000311.1, on the reverse strand, counting down.
CCCCAGACAGATGCCATGTATCATCTGGATAATGATCCACCCGGAAAAGACGATTGATACCAGGTTTTAGCTCCTTTGGCAACAGCAGAAAGCCCCGTGCGGTTGATGGGCTAATTTGACAGAAGTGGAAAAGTATGCTATGATAACGGTGTAGGACGCAGTAAGCTCTTGTTTGGAGTTCAAATGATGAACCGCCCAAGCTTCTTACAGCGTTGGGCGGTTCATTGATTTTTGCGGCAGCTAGGGGTGTAATCACCACAGGCTGACAAGCGGAACCAAAGAACAAACTCACTCCGCCCTACAGCATATCAAGAGGGAAGGAGGGGGGACAGCCAGTGAGTGAGAGAGTAACCGGTACGGTGAAGTGGTTTAGTCGCACCAAGGGCTACGGGTTCATTGAGCGCGAAGGCGGCGACGATGTTTTCGTCCACTTTTCGGCTATCCAGGGTGACGGGTTCCGGAACCTGGAAGAAGGCGATCGTGTGGAGTTCACTATCGAGAGCAGCCCGAAAGGCCCGCAGGCCGCTGATGTAGTGAAGCTCTAAACCTACCTAAGAGAACAGCAACAACGCACAAGCCCCGGCGAGGGTCGTGATCGCCGGGGCTTGTGTTTTCTAGAGGAAGCCACCTGTGAGGCTGGCGCAGGTGGCTCCTCAAAGCCATGCTATGTTCGCTCGGTCGTCGTCGTAAAGGCAGACTGGCGTCCGCACTCCAGCGAGTCTTCGCGGCTACCGAGTGTAAGCCATGGGCAGGAACTCTTGGCCCAGCAACTCGCGGGCGATGATCATGCGCATGATGTTAACGGCCCCCTCAGCGCCAATGGAGTAGGAGCGGATCGCCCGGATGCTCATCTCGATTGGGCACTCTTTGGTGTAGGCCATCGCGCCGAACCAGTTGGCGACCTCGTCCATGATCCTGGAGCCCACCCTCGGCGCGCACAGCTTGGCCATGGCCGCCGCCAAGGCGATGTCGTGGTGAGTGGCGGTCTCCCGCTGGTACTTCTGATCCATCGTCCAGGCTGCCTTGTAGGTGGTCAGCCTTACGCCCTCCAGCTCGGTGTGGAGGTCGGCCAGGGGGAACTGGACGCCCTCGAAGCTGGCCAGCGGCCGGCCGAAAGCCTCCCGTTGTTTGATGTGATCCATCCCCAGGTCTAGCACCGCCTGGGCCGCCCCCGCGCAGGTCGCGCCGATCAGGGTGCGCGCCGCCGAAAAGCCCTCCATGGCGTGGTAGAAGCCCCGGTTGAACTGGCCCACCTGGTGATGGGCCGGCAGGCGCACGTCCTCCAGGGCGAAGCCACCGGTGGAGATGCCCATGCGCCCCATATCCTCGAAGAAAGTGGGACTGATACCTTTCATTCCTTTGAGTGGCACGGCGAAGAAGGTGAAAGCCTTGTGGCCAGCCTCCGGGTCGGGCTCGGTGCGGGCCAGCATCAGGTGGATGCCACCCCAGTCCAGCGACTCGCGCACGCCGCTGATGAACACTTTCTCGCCATTGAATACCCACTCGTCGTTATCCTGCACCGCGCGGGTGCGGCAGCCCCCCAGGATGTCGGACCCGCCAGCAGGCTCGGTGGTGGCGATGCCCAGAAAAGCCTCGCCCCGCGTCACCTTGGGCAGGTACTCCTCCTTGAGCTCAGGCGAGCCGTATTGATAGAAGATGAAGCCCCACGCGGCTTCCACCAGGTAGAGCACCGGGACGGCCAGGCTGATGTCAGCGCGGCCCAGTTCCTCGGCGGCGATGGTGGCCAACGTCCAATCTATCCCCGCGCCGCCATACTCCTCGCCCACCAGCGGGGCCAACAGGCCCATCTCGGCCATCCCCTTGACGATCTCAGGGGGTATGCGCTCCGCGGTGTCAATCTCGCGGACGCGGGGCGCGATTTCTTTCTGCGCAAAGTCACGCACCGCCCGCCGCCATAATCGCTGTTCCTCGGTCCAATTGAAATCCATTTTTCCCTCCTCGGTCGCTACTGATCGAATTACATCGTGCCTCTCTGTCCAAACATCGGCCAGGTATTCTATCACCCATTAGTTCCTTAGTCAAATGAGTAAGCATT
>CAZVCJ010000310.1:0-3409 GCA_964625745.1 uncultured Anaerolineae bacterium | reverse complement strand
TGGGCTGCTGCAAGAACACCGTAGACTCCGAAGGAATGAGCCGACTGCTCCAACAGGCGGGCTATGCTCCCACTGAACATCCGACGGCAGCGGAGGTCCTCATCGTCAACACCTGCGGCTTCATTGACGTCGCCAAGAAGGAGTCCTTTGGCGCCTTGCGGGAGCTGGCCGAGACCAAGGGACGAGAGCAGTTGCTCATCGCTGCGGGATGCCTCTCCCAGCGCTATGGCCGCCAGTTGCTCAAGGAGGTGGCCGGCCTGGACGGTATCATCGGCACCAGGCGTTGGATGGAGATCACGGCCCTGGTGGAGAAACTGTCCTCCGATGACGATAGACCACTGGTGATGATCGGCGATCCGCCCGCGCCCCCCCTTCCTCCCCCCCAATTGGGGGGGGAAAGAGGGGGGGTGCCCAGGTCCGTCGTTCAAGGGGCCAGCGCCTACCTCAAGATCGCCGATGGCTGCAGCGCAGCCTGCTCGTTCTGCGCCATCCCCACGATCAAGGGGCCGGCCCACAGTCGCCCGCTGGAACCCATCGTGGAGGATGCCCGCCAGTTGGTGGCCCAGGGGGCCAAAGAGATCATCCTCATCGCCCAGGACACCACCGCTTACGGGCGCGACCGAGGCCAGCGCGACGCTTTGCCCAGGCTCATCGAGGCCATTCTGCAAGCCGTGCCGGAGCTCCCCTGGCTGCGCCTGATGTATGCCTACCCCCAGCACATCACCCCCCGGCTCATCGAGGTTATGGCCCAGCATCACCAGGTTTGCCATTACCTGGATTTGCCATTGCAGCACGCCCACCCCGACACTCTGCGCCGCATGAACCGCCCCCACGACATGAATAAGGTGCGACGCTTGATAAGCGAACTGCGCGGCGCCATGCCTGACCTTGCCCTGCGCACCTCCTTCATCGTCGGCTATCCTGGCGAGACCGAGGAGGAGTTCGAGGCCCTGCTCGATTTCGCCGAGGAGATAGCTTTCGATAGAGTGGGGGTCTTCACCTACTCGCGGGAGGAAGGCACCCGCGCGGCCGACCTGACTGGCCAGGTTCCCGACCAGGTTAAAGAGGAACGCTACCAGCGGCTCATGGAGTTGCAGCAAGGCATCTCCCTGGCCAGGAATCAGCAGATGATCAGGCGCACATTGGATGTCCTCATTGAGGGGAGTGGCGATGGTCTCAGCGTGGGGCGCTCCTACCGCGACGCTCCCGAAATAGACGGCCTGGTCATCATCAAGGAGGAGCTGCCCCTGAGGGAGATGGTTCCCGTGCTCATCACAGGGGCCATGGAGTACGACCTGATCGGGGTCAGAGCTTTATGTTGACAAACAGTTTGGTTTGGGATATACTTTCCTCGTCGTGACGTGGCGCTGGACGACAAAGCGGTGGCCAACCTGGCGTTGCAGTGCCGGTTGAAGACGATTTGACAGGAGGGATTCCATGAGATTTTCACACATCTTGCTGGAGAACTGGCGGAACTTTGGGCGAGTAAACATCCCGCTGCAGAACCGTGCCTTTATAGTGGGACCGAATGCGTCTGGCAAGTCCAACTTTTTAGACGTGTTTCGCTTCTTGCGCGATATCACCACTCCAGGCGGTGGCTTTCAAAAGTCAGTAGGAGATCGGGGGGGCGTTTCCAGCATTCGCAACCTGGCGGCACGGCGTTACCCAGATATTGTCATTGAGGTTGCCTTGCAAGATGGGGAAAACGTCATCTGGCGCTACCGCATCGCCTTTGCCCAAGACAACCAGAGGCAGCCTATCCTCCAAGAAGAAAAGGTCTGGCGCCATGGAGAATTGATCCTGACCCGTCCACAAGATGAAGACCTGGCCGACGAAGCTCGCCTGCGGCAGACCTACCTGGAACAAACTATCGCTAACCGCGAGTTCCGCGACATTGCCAAGTTCTTTGGATCCATACGCTACTATCACATTGTGCCGCAACTGATCCGGGATCCAGAGCGTTCGATAGGTCGGAAGGCTGATCCTTATGGCGGCGACTTTTTGGAGCAGATTGCCCGCACAGACAAGCGAACGCGCGAACCGCGTCTGACGCGCATCCTGGCCGCTCTCAGAGTAGCAGTCCCTCAACTCAGCGAACTCAAGCTGGACAAGGACGAGCGCGGTATTCCCCATCTGTACGGCAACTATGAACATTGGCGTCCCAAGGGGGCCTGGCAAACGGAGGCGGACTTTTCCGACGGAACCTTGCGCTTGATGGGTTTGCTCTGGGCCCTGCTGGATGGCGCTGGTCCCCTCCTGTTAGAAGAACCAGAGCTGTCGCTACATTCCGAGATCGTGCGCTACGTCCCGCAAATGATGCTGCGCGTGCAGCGTGGACACAAGCGTGCTGTCCGGCAGGTCTTTTTGAGCACCCATAGCAGTGACCTGTTGCGCGACGAGGGCATCGCGGCCGACGAAGTGCTGTTGGTCATCCCGGCCAAGGAGGGCAGTTATATCCAGGTGGGAGCTGAGGACGACGAAATCAAGCGATTGCTGGAGGCAGGCCTGACGGCCGCAGAAGTGGCCATTCCACGAACCCGGCCAGCCAATGTTGAACAACTATCCTTCTTTGGAGATTAGGCCCCAATGCCGTTAATCGTTCCGCCCATCAATGTGCTCGTTGAGGGTATCACGGATGAAGTGGTTGTTCGTCGCTTGCTCGAATACGTCGGACTGACCTGCGGGATCGTGTACGGCAAGAGTGGCAAAGGCTACGTGCTCCGACGGCTTCCCCGTTATAACCAGGCTGCGCGCTTCGCTCCCTGGCTGGTGGTAGTAGACCTGAACCGTGATGCAGAGTGTGGCCCGGACCTTGTCCGAAGCGTGCTCCCCCATCCAGCCAGTGGAATGCAATTCCGCGTGGCCGTGCACGCTACCGAGGCCTGGCTCCTGGCAGACGCAGAGCGACTGGCCGCTTTCCTGGGCATTCCGGCGGCCAGAATTCCACCCAATCCGGATGCGGAGCCGGATCCCAAGACCACTCTCATCAACCTGGCCCGGCGAAGCCGCAGAAGGGCAATCCGCGAAGACATCGTACCCCGCGAAGGGAGCGGAGGCCGGGCGGGGCCCGGCTATCCTGGTCGGCTCATTGAGTTTGCTATGGCAACAGAGCACATGTGGCGTCCCGAAGTCGCCATCCAACGTTCGGATAGCCTGTGTCGTTGTCTAAAGGCTCTGGAAACTTTAAAAGCCCGGCTGCAAGACTGATGACAAGATGGGCGATATGGGACGGGTCGTGCCTGACAGTTATAGAGCAAATCCGGCTTGCGGGGGAGTAATCACGCCGCTGGCACACGTCGAACGCACCATCTGGGCCAGGGACATGATGGTTCCCGTGCTCATTACAGGGGCCATGGTTCATCCCCTGTCACCTGAAAACAAGCAGGGGGAAACGCCGAAGCGAAAACGC
>CAZVCJ010000309.1:0-3465 GCA_964625745.1 uncultured Anaerolineae bacterium | reverse complement strand
CTAAGATCCATACTCTCTCACCTCCTTGAATTGATTTGTATGGGCTAAGCCCAGATCATCCGTTACCACAATGCCCTCCTTCAAAACATCCACGAGGACCGAATTCCGCTTAGCCAGGAGAGCGCGGAACTCGTCATGCGTGTAGCCCTTTGGCTCCAAAGGCGATTCGTGACAGGAATAAAGCACTTCCATTCGTTCCAGAGGATGGTGGGGCAACCCCTCGGAGATGATCAGGACGTCCACGTCGCTGCCTAGATTGAAGTCGCCTCGGGAGACGGAGCCATAAACGATGGCTGTTAGTTTACCCAATCTCCCGCGCAGCTTTTCAGCGTAGGTCCGAGCCATGTTTACAAATCTATCCCGTTGCTTTCTCCTTTCCTCCAATACCTTAAGCACAGCGCTCCCTCATAAGAATATCTCCGTTCCACAGTAAGGGCAACTCACCACGCCCTTGCCTGCCAGTTCTAGCTGGCCTCCGCAATTGGGGCATTTGTTGGTCTTAAGCTCTGAGGCCTGCTTGGAGTAGAGGATTCCTTCGTCCCAGTTGATGTAACCCGTGAAGAGACCTTTGCCTACCAGGTCGTATACCCACTCCTTCACCTGATCGCGGGTGGCGTTCAGCTCCAGGGCCACCTCAGCCACCCGCACCTGGCCCTGGGTCAGCACCATGTTGAGCACCCGCTTCTCCTTCTCGACCTCGGCGAAGGCGGCCGCTTCCTGGCGGTCCTTGGCGAACAGGAAGCCGCCCACCCCGACCAGGGGCAGCACCACGAAGACGAACACCAGGCCGAATCCCAGGATCATGGCTGACGCTGTCCGGCCCGATGCGGCGCCTGATCCGAAGAAAAGCGCCGCCACCAGGCAGATGGCGATGCCTGCCACGATCATGATCATCCCTATCGTTTTTCCCGAACCGGTCATGTGAACCTCCGTACTGGTCTGATGGTCTTTGGTCTGATGGTCTTTGGCAAAGCCTGTCAGTTTGAACCTTGAGTTCTGTTGGCGCTTGTCGCTAAGACGCTGAGCCGCTTTGACGCTGCTCAGCCGACGCCTCCGCCACCTCCACCGCCTCCCCCGCCGCCTCCACCTCCGCCGCTGAATCCGCCTCCCCCGGAGCTGGAGGGCGAGCTGGTCAAAGTACTGGAGGCTGATTCCAACATGGAGAAGAGGCCGCTGCTCATGCTCTCCAGCGAGGTGAAGACGCCCTCGGTTGCCCCCTCCAGAGAGGGGAGACCCCGGCCCTCGCCTGTGGGAGCTGGCCGACTCACCCCACGTTGGCGGGAATAACCATGCCCATAGACAGGGAAGTAGGGGTAGTACCAGATGGGAGCAGGTGTCTCGACGGTGGCGAACTTTCTGATCCAGCTCCTCTCCAGACCGAAGGCGATGGCGTAGGGCAGATATTTGTCGAATATGTCCTGGGCCTGCTGGAGGTCGGTGTACTTCTCGACGTTGGCCAGATAGCGCTTGAAGGCGTTCCACCTGGCTGCTTCCAACGATCCCTCGCGCGTCTTGCGGGGCATGAAGCTGCCCACGACGATGAGGGCGAGGGCGGTAATGCCTAGCCCAATAGGGGGACAGATCGCGGCGCTGGTGTACTTGCTGAGGACAATCATGGCCCCGATGCCCAAAATGCAGGCCGCACCTACGCCAACGAAGCCCAGGATCGTATAGTTCCTGCGCGTTCGCTCCGGGCTTTTCGTGAAGAAGCCTCTTTCTACCACCTCGTCATACAGCTCCTCCCGCAGGGTAGGGATGGCCTCGTAGAACTTCTCCTTCAGATCTGACAAGTCAACCTGAGATCGCCTGCGGAATAGCTTCATGATCAATGTTCTCTCGTAGGGCCGCAAGGGTTGCTCTGTACCCACCAACTGGAAGGTGAAATCGCGGTTTGTGCCGATGCCCAGGAATCCTGGCTCCTGTGTCTCGGTCATGGTCATCACGCCGCGCCGCGCCAGGTCAACGATAGTGGCGATGATGTCCTTCGTGTCGGCCTTCTCGTCGAGGAGGGTGCCAGCCACGCCAGCCGGGAGGTCACTGGGTGGCTCGGGCAGGTAGTCCGCTACCGCACTCAGGGGCACATCTCGCCCTCGAGTGTACCAGAGAGCGATCAGGGCCAGGGGCCCAGCGACCAGGATCAAGAGACCGATGGCTCCCAGCGCCAGATCAACCACGGGACGATACTTGTCGTCATAGTCGGCCATTCTATCGTAACCAGCCTGCCAGGCGGCAGGGGCGCCCTGAACAACGCCGTGGGGGAACTGCACGCGCACTTCCAGCTCCTCATCGGGCCAGGTGCGACCTGTGCTGAAGACCACTTCGGAGCCCGTGTTGTCAATATCCACGTCCTCGCGCTCGTCGCGCCCTCCACCGTAGGCTGCGGTCACGAGTTGATCTGGCTCGAAGGCAGCGGGAAGGTGAACTGTCACTACCGAAGCCAGGACAGGGACGTCACGGTCGGCGAAAACGGCTTTCCAGAAGAGTTGATCGCCCCCTTCGTAGAAACGGAGCCCGCCCTTCACCGTGTACTTGATGGTGTAGGTGTGGGTGGAGTCGCGGTAGCCGGGGTAGTACCACTTGATAGTGAAGTCCCCGTCGTCGTTAAAGAAAGTCTCGTAGGTATAGTCGCCGCCGCGTCCCCGCTGATACTGCCGATCCCCCTCCCAGACCTCCACGTCGGTGATGCTGTCCAGCCTGTCGGTGGGGATCTCGCGGTAGCCGAAGTGGAAATCGCCGCTGGTGTAGGTGAACTGCTGTGTCTCCACGACGCGGATGTCGGAATTCTCGAGCACCTTGATGTCCACGTCGAGGCGATCCCAGACGTAGGTCTTGTCCTGAGCCTGAGCAACGCCTGCCAGCCCCAGAAGCAAGGCTGTGATGACAAGTAGAGCCAGAAGCCTTTCTTTTTTCATGAAACCCTGCCTTTCTGCCATCAGTCGAATGTCCTGACCTTTTCTATTCTGTTTCGTATTCTTCCGCTTTCTCACGCACGGCATACGTCGGCATTGCTAGAGGCTGGAAAATCTTTGCTGCTTCTCTTTCCTCTGTCAAGAGTAAGCCTTCAATCCTTTTTCCAAGCAAGGAATATTTAGGCAAGGCATCTTCCAAAGCATCGAAGAATTCGGGATCACCTTTCCGACACATTTTGACCATTGTGATGTGTTCGATACCCTCCGGGGTTTCTCTCGTCTTACCACTTCTGTAAGGAATTGGCCTGGAGGTGATGGATTCGATGAGTTGCTGCAGGGCAACTTTATACTCAGGCGTCGTACCTTGAACTTCTAGCTTGCTATTATTGCCCTGAATCACAGCTCCTATGATCTCATTCTCAAACGTCTGTACGACCAATGTTTCCATCAGTATTCCCTGGAGGGATGTTCTGCTACCCCTTGCGTGGATTGCCAATATGATACCTTAACGCGGCCTCTGGCCGCAACCAAACACTGAGTTGCAAAACAGCCTGTC
>CAZVCJ010000308.1:0-3467 GCA_964625745.1 uncultured Anaerolineae bacterium | reverse complement strand
CGCAGGCCGTACACCTTGAGTCCTGTGGGGACCACCATGCTCATCCTCACCTGGTGCTCAGGATCAGCGTGCTGGCGGATCTGCTCCAGCAGTTGCTGCCTTTCGGTTTCCACGTCCATCACGACGCCCCCATGAACGTCAGAAGCAGCGGTGTCAGCACGTGCAGCACGATGTCGGCGCCGAAGTGGGCCAGCATGGCCGCTCCCAGCCCGCGCCGCCAGTACAGATGTCCGAAGACGACGCCGCCAATCCCGTTCAGCACGATGGCGCGAAGAACCACAAAGCTTGTCAGGGGAACCAGGGCCGCCGTCGCCGGCAGGTGGCCCAGTCCAAAGAGGATAGCCGCACCCAGGTTGGCTGTCCAAAAAGCGCCGGCTGCTGGCCGGCCAGGGGCCTCTCGCCACACCAGACCCAGCAGCCAGGCCAGAAGGGACATCAAGAAGAGGCGCATGAGCAGCTCTTCGGTGATGCCGCCGTAGAAAGAGGCCAGTAGCCCCTGCCAGGCGGGGGGATGTTCCCCGGCAGGCGCGGCGGCCGGCATCCCAGGGGCGAAGACCAGCAGATCGAGCACGACGATGGCTATGCCTGCCGCAGCGCCGGCCAGCACGGATGGCACCAGCATCGCCCGCAGTCGCTGGCTCACCGCTTCCCCGGCCAAGCGCGCCTCCAGGAGCGGTGCGCCTAGCCCAATCCGCGTCGCCAGGAGCAACCCCAGTCCCACAGCGATGGCCACCAACACGGCGTTCTGGGCGACCTGGGCGGCGATCACCACAGCCAGGGGCATGGGCAAGGTGGGCATTTGCTCAATCAGGGGCGCCTGCAGGGTCAGGGTGTAGGGCAACACGGCGATGACCCCGCAGACCCCGGCGGCCCATAGGATCCAAAATTCACGCCAGTTGAATGGTTTCCTCGTCATTGCTTTCTCTTCCTTTCATATCATAACTCGCCACGGCCGAAACTCCTCCAGAATTGACCCACCGATGAACTCCCTCAGAATGGAATTGCTGGGGACGATACCCGCAGAATAGGGCAGGAACCAGTCCAGGAAGGCCAACAACCGCCGCACCTCGACCCTGGCGCGGCTGGAGGGTTTGACCTGGAACAGCAACGGCTCGGCCAACGGTTTCAGTACCGCCAGCTCGTACACCAGGGCCGAATTGAACATCACGTCGGCGTTTTCTTGATAGGGGAAGATGTGGCGCTTCTCCCCCCGGCGCACGCTCTCCCAACGGGCGATGGTCTCCTGGGCGGAGTACCCACGGGCCCAGGAATCCCGCACGATGCGTCGGATCAACCGGGTGTCGGTGGTGGAGACGCGGTTGTGGCGGTCAATATTAAGCTGGGTGAGGGCCGAGACGTAGATCCGACAGATGCGCTGCGGTGACAGCGCCGGCACCAGGGCCGGGTTCAGGCCGTGGATCCCCTCCACCAGGAGAACGTGGTCAGGGGCGAGGAGCAGGGTCTCGCCTGCCTCCCGTTGGCCGGTGCGGAAGTTGTAGTGGGGAATCGGCACAGACTCCCCTTCCATCAGGCGCAGCAGGTGATCGTTGAATAGGGCCAGGTCCACCGCTTCCAGGGCCTCGAAGTCGTATTCGCCGTGTTCATCCCGCGGAGTGTGCTCCCGCTCCAGAAAGTAGTCGTCCAGGCTGATAGCCACCGGGCGGATGCCAGCGGCCAGCAGTTGCACGGCCAGCCGACGGGCGAGGGTGGTCTTTCCCGAAGCGGACGGACCGGCGATGAGCACCAGCCGCACCTCCCCTCGCCGGCGGGCGATATCCCCGGCGATCTGGGCGATCCGCTGCTCGTGCAGGGCTTCGGCCACCAGGATGATCTCCGACATCCGCCCGGCCTCAATGGCTTCATTCAGCGCCCCCACGTCCTCGACGGCCAGGCGTCGCACCCATTCACCGTACTCCCGGAAGACGGCCGCCAGGTGGGGGAATTCCTCGAAGGGGAGCAATTCGGTGGGACGATGGCGGCGAGGAAACTGGAGGACGAAGCCGGGCGCATAGGAGCGCAGGGCAAACAGACGCAGGTAGCCAGTGGAGGGCACCATGTACCCATGGAAGGAGTCGCGCACTCCGTCCAGTTGGTAGAGGGTCAGATAATCCTTGCGACGGTACGTGAGCAGCCGGACCACCTCCCTTTCACCCCAGCCGCGAAAGAGCTCCACCGCCTGGTCCAACGGCACGCGCTCCTTGGTGATGGGCAGGTCGGCGGCGACCATTTCCTGCATCAGCGCCGTCAACTGGTCGAGCTCCTGGGGAGTAAACGGCTCTCGCCCCCGCACCAGGCAGAAGTAGCCGCCGAAGGGAAGGGGATAGTCCACGTAAACCTGGGCCTGGGGAAAGAGTTTCTGGGCCGCAGCCACCAGGAGAAAGGAAAGGGAGCGGCGGTAGATTCTCACGCCGTCACTGTCGGCCAGAGTGACGGGCGTGGCCTCCACGTCACAGGCGACCGGCCAGGTCAGCTCTTTCAGTTTACCGTCCACGAGAGCAGCCATCACTGGAACCGGCGGGGCCGGGAAGGCGGCCCGCGCGAAATCTTCCAGCGGAGTGCCGATAGGCGCTTCGAAAGTGCGGCCATCGGGGAAGCAGACTTGGGCGGCTCGCCGCGGCGACGCCGGTCTTACCGGTTGTACCTCTTTCACGAGCTTGGATGTTGGATGTCGGATATTAGATATTGGGTGTGTGTTGGACATCTTCTACCTGCTAACTTCTAACTTCCAAGCTGTATCCATCACGTCAGCCTCACCAGCGTTCATAGCGCACCAACTCAGACAACGCTTTGCGCTTTTTGGGCCTGGGCCGGTCAGCCGGATACCCCAGCGGCGTGAAGGCGACGGGCTCCACGTCGTCGGGCAGGCCCAGTACCTCGCGGGCGGCGGCTGGGTCGAAGGCGCCGACCCAACAGGTGCCCAGCCCGCCGTCGGTGGCGGCCAGGATCAGGTGATCCATGACGATGGCCACGTCCACGTCGGTGTAGTTCTTGCCGTCGCTGCGGGTCCAGCCCTTGGCCGGTATCCCGCAAGCGCAGATGACCAATGGCGCTTGCACGAACCAATCGCGATTGTAGACGCGCCTCAACTCCGCTTCTCGCCCCACCGTGGGAATCACGATGAGCTGAACGGGCTGCCGATTGGCCGCGGTGGGCGCCAGGCGCGCCGCTTCTAGCACCTGGTTCAGCACCTCATCCTCCACCTGATCGGGCTTGTAGGCCCGTACACTGTACCGCTTCTTGATTAGCTCTGAGAACCCCATGTTTGCCTCCTCTCACCAGTAGATTGGTGGTATTGTACAGCATGAACCCTTACAAGTCAACCACCAGTGCGATGTCCAGTCCAAGAAGCAAAAGCGGGAGGCGCTTACTACCTCCCGCTCTGCTTCCAGACAAGTGTGCAGTTACCGTTCGGCTGATGGTTCGTCAGGCATGTCCTGAGCCCCGCTCCATAGCCGCCGTTCGGCTGA
>CAZVCJ010000307.1:1741-3482 GCA_964625745.1 uncultured Anaerolineae bacterium | reverse complement strand
CCCCCGGTCACTGATACCCCCGTTTGTTTCCGCCGTGGTGGGGACATCTACTGCGTGGAGCGCTCCGTGCTTTTGGACGGAGATGTCGGGGATAAACTGCAAGCTACGCTGAACGCCCTCATCGCTGGGCCTACTGCCAAAGAACGGGCCGATGGCCTCTGGTCGGCCATCCCCACCGACGGAGTTGAACTGATCCAACTCACTGTAGAAGGTACGAGGGTCAGTGTGTACCTGAGCTTTCCCGAAGCGTTCCTGGCCCAGGAATTCAACCCCCTGCTCTCCGACCAGATCATCGAGCAAATCGTCAAAACGATACAGCCCTTTCGAGCGGAGCTCATGGCCACTGCGGGCATCCCGGACGGTTCCCCCGATAACCGCCTCATTGTCCACGTCCTGGCTCAGGACCCCGCCGTCCCATCCCGGCCCTTCCGCGACCTGTCCGCCTTCCTGTTGGAGTCTCCGCTGGCCCAAAAATCGGACGAGGGCGCGGGAGTGGACGCGGCCCTGCAAACTGACACCACTGGCTTTCTCGCGGGCAAGATGGTCTACGTCAGCGCCGGCCACGGCTGGTACTGGAACCCGACCCAGGGCGACTGGTTCACCCAGCGCCCCGTCTGGGAGAACCTGGTCGAGGATTTTAACAACGCCGAAGTGATCAACCAATACCTGCTGCCCTACCTGTACAACGCCGGGGCCGAGGTCTGGACGGTGCGCGAGCGAGATCTTAACACCGACGAGCTCACTGTCACCGTAGAGATGCCCGCTTATGTCGAGATCGGGAGCTGGTTCACAAGCACCGAGACGATAAGTGACACCATCTTTCCCTGGCACGCATCGGTGCGCTACGCTTCGGTAGACACCACCGCCACGGCCACCGCCACCTGGACTTTCACTCCCACTCAGCAAGGGAGCTACGCCGTCTACGTCTGGTACACCTCCGGGCCAGACCGGGCCCCCGGTGCTCACTACCTTGTCGCCCACGCAGGCGGGGTGAGTGAGCGGCGCATGGATCAGACCGCCCATGGCCAGACCTGGCGGTACCTGGGAACGTACCCGTTCTATGCCGACCAGCCCGCCAGCGTCAGCCTGTCCAACGACTCTGCCGTTCCGGGCCGCGTGGTGAGCGCGGGGGCCGTGCGCGTGGGTGGGGGCATGGGCAGCGAATTGGGAGGCTGGTTCACCAACAGCCCTGGCCCCAGCGAACGCCCACGCTGGGAAGAAGCCTCTCGCTACTGGGCCATGTTCCAGGGCGCGCCGTCGTCGGTCTACGCTCCGTACAGCATCGCCTATGGCTGGGACTATGATATGTGGGACGACGTCACGGCCCGACCGCGCTACGCTGAATGGGAGAAACCAGCCGGGGAAGATGCCGTCTTTATCTCCTGGCACACCAATGGTTCTGCAAATCACACCGACCGGGGCACCGAGAGCTACATCTACGACGGCACCTACGGAGGAATGTGGTCGCCGTGGTCTGACATCCTGCAATACTTCATCCACGCCACCCTGGTCGAGGACATCCGGGCCGCCTGGGATCCCGACTGGACGGACCAGGGCATGCTGGCCGACAACTTTGGCGAGGTCCGTCTGCTCTCGACCATGCCCGGCGTGCTATTGGAGATCGCCTTTCACGACGATCCCGAGGACACACGGGCGCTGCTGGATCCCCGCTTCGCGCAACTCACCGCGCAAGCCGTTTACCGGGGCATCGTGCGCTACTTTGCTTACCGGGATGGTGTGA
>CAZVCJ010000307.1:0-1641 GCA_964625745.1 uncultured Anaerolineae bacterium | reverse complement strand
AACGCAGCGGAAATCGCCCTGACCCCGGCCGAGCAAGACCTTCTGGCCGATTTTCTGGCGCAGGGCGGCTCGCTTTTGATCAGTGGGTCGGAGATTGGGTTGGACCTGGTGCTGCGCGGTCATGGCCCGGACTTCTACACCGATGTGCTCAAGGCCTACTACCAGGGCAGTGACGCCTTCAAGCGGAACTACCAGCCGTATCCCAACACCGTCATGGCTACTCCGGGAGGGCTCTTCGATGGGTTAGACGTCTTCGCCTTCGACAATGGCTCTGGGGATACATACTACGCCGACCGAGTGGACTATTTCCTGCCCTCGCTGGATGACCCACGGGCGCAATCGGCGCTGATCTACCACGCCGGCATCGGCCACGCCGCCCTGACGTGGGATTCCGGCGAGTGCGCCCGCCTGATCTACATGGCCTTCCCCTTTGAGACCATCTACCCCGCCGAGACCAGGGATGCGGTGATGGCGCGCGTCATGGACTTTTTGACTGCTTGCGAGCCGCAAAAGGGTACCCACGTCTATCTGCCCATTGTGGTGAAAGGACACTGAAATCCAGAAGTCCTAGCGGAGGCGGCTCCCACGCCTGTCCTGAGCGTAGCCGAAGGGCCGCCGGTTCGTGGGCATGGGAGCCTAATGGCACTGGCTTTTCCAGGCCGCTGACAGAAGAGGCAGCCGCACACTACACTTGGTTCGACAAGCTCACCACAGGTTTCAAAGTGTAGTGCCCCAAAGCAAGAGGGCCTGCGGTTCGAGCGACACCACACATTGAAATGTGTGGATTGAAGGTCAGAACCAATATGCGTGGCTGGCTACGAAACATGCAACACAGGAGAACCGACCTATGATTGACTTAGAGTCCGTCAACAAAATCTTCACCCAGCCCGGCGGCGACCGCGTCCACGCCCTGTGCGACGTGAGCCTCCACGTGCCGGAAGGCCAGTTTGTAACGACCATCGGCACCAACGGCTCCGGCAAATCCACGCTGCTGAACGCCGTCGCCGGCCGCTTCTTCCCCGATTCGGGGGCCATTCGCATTGTGGGTCGGGACGTGACCCACCAGCCGGAGCACCAGCGGGCCAGGCTCATCGGGCGGGTGTTCCAGAACCCGTTCCAGGGTACCTGCCCCAGCCTGACAGTGGCGGAGAATCTGCACCTGGCGGCCGGACGGGGGCAGCCCCGACGCTTGCAGCGAGGTCTCTCTAGCCAGGAGCGGCAGCGGTACGCCGAGATGTTGGCTCGCTTTGGCATGGGGCTGGAAGAGCGATTGGATGCCACCGTGGGCACCCTCTCCGGTGGGCAGCGGCAGGCCGTTACCCTGCTCATGGCCACCATCCGCCGCCCCCAGATTCTACTCCTCGACGAGCACACCGCCGCCCTGGACCCCAAGGCTGCCGAGCAGATCGCCTCCATAACCAAGGAGATCGTGCGAGAGGAGGGGCTGACGACCCTGATGGTCACCCACAGCATGGCCCAGGCGTTGGCCCTGGGCGACCGCACGGTGATGATGCACCAGGGACGGATCATTGACGACCTGCAAGGGGCCGAACGGCGGCGCACGCGAGTGCAAAACCTGCTGGATCGTTTCGCCCAACTGCGCCGCGAGGAATTGCTCAGCGACGAAATGGTCACCCTGAT
>CAZVCJ010000306.1:0-3515 GCA_964625745.1 uncultured Anaerolineae bacterium | reverse complement strand
AATAGAACTTTTGCCAGCCAGTAAAAAACGCAGGTTCTTATCCTTAACGAGTATAACTCGTTCGCACGTGCACGTAGACCGGGTGGCTTGTCCGTGGCTCATCAGCCGCTTTGTGGACTCGGATGCCGAGTTCCTGTTCGTGCCCAAGAGCCAGGTCAAGCGGGTGGTTGAGGAAACGGGGGCGATTCCGTTCGACGCGCCAGAGGTTGAGTTGGGCCATCACGATGGCCAGTGCTCATTCGAAGCGATCGTCGAGCACTTTGGCCTGACAGACAAGGCCCTGTTGCGGGTGGCGAAGATCGTCCACAGCGCCGATGTAAGGGCCGACCGCGACGCCGACCCTGTGGCAGCGGGCCTGGAAGCCATCGCCGTTGGCTACAGCCTGCGCTTCCCTGACGATCTGGAGAACCTGGAGCGGCAGTTCGACGTCTACGACGCACTGTACGCCTGGTGTCGCCTGCAGGTCGCAAAAGGGGAGTAGTTGCACTTCACATTCACAAAACGAGGAGGCCATGAAAGAAATGATCGAAGAACTGCTTAATCAAATGACCATCGAAGAGAAGGTGTCCATGCTCGCTGGCTCGACGATGTGGCACACCACGCCCGTGGAAAGGCTGGGCATCCCGGCCATCAAAGTGACCGATGGTCCCTACGGCGCCCGGGGCGGCGGGAGCTTAACCGGCGGGCTAACGTCGGCCTGCTTCCCGGTTGGCATCGCCCTGGCCGCCACCTGGAACACGGAACTGGTGGAGCGCGTCGGCCAGGCCCTGGGTGAAGAAGCCAAGACCAAGGGGGCCCACATCCTGCTGGCCCCCACGGTCAACATCCACCGCTCGCCGCTGAATGGTCGAAACTTCGAATGTTATTCCGAAGACCCCTACCTGTCGGCCCGCATGGCGGTGGCGTTTGTCCGGGGAGGTCAAAGCCAGAACGTGGGCACGGCGGTCAAGCACTACGTCTGCAACGACTCCGAGTTCCAGAGGAATACCATCAGCTCCGAAGTGGGCGAGCGCGCCTTGCGAGAGATCTACCTGCCGCCCTTCAAAGCGGCGGTTCGAGAGGCCCACCCCTGGTCGGTGATGGCCTCTTATAACAAGGTCAACGGCACCTACGCCAGCGAGAACCCCTACACCCTGACGGACATATTGAGAAAGGAGTGGGGGTTCGAGGGTCTCGTCATGTCGGACTGGTTGGGCACCAAGAGCACCGCCGCTTCCGTGAACGCCGGCCTCGATCTGGAGATGCCAGGCCCACCCGTGTGGCGAGGTGAGAAGCTGCTTCGAGCCTTCCACGCCGGGGAGGTGGACGAAGCGACTATTGACGAGAGCGTGCGCCGCCTGTTGGGCATCATCGTCAAATCGGGCGCCTTTGAGGACCCGGAGGACCGCCCGGAGAGGGCCGTTGACAAACCAGAGCACCGCGCCCTGGCCCGCCAGGCGGCAGCGGAAGGGATGGTGTTGCTCAAGAACGAGGGGAACGTCCTGCCCCTGAACACCGATCAGATCAAATCCCTGGCCATCATTGGCCCCAATGCCAGGGTGGCGCGGATCATGGGCGGGGGGAGCTCCCACGTGACTCCCCATTATGCCATCACCCCCTTCGACGGGATTGTCAACAGGGTGGGCGATGCCGTGAAGATCGGCTTCGAAGCAGGGTGCACCAATCACAAGCTGCTCCCCTTGATCCCTCCGGCCTGGCTGACCCCCGCCGGCGGCCAGGCGGGCCAGGGCCTCACCGTCGAGTTCTTCAACCTTGCACTGAGCCCAGTCGAAGTGAACCTCGATCTCTCCGCTGCGCCCGTCAAGACCATGCTGGCTGAGACCACCGAACTGACCTGGCTGGGCGAGATTGACCCTGATGTGGATGCCGCTGCGTTCTCCGCCAGGCTGACAGGCCAGCTCACCGCGCCGGAAGCTGGCAGGTACACCTTTGGCCTGAGCAGCGCGGGGCTGAGCCGACTCTACGTTGATGGCCAGGAGGTCATTGACAACTGGACCGAGCAGCAGCCGGGTGAAAGCTTCACCGGCACCGGTTCGGCAGAGTTGACCTTCGAGATGGGCCTGGCCGCCGGCCAGACCTGCGACCTGACAGTAGAATACAGCAAGCGGAGCGCGGTGCCGTTCGCCAGCCTTCGCCTGGGCTGCCTGCCGCCCATTGCGGAGGACGCCATGGACCGCGCAGCGGCCCTGGCCTCTGCCTCGGACGTGGCCCTGGTCTTCGTTGGCCTGAGCGACGAGTGGGAGAGCGAGGGGTTCGACCGACCGGACATGGAGCTGGTTGGGGATCAGGTGGCGCTGATCGAGAAAGTTGCCGCAGCCAACGCCAACACCGTGGTGGTCTTGAACACCGGTTCGCCGATTACCATGAGCTGGCTGGACAAAGTGGCCGCCGTGGTACAGGCCTGGTTCCCCGGTCAGGAATGTGGCTACGCCATCGCCGACGTCCTCTTCGGCGACGTGAACCCCTCCGGCCGACTGCCCCAGACCTTCCCCAGGCGACTGGAGGATAACCCCGCCTACATCAACTATCCCGGCGAGAATGGCAGGGTGCACTATGGCGAGGGCATCTTCGTCGGCTATCGCTACTACGACAAGAAGAAGATCGAGCCCCTGTTCCCCTTTGGCTATGGCCTTTCCTACACCACCTTTGCCTACCGCAATCTGCGCCTCAGTGCCTCTGACACTTCGACTGGGCTCAGTGCAAGGGTTGATGTGAATGAGGACTTGCAGGTCTCCGTGGACGTGCAGAACAGCGGGGCGCGCGCGGGCCAGGAGGTGGTGCAGCTCTACGTCCGTGACCTGGAATCCACCCCTTCGGCAGCCCTTCGACAGAGCTCAGGACAAGGCTCAGGACGCCGCCTGATGCGTCCAGAAAAGGAGTTGAAGGCCTTTGCCAAGGTGTCCCTCGAGCCTGGCCAAACCAGGACCGTCACCCTGACCCTCACCCGCGAGTCGCTGGCCTGCTACGATGACCAGGCGCGGCAATGGGTAGCCGAGGCGGGGGAATTCGAGGTCCTGGTCGGCAGCTCGTCGCGGGACATCCGGACATCGGCCAGGTTCACCCTCCAGGCCACCAGCCGCTTCGGTGGCCCCGAAAAACCTGCCCTGAGCTCCGTCGAAGGGGCGGGCATTCGCCTGGGGCTCGACAGCACCCTGCAGTTGCTGCTGGCCAACGAGGAGGCCAGGGCCATCCTGAGCAAGCACATCCCTGGCCTATTGGACGCGCCGCAGTTGAGCATGGCCCTGGGATTCACGCTGGAGCAGGTAGCGGGCATGGCACCGGGTGTGTTCACCGCAGAAGTGATGCAGGCCATCGCCCAGGACCTGGCGCAGCTTTCTCCCGTGGCCGCATCCGACCTGCCAGAACCACCAAAGCTCAGCCTGTGGCAACGACTGCTGGCCAGCACTTCGACTGGGCTCAGTGCAAGGCTGGCTTCCTGGCGTGGGCGGCGGGCTTCCCGGTGAAAGGATAGGAGCTGAGGAGAACTCGATCTGAGAACGGAGGTGACAAGATGT
>CAZVCJ010000305.1:0-3523 GCA_964625745.1 uncultured Anaerolineae bacterium | reverse complement strand
CCTGCGCGGCGCCGATCTCGTCCTGGTCTCAGAGAATCTGGCCATCGGCTATCAGCCTGGCGACTCACTCTTCGCTTGCCCAGACTTGTGTCTGCGTCGTGGCGAACGGGCTGCCCTCCTGGGCCTCAACGGCTCGGGCAAGACCACTTTTCTCAGAACCGTCATCGGCCAGGTGTCGCCCCTGGCCGGGCTGGTGCGGATCGGCCAAAACGTCAAGTTGGGCTATCTCGCTCAAGCCCACGAGAACCTGGCCAAGGAGAAGACCGTCTTAGCCGAGATCCTCGAGTCCCATGATTTGCCGCTGGAGAAGGCCCGCGGCTTTCTGGGGCGGTTCCTTTTCTCCGGCGACGATGTCTTCAAGCCAATAGGAGACCTGTCGGGCGGAGAGCGAAGCCGAGTGGCCCTGGCCAAGCTGACCCTGGAGGGGGCCAACTTCTTGCTGCTGGACGAGCCTACCACTCACCTGGATATCGCTTCCCAGGAGGTGCTGGAGGAAGTGCTGACTGACTTCAACGGCACTATCCTCATCGTTTCCCACGACCGCTACCTGATAAACACCCTGGCCACCCAGGTCTGGGCTATCGAAGATGGGGAACTACGGGTCTACGATGGCAACTATTCCGACTACGAGGAGCAGAAGAGCAAGGAACAGGAAGCAAGGGGCAAGAAGCAAGAGAGAAGAGACAAAAAGCGGGGGGTAAGAAGCCAGAGGCAGGAGGCAAGAGGCAAAAAGCAAGGAGCTGGAGCCGAGGAGCTAGAAGAGGAAATCGCTGCTCTGGAGGCCCGATTGGCAGCCCTGGGCGAGGAGTTGGTCGCTGCCAGCATGGACCAGGACATTGAGAGCTTGCGGGAGCTGGGAGGAGAATACCAGCGGGTAAATGCAGAGCTGCAACGACTCCTGGCCCAGTGGGCAGAGGCAGGGGCGGCGTGAAGTACATCATCGGCCTGACCGGCAACATCGCCACCGGCAAGGGTGCCGTATCGGGGATGTTGGATTGCCTGGGGGCCGAGGCTATAGACGCCGATGTCCTTGTTCACGAATTGATGGAGAAAGGCACGCCCATCTGGCAAGCTGTGGTGCAGGAATTCGGTGAGGACATCCTGGGCCACGAGAGGGACATCGACCGGAAAAAGCTGGGAAGCATCGTTTTCGCCGACGAAGCCGCTCTGCATCGCCTGGAGGCCATCGTGCATCCAGCCGTCATCGCTCGCACCGAGGAATTGATCGAGAGTAGCCAGGAACCCGTGGTCGTGGTTGAGGCCATCAAGCTCATTGAGGCCGGCATGGACAGAAACTACGACGCCCTCTGGGTGGTCACCTGCCGCCAGGAGCAGCAACTAGCCCGCCTGGTGGAGCAGCGGGGGCTGACCGAGGAGGAGGCCCGACAGCGTATCGAGGCTCAGCCGCCTCAGGAGGCCAGGCTTGCCCGGGCCGATGTGGTCATTGACAATAGCCGCAGCCTGGATGAAACCTGGCGACAGGTGAAAAGGGAGTGGGATAAGATTTGGGTTTCGGGTTTTTGAGTTTTGAGTTTCGAGTTTTTCATTACGCGAAAGGTTATCCAACGAGGAGGAAGTTGTAATGTCTGTACGAAAATCCATCAGTCAACATCCACGCCTGGTGGCCTGGTTTGTCCTGGCGGTATTTATGGTGCCCATGCTTCTGTGGGCCGCCAAGGACGTGGGGCTTCTGCCGGGGCAACTCGCAACCCTGGTGGTCAGCACCGTCCTCTTGGCCGGCCTCTGTGTCTGGATCATCGGGTGGGAGTGAATGGTAGCTGAAGCCGTTCGTAGAAGAAAAGGGGACAGCGGCCTGCGGCCCGTGGACCCAAGCCGCGATATAGGGCAGGTGGCAGCGCTTATGGAGAGAGCGTTTGGCGGGCATTTGACCCAGCAAGGCAGAGAGGCCCTGCGCGAGTTAAAAATCATGAGCCGCTTTGGCCCCTTCCTCTGGTTGCTGGATCGCATCAGTCCTGGATTCCACGAGACCTTCCAGGGCTTCGTCTGGGTAGAAGAAGGCCGCATCGTGGGCAACGTCAACGTGGGCAGGCTCGCCCCCTCCTCCCCCCGTTGGCTTATCAGCAACGTTGCCGTTCGATCTGATTATCAAAGCCAGGGCATCGCCCATCATCTGGTGCAGGCGGCCATTGACCTGGCTAGAGATCAAGGTGGGGAGTGGATCATCCTCCAGGTGTACGCCGACAACGCCCCTGCCTGCAAGCTTTACCAGCACCTGGGCTTCGAGCAGATCACTGCCATGACAGAGTTGTATTCGGAAAGAGTAAGGCCAGTAGCTCTCATCGAGAGCCCTTCGACAGGACTTCGGCGAGCTCAGTCGAGCCGCTCAGGACAAGATTGTTTGCTGCGTAGAAGGAGCTACAGCGAGTGGCGAAAGGAATACGAGCTAGCTTCAGCCGCTGCCCCGGAGGGGGCCCGGTGGCTCAAGTCAGTGCGCGCCGATCATTTTATGGTGGGGCTAGACCAGCGGTTGTCCAGGTGGTTGAGCAATCTGATCGCAGGACGCAGGGAATACCGCTTGGCAGTAGAGGATGGCGGCCGCTTCATCGCCACCCTCACCGTGCTGGCCTCCCACTGGCGAGGCGAGCACAGCCTGGAGTTTATGGTTCACCCTGACCATCGCGGCCAACTGGAGGGAATGCTGATCGCGAAAGCTCTCAGCCTATTGGAGAGTTATCCGCAACGAGGTGCTGGCGTCAGTCACCCTGCTGAACATCAGGAGGCCATTGAGGCTCTCAAGCTACATGGCTTCATCGAAAAGAGGACGCTGGCCCAGATGCGGCTGGCGCTAAGAGAAGATTGAAGGTGCTCACACGCGCCTTCGCTAACGAAAAAACGACTGACGACCGGATTAAACGGACAAAAATTAGGAGGTGTGTCATGCGACAAAGATTATTATTGCGCTGGTTGATCAACGCCGTGGCTCTGTATGTGGCCACCGAGCTAGTACCAGGCATCCAGACGGATGGAGGCTGGCAGGTATTGTTGTTCATGGCCCTCATCTTTGGCCTGGTGAACGCCCTGGTCCGCCCCATCCTCAAGTTCCTGACCTGCCCGTTGATTATGTTCACCCTGGGCCTCTTCACCCTGGTAATCAATGCCCTGATGCTCCAATTCGCTTGCTGGCTGGGTAGGCAGCTTGATCTGGGCTTCTACGTTAGGAATTTCTGGTCGGCCTTCTTGGGCGCGCTGGTGATAAGCGTGGTCAGCTTCGTCTTGACTATGCTCATCAGGGATGACGACAAGGATAAGAGAGGCTGCTAGGTTTTTGAACTTGACACCGCACACTTTCGCGCCACCGTCAACTGACAGACCCTCGAGCCCAGTAGCTCAAGAACGCTGACTCAACGAGTACTGCTGGTGAGACCTTCCTGCAATGGGGAAAAGGCACCCACGCTATTCGCATAGGTGGCCAATGTCGAGTTGCGCTTATGTTCCAAGACGTGTATAATACCCTGATTGCTAATTTGCCATCAGGCCGCCTTCAGGGTAAGATATGGGGCAA
>CAZVCJ010000304.1:0-3542 GCA_964625745.1 uncultured Anaerolineae bacterium | reverse complement strand
CGGCCCTTGGTCTCGCCCCCAAAGTGAAATACACCTGGTGGCCTTGCCGCTGTTGCCAAAGGAGTTGAAATCTGCTATACTATGCTCAACAGAAAGCGCGAGCGATTGGATAGCCATGCCGACAAACCTTCCCCCAGAGGCAATTGAGGCCGAGAGTCGATATCGCGCCGCCAAGTCGGTGGCGGAGAAAATCGCCTGTCTCGAAGAATACATAAGCCTCATTCCAAAGCACAAGGGCACGGACAAGCTGCGGGCCGATCTGCGCAGGCGACTGTCCAAGCTGAAAACTTCGTCTCAGGGCCGCAAAGGCGTCAGCAGGCGCGATTCCGCCTTCCGTGTTGAGAAAGAAGGCGCAGGGCAAGTGGTGGTCGTCGGCCTTGCCAATGTGGGGAAATCCGCTCTGGTAGCAGCTCTGACCAACGCCACTCCCGAAGTGTCCGAGTCTCCTTTCACCACCTGGAAGCCCACCCCTGGAATGATGCTCGCGGAAAACGTCCAGATCCAGTTGGTGGATACGCCGTCACTGGACAGGGGTTTTGTGGAGCCGGAGCTGCTGAATCTCATTCGAAGATCAGACCTCATCCTGCTGGTGGTGGATCTGCAGACGGATCCAATTCGGCAGCTTGAGAATACCATCGCCTTTTTGCAAGAACAGCGTATCGTGCCCCTTCGTCTGAAAGATCGTTACCCCGAACAACCGCATCTGACCTTCAAACCGCTGCTAGTGCTGGCCAACAAGAGCGATGACGAGGATTCCGACGAGGTTTTCGAGATCTTTCGCGAGCTGCTTGAGGACGACTGGCCTGCGCTCCCCGTGTCCGCGGCTACCGGCCGCAACTTCGAGCGCCTGAAGCAGGCTGTGTTCGAGCGGCTGGAAGTAATCCGCGTTTACTCCAAAGCCCCTGGGGAAGAGCCCGATCTCAGCTCCCCGTTCATACTGGGGAAGGGGGGCACGGTAGAGGAGTTTGCCAGAGAGATCCACCAGGATTTCTTCAAGAAACTGAAATCGGCCCGAGTGTGGGGCAGCGCCGTATTCGACGGCCAGATGGTGCAGCGAGACTACGTCCTCCATGATGGCGACGTGGTGGAGCTGCGCATTTAGATCGCGTGCTATACAGCAGATGGTGCAGAAGCCATCTGTTCCAGCGGTGCGGGTGGCCCTTTTTTCTACATTGCGAACTCACCCAAAATACTGGCCCGATGGCGTCCGGCGTCTCGTGAGCCGCAACGCCGAGTCCCCCATCTACCTGTACCTGGCCCAGCACCGCGACTTCCACAGGGTTTCTGTAGGCTCAGCGAACTACAACACAAAAAGGAGTACGCAAATGGCAAACGATATCGGACAGACCGCAGCAGCAGTAGTGACGACGCTGGCTCCGTTCACCCCGTTCTTGATCGAGGTGGGCAAGGCCGGTGGGAAGAAGCTGGCCGAAGTGATGGCCGAACAGGGCGGCGAAGCGGCCTGGAAGAAGGCGCAAGCCCTGTGGGACAAGCTCCAGACCCGCTTCCACGATGATCCCGAAGTGCAGGTCATGGCGACGGTGGTGGCCGTCAAACCAGAGGATGAGACATGCCAGGCGCTGCTGGCCGGGGTGCTGGGCGCCCGCCTGCAAGAGAACCCGGCCCTGGCCCAGGAGCTCCTCGACTTGCTGGGCGGACAGAAAGCGGTGCAGCAGGTGTTGACCGAACGGGGCAGTTGGGTGGAGGACGTGACCCAGCGGATGAAGGGCGGCGGCAAACAGATCGTGCAGGCCAGCGATGACAGCGTCATCAAGGGCGTGCGGCAGATCAAACAGTGAGTGAAGGTGCCCGTCACTTCCAAAGTGACGGGCACCTTAAGGGGGCTTGACCTATGGGCAACAAACAGACGGCCCAACCAACCCATGACACCGACGATGGCAACGTCGTGGGCGACAGGAGCACCTCTCAGATAGTAAAGGCAAAGGACCGCAGCACCATCAGCGGCGTAACCCTGGTGGCGGGCGACTACCACGCTGCCCCGCCCACCCCAGCGCCCGCCACAACCCCCGCGCCACCGACCTATTTCACCGGCCGCCACGACGAACTGGACGCCCTGGCCCAGGCCCTCACCAGCGGCGACACCCCCCAGGCCATCACCGCCCTGCAAGGCATGGGCGGCATCGGCAAGACGGCGCTGGCGGCTCAACTGGCGGCCCAACTGAACGGCGCGTTTCCCGGCGGCGTCTTCTGGGCCGACCTGCCGGCCAACGGGGGCGACCCCCTGCCAGTGCTGGCAGCCTGGGCGCGGCTGTGCGGCCACGACGTGAGCGCGCTGCCCGATCCCCAGGCTCGCGCCCAGGCGGTGCGCGGGATACTGGCCGGGCGGGTCAAAGAGCAGGGACAGTTGCTGGTGGTGCTCGACGACGTGCGCGGGGGCTGGCTCGACGGCGCGCAGGCCCTCCAGTCGGCCCGTCCCCCCGGCGTGCCGCTGCTGCTCACCACGCGCGACGAGGAGCTGGCGCTGGCCCTGGGCGCGACGGTGCGCCGCCTGGACGTGCTGCCGCTGAGAAACGCGCTGGAGTTGCTGGCCACCCTGGCCGGGCCAGTGGTGGAGCGGGAGCCGGACGCTGCCCGCCGCCTGGCCGAGCGGGTGGGCTGCCTGCCGCTGGCGCTGGAATTGGCCGGGAAACTGGCTGCGCTGCGCGCCCGCAAGCCCGGCTGGCAGTTGGCGAGCCTGTGCGCGCAGGTGGAAGCCCGCGCCGCCGAGGCGCTGCGACTCAAGGGGCAGCCCGGGCTGGTGGCCTGCTTCTCCTTGAGCTACGACGCGCTGGACGCCGAGGAGCAGCGGCTATTCCGGGCCCTGGGCGTCTTTGCCCCCGCGCCTTGTGCTGCCGGGCACGTGGCCGCCGTCCTGGGGTGGGAGGTGGGGGCGACCGAGGCGGGGCTAGACGCGCTGGTGGCGCTGTCCCTGGCGCGTTGGGAGGGGGGAGGAGAGGGGGAGAAAGGGAGAGGGGGAGAGGGGGAGAGAGTGCGCTACAGCCTGCACCCCTTGCTGCGCGACTACGCCGCCGCGCTGCTGGACCAGTCCGGCGAGGCCCCCGCCGCCCGCGCGGCCCACACCGCCCACTACCTGGCCTACGCCTGGGCGCACCGCCAACCCACCGCCGCCGACTACGACGCCCTGGAAGCCGAGCGGCTCAACCTCCTGGCCGCCATGGACCGCGCCTACCGGGAGGAGCAGTGGACGCAGGTGCGCCGCTTCATGTGGGCGTTGAGCGTAACGAGTGCAGACAGTTGGGGTTACCTGATGGTGCGTGGCTATTGGGGCGAGTATCGCTTCCGGTTGGAGCAGGCCATCCGTGCTGCCGAGGCCGAGGGCCTCCAGCGCGATGCCGCTGCCTTTGCCGGCAACTTAGCCGAACTGATGCGGAAGACCGGCGACCTGGAAGCTGCCCGCCGAGAATACCAGCGCGTGCTAGCCATCTTTGAGGATTTGGGAGACAGTGCGAACGTGGCCACGGCCTATCACCAGTTGGGGGTGCTGGCCCAGGACACGGGGGAGTATGACGAGGCGCGGCGCT
>CAZVCJ010000303.1:0-3545 GCA_964625745.1 uncultured Anaerolineae bacterium | reverse complement strand
ACGTTTGACGTTTCACGCATCACGGGAGGTAAGCTATGATAAACGACAAAACCCAGGTAAGCGCCCCACAAGAAGTAGCCCAAATCATCAAAACCGCCAAGACACTGGGGGTCGAGGTAGACGAGACCGACGTCACCCAGTGGCTGACAGCCATGGCTGCGTCCGGCGCAATGGAGTGGGAGGTAGATGAAGAGGCCGGCATCTACGGCCACGAGATCACGCTACTCGACTTCGACAAGGCCACGCTGGATCGCTACCGCCGCATCGCCGACGTCGTCCAACTGCCCGACTTGCCCAACGTTGAGACCGCCATCAGTCTGGCTGGCAGCGCGGCCCAGGGCGTGATCCAACGCTACCCCGGCGACTGCGATTACTTCGAGCGCGTCAACGTCAAGGCGGAGACGTGGGAGGAGGCATGCCGCATCCTGTCCAACCTGATGCGCGACAAGGCACTGGACAAGCTAGAGGGACCCGGGTATCAACTGATCGAGGTCAGGTTCGGCACCTGGAAGACCGATGTGGTCAAGGATGGTGAGCACATCAAGACCGAATCTCCCATCTCTTGGAACCCCGACGAGGTGAAGGCGGGCCAGATGCACGTTTTCCGCGCTTCGGGCGAGCCGTGGGAGGTGGAATGGGAGTACGGCTGCCTGGACCCCGGCTGGTGTAAGATGGACTGGGTCATCGCCGAACTGGAGAAAGGGCGCGTGGTCAACGCCAGCAACATGCTCGACGTGACCTGGGAGGCTCCCGACGGCTCGATCATCCCTCTGGATGGCTTCATTGACCCCTACTTCCAGGAAGTCTACCTGGAGGCGGAGTCGGTGCCGCTGTTCACCAAACTGGCCCAGCACGTCTCGCCCCGGGCGCTGGATGAATACGTACAACAACTGAACGGCGAGGTGTACAAGTACACCCACAAGCACATCAACTACGGCAAGGCGGCCAAGCGGATGTACAACATCTTCCGGCTGACCGGTCGTCACCAGCCCGCCGCCCTGATCCGCGAGCTGTTCGACGAGCCTGCCGCGCTCCTCTACCAGGTGTGGGCGCTGCTGGACACGGTTGACCGCGCCAGCCAGCCCGGCTCAACGCTCGACCATGAAGCGGTGGTGCAGCAGACCGATGCGCTGATCCGGGACGTGGTGACGACCTGCGAGGGCCCACTTGAGGTGGAGATCGTGATGGCCCTGATCCGGCTGCGAGACGACATCACCGGCTTGGTGGACCTGGGCGAGGACTGGGGTACGTTGGTGGTGGATTCGCGGGCCAAGGTGGAGCAGTTGGTCAACGAGTTCTTCAAGGCCAAACTGCTGGGGATCCCAGAGGTACAGGAGTTTCTCGATTCGCTGGAGGAGCAGGCATAGTGGAGTTGCCCCGTAGGACAAAGACAAGCGTTTAGGCCCAGTGCGATCACGCCGGTTGAGTAGACCGCAGGTCGTATCGAAACCAAGTGATCGCACGAGTAGGCGGCAAAACTTGGTTTCGATACGCAGTTTCACTGCTACTCAACCGGCGTTTTGCCTACTGCCTGGACGCTTACGCGCAGAGGATGTGATGCGTGATTTTCTGGGAAGATTGCTGATAATTGACCTGACCAGTCGAGAAGTGGAGGCGGCCGACTTCCCTGGGAAGTTGGCTCGCCAGTTCCTGGGCGGGCGGGGATTGAACGCCTGGCAACTCTTGGAGCATGTTGGTCCGGGGACCGATCCCCTTGGTCCGGAGAACGTCCTGATCCTCAGTTGCGGGCTGCTCACCGGCACCCAGGCCCCGGCTTCGTCACGGCTGCACGTCGGTGCCCGCTCGCCGCTGACGGGACTGCTCGGCAGCTCCAACGTGGGCGGCCACTTCGGGGCCGAGCTACGAGCGGCCGGTTTCCAGAGCGTGCTCATCCGCGGCCGCGCCGAAAGGCCAGCGGTGCTCTGGCTCCACGATGGACAGGTGGAGATCAGAGACGCCGATGACCTGTGGGGCCTGGACGCCTGGGCCACCCAGAGCCGCCTGCAGGAGACGCTGGGCGAAGCCAGAGCCAAGATTCTGGCTATCGGGCCAGGTGGGGAGAACGGGGTGCGCTACGCCTGCATCATGACCGATCAGGGCCACGCCGCTGGCCGCACCGGCATGGGCGCGGTGATGGGCTCCAAGAGCCTCAAAGCCATCGCCGTGTGCAAGACTTCGGAAGTCTCGAAAGACTTCCGAAGTCTCAAATTGGTGAAGCAGTACATCGAACAGATACGCAGCGCCCCCCGCTACGACATCTACGCCCGCTACAGCAACAGCGCCTACGTGACCTGGGCCCGCGACGAGGGCCTCCTCTCCACGCGCAACTATCGCCAGACCCAGTTCGAGGGAGCCGAGCAAATTGACGGCCGCCAGATGAGCAGATACGTTACCCGGGCACGCAGTTGCTATCGCTGCCCGGTTCACTGCAAGGCCGATGTGGAGGTGCACAGCGGCCGCTTCGCCATCAAGGGGGATCGGCCCGACATTGAGCCCATCGTCGCCCTGGGCTCCAAGTGCGGCCTGGACGACGTGGAGGCGCTGCTGTACCTCTACAACCTGGCCGGGCAGTTGGGGATTGACGTCATCTCCACCGGCGGCGCCCTGGCCTTTGCCATGGAATTGTACGAGCGGGGCATTCTGGCCGACGAGGACACCGGCGGGGTGGCCCTCACCTGGGGCAACGCTGAGGCGATGGAGACAGTGATGCGCCAAATCGCCCGGCGGCAGGGGCTGGGCGCTGTGCTGGCCGAGGGTGTCCAGCGGGCGGCGCAGATCATTGGCCGGGGAGCGGAACGATACGCCTTCCACAGCAAGGGGCTGGAACTGACCGCCTACGACCCTCGCGGGGCAATGGGCACCGCGCTGGGGTACGCCGTCTCCACCAGGGGCGCTGACTTCACCAGCGTCTACGCTATCCCTGAGTACCGTTGGGATGCGACTCAGGGCCGGGAGGTCTTCGGCAGCGAGAAGGCGGTGGATCGCCTCTCCATCGAGGGCAAGGGCGCGCTGGTCAAGCGCTCCATGATCGTGTCGGCCATCCTGGACTCGCTGGGGCTCTGCAAGGTGCCGATCCTGTCGGTGATGGGGGACTTCAGCCTGGAGAACGAGGCAGCGCTGGCTTCGGCCCTCAGCAGTTGGCCGCTCACCGCCACCGATCTGCTGACCATCGGCGAGCGCATCCTGAACGTGGAGCGGCTGTTCAATCTGCGGCACGGCGCGACGCGGGCCGACGACGACCTGCCCGACCGCTTCACCGAGGAGCCGCTCCCCGACGGGCCAACGCGAGGCATGACGGTGCCCATCCAGCCCATGGTGCGAGACTTCTACGCCGCCATGGGCTGGGACGCCGACGGCCGGCCCACGCCGGCGAAGCTCCAAGAATTGAGGCTGGAGCAGCCTTAGACCCTTTAGCAACTGGGTGCATTTCACAGGCACATTTCAGTTTTTGCTTCTTGACATCCTGGTCTCTGTCGTGTATAATTCAATTAAGGAAGGTGGCTGTGTCTGAAGTCGAGCCGGTCTTCGCCAGCCGCCGACTTCGG
>CAZVCJ010000302.1:1555-3593 GCA_964625745.1 uncultured Anaerolineae bacterium | reverse complement strand
GTCCCGCAGCCAGAGGACCAGATCGCCGTAAAGGGCGCATTCTTGAACAGACATGGTTCACCTCATTTCTCATTGCCACTCCGTGTGGAAGACGCCTTCTTTGTCAATCCGCCGGTAGGTGTGGGCGCCGAAATAGTCGCGCTGGGCCTGGGTGAGGTTGGCCGGCAGGCGGGCGGTGCGGTAGGCATCGAAGTAGGCCAGTGCACTGCTGAGGGCCAGGCAGGGCACGCCGTTGGTCACCGCCGTCTGGATGACCCGCCGCAACGCTCCTTGACGCTGCTGCACTGCCTGACCGAACTCGGCGTCCATCAACAGGTTGGACAGGTCAGGGTTGCGCTCGAAGGCGGCGTGGATGTCGTCCAGGAAAGCAGCTCGAATGATGCAACCGCCACGCCAGATACGGGCGATCTCGCCGTAGTTCAGGTTGTAGTCGTACTCTTGACTGGCAGCACGCAGCAGCGCAAAGCCCTGGGCGTAGGAGCAGATCTTGGCGGCGTAGAGGGCGTCGCGCAGGTCACGGATGAGCGCAGCGCGGTGGCCGTCGAACCGGATCTCCGGGCCGGAGAGGACCTTGCCGGCCGCTACCCGCTCATCCTTGTAGGCGGAGACGATGCGCGACTCCACCGCGGCGTTGATGGTCGGCGTTGGCGCGCCCAGGTCGAGGGCGCTCTGGCTGGTCCATTTGCCAGTGCCTTTCTGTTGCGCCTCGTCCAGGATGACCTCCACCAGCGGCTGGCCAGTCTCTTCGTTTATCTTGGCAAAGATGTCGGCCGTGATCTCGATGAGATAAGACTCCAACTCCCCCCGGTTCCACTCGGCGAAGACCTGGTGGAGCTCCGCCGCCGACAGGCCGCCGATTCGTTTCAGGATGTCGTAGGATTCGGCGATGAGCTGCATGTCGCCGTACTCAATGCCGTTGTGCACCATCTTGACGTAGTGCCCTGATCCGCGCGGGCCGATGTAGGTCACACATGGGTCGCCGTTTACCTTAGCGGCGATGGCGGTAAAGATCGGCTTCACCATATTCCACGCCTCCGGCTGGCCGCCAGGCATGATGCTCGGCCCCCACAGCGCGCCGTACTCACCGCCCGAGACGCCGGTGCCGATGTAGTTGATGCCGGCTTCGGCCAGCTCCTTGGCACGCCGTTCCGTGTTGCCGAAGAAGGAGTTACCACCGTCAATGATGAGATCGCCCGGTGCCAGGTGGGGTTTCAGTTGGGCGATGGTATCATCCACCGGCGCGCCGGCCTTGACCATGAGCATGACCTGGCGCGGCTTTTCCAGCGCATCGGCCAGTTCTTCCACAGTGTATGCCGCCCGGATGTTCTTCCCCTTGGCCGGCCCGGCCATAAATTCCTCGGTGCGGGCCGCCGTGCGGTTGTAGACTGCCACCGAGAAGCCGTTCCGTTCAACATTGAGAGCCAGGTTTTGGCCCATCACCGCCAAGCCGACTAAGCCAAATTGTTGCTTACTCATAATACCTCCTTCCGATTTGCTTACTTGCCAACCCTGTACAGCATCTCCCCTGCCTTGGGCACGACCAGAATCCCCTCGTCCTCGCGTCCCTCCCACTCGGCCACGTCAATCGTGGCCGGATCCAGGTAGCCCAGGTTGATGCGCCGACACCGCTCCTCCGGAATGCCGGTAGCCAACGTCACCCTGATCCGCGCTCTCTCCACCTCATCCTCGAAGGTGCCAATCCCCCGCAGATGGGTCGAGTGGGCCAGCACACCCCACGGATACTCTTTGTAGCGATCCCACTGCTTGAGGAAGTAGTCGCGAACATGGTAGCCAATCTGGTCAATGATGTGACCGTGGGTGTAGGAGACCTCGGTGATGTGGGGAGCGTAGATGACCACCTCGCCGCCGTCGGCGATGGCCGGCTCCAGCTTGTACATCCCCTTGGCCGCCGTCCACAGGTCGTCGTACATCTCTGGCATGACCGACAGCACTCGCTGGTAGGGTTGATCCACGTAGACAATGTGCAGTTTGGCCGAAAGATCGGCGGCGTGCTCGTAGGCCTCCTCTGGTGTGCCGA
>CAZVCJ010000302.1:0-1455 GCA_964625745.1 uncultured Anaerolineae bacterium | reverse complement strand
TCCATGCTGGTGATCACTGCCCCCAGCCAGTGGGTGAAATTGATCACCTCCGGGCCGCCGATGCCAGGGAAGAAGTACTTGTTGCCGCCGGAGAAACCGACCACTTCGTGGGGAAAAGTGGGGCCGCAGATGATGAGCTGGTCATAGTCGAAGATGAGCTTGTTGAGGGCGACCGGCACCTCCTGGCACATCAGGCCACTGGTGATCTCCTCGATCTCCGCAGCAGGGATGGTGCCGATGGTGACGAAGGTGTCCGGCAGGTCCCAACGATGGTTGAGGATGCGGACATTGTGATACTTCTTAGCTCGCTCTGCCGCCGTGATTCCCACCAGCCTGTTCAGCGCCTCCTCGCTCATTGCCTGGTGCGTGCCCAGCGCCACCAGGTAATCCAGCGCAGCGACCCTTCCCCCCAGCAACTCATGGAACAGTCGGAAGAAGAGGGGGATCGGCGCGGTGCGAGTGTGGTCGGGGATGATGACCAGCACGCGCTTGCCGTCGAGATTGGTCCGCGCCAGCGCTTCGGTCATCAAACCTCGGATATCGCTTTCATTCAAAAACTGATCGGTATATCCTTTACCAATGAGCATAGCCTTCGTCTCTCCATCTATTCGTTTGGGAGGATTCTGTAAATACCCCTACCTCTCTTCCGCTCGAAATAGGGATACCTGACGTCATGGTGCGGATGATTTCTATTTGACCTGTGTCGAGTGTTTGAACCAGCTTTGGATAAAGCGCAGCAGGTCTTCCAGATTTGTCACTGTGGATGGTCCCGGCATCTCCTGGCCTGGCAGATGCACATGATGAGGAGCAGTAGCAACGTCGGGCCAGTGGAGCGCATTATCCCAACGTCGCCGCAAGGCGCCACCAGCCTCCATCCACTGGTAGGCATATTTGCGACTGCCATCGGCAAAGAGGTAGTCACGCAATTCCAGGCGGCTGTCATCCTGCAAGAGAGCAGACAATTGGAGCAGGTATGCCTCGGCCTCCTGTTCGTAACGGATCACGCGCCAGGATTTGAAGAGCACTGCGTAGGTATCGAATAGATCAAGCATAGTTTATGGCTCAGAGATGGCAGCTAGTTGGGCATTGACGGTCTCCACGGCGTCAGCATACCATTGCCATTGCAAGTAGTCGTCATCGGCTTCAAAATCTTCGCTGCCCTGGGCTGTGTAGCGCGTGCGTAAGTCCTCCAGTGTACACCCCCACTTGACTTCCAACTCTCGAGTGGCAGCTTGATAACGCGCCAGGCGTCCTAGCAGAATCATGCGGGCATGTTGGCGAGCTGCTGCCAGTGGATCAGGATAGCCCAGAGTAGCAAGGACGCTTTCAGTGGTGTAAGATTTGACAGATATGTCCATCAGCACCCTCCTTAAACTGAGTCGGCGCCATACGCCAGCGCCGCCTGAATATCCCCCATAGTTAACTGAGGGTAAGCATCTTGAATCTCTTCCGGCA
>CAZVCJ010000301.1:0-3599 GCA_964625745.1 uncultured Anaerolineae bacterium | reverse complement strand
GGGATGGTCTTTTCTCAGCCTCAAATCGGCGTTCTGCTCCGGTCCCCTTTGGGCCATCAGTCGGAACCCTCCGCTCTCCTCGTGTCTAACGAAAAAGGCGACCCTCTCGATGTGAACGGTGGTGGTGATCTCGTCCAGGATCATGTTTGTCAGCCTGTCGAGGTCCAGGACAGAGGCCGCTGTGCGGCTGAGCCTCTGGAGCATCAGGCTGGCATCGTATTTCTCCCGGAAGAAGAGCCTGTCCACCCAGGCCTGAGCCCTCTCCCGCAGGGGCTGGACAACCATGGCAGTGATGACTGCTATCAGAAGGGGAAGGAGGAGGATCTGGTAGCCGACGAAAGCGTGGAGTACCTGCACGGTGAAGAAGATGAGGACGAAGTACAAGAAGCTGATGATAGCAGTGGGGATGAGGTAGAGCAACCCCCTTCGGACGACGAAGGAGATGTCCAGGAGTTGGTAGCGATAGATGACGTAGGCCATCAGGAGCGCAGCGAGCACATCAAAGAGGACGTCAACGGGAAACGGGCGCAGTCGGGGCGAGATGTTGGCAAGGCCCCCCGTTATGATCAGGATATTGCTCATGGCGAAGTAGAGCAGCCGGTTTCTCTGGTTGTGATCATCCGTTTTGATGCCAGCCCGTACAAACAAGAAAGCGAAAGCCACGCCGCTCAGGCCAGCAAGTGCAAAAAAGAGGTACATGAGGCCGCCGAACTGAACGTCGAAATGGCCCCTCTCGATACGGGAGACGTGGATGAGCTGGCCGCCGAGGTCGCCTATCAAGAGAAGCCCTCCCAGGCCGTATATGACCCACAGGCCAGCTCTGATGGCCGGCACAGAGTCCAGACCAAGAATGGCCACGGACAGCAGGCACATGAGCATCCAGCCAATGATGGCAAAGAGCATCCCTGCCTGAAGCCAGGGTAGGTCACCGATTACAGGAAAATCGGCGTGCCACAAAACCGAGGTAGAGGTCCACAGCCCCATGCCCAATAGATAGGTCGAGAAGATGCGATTCACCCTGTGCCTCTCTCGCAAGGAGAAGACAAACAATAGGGAGTAGAGGAGAGAAGCAACCAAACATACGGCAGTATTTATGATATGCATAGGTCAAACCTTTCTTTCAGACAGCGCAACTCATTCTTGGGCCAGGCGTAGCACTGTGTCCACAACCTCGTCAGAAGGTTGCATGTGTGGCGGCTTCATGTGGGCCATGTCCGCCCCCTCCGCCTCGCGCAGTTGGGCGTAGCGGGCGAAGGTGCCCATAGGAAGGAATCGCAGACGCAAGGGCCTCATGTCCAACATTGATTCGAGATTGGCATAGTCCTCATCCAACAACTTCAACGCCTCGTGGAGCCTGGCCTCCAGTTGTTCCCGATGGGGATACTCGGTGGCCAGATAGATGCGGATCACCGGTCGGCCGTCCTCAAATTCTTTCCGCGCCATCCAGTCCTCATACGGGACATTGAGACCCTCCAGTACCTGCCAGACGATCCGCTCGTTCAGCCGGCTAAAGCCGCCGATGTCAATGATGCGGTCCGCTCTGGCCTCAAAGACCATCTGCGGCAGGCGCACGTCCGTTTCGTCGTCCTCAAGGGCAATGATCTTGATCATATCCCCAGGCTTGTAGCGGATGAAGATGCCCCCGTGGAGGTTGGTAAAAACAACTTCATATCGCTTACCCGCTTCCAGCTCGTCCATGAGGACGGTGGTCGGTTCGTACGAAGGATCGTCGCGGCTTCTGAGGGAGTCTTGCTCAGGAATGAACTCGAAAAAGCCTACGTCCGGCGTAAAGGTCATCCCTTTGCGGTTCCAGGTTTGCATGGCCAGGAGGCCACCGAACTCTGTGATGCTGTAGAATTCGAACGGGTCTACCTTCCAGTAATGCTTGACCTGGTCGCGGAAAGCGGCTACGTCCATTCCGGAGCATAGAAGGGCCTTGGGGTTCCACATATCTCTGGGCATCATAGGCCGGCCCGCCCTCTTGGCTCTGATCACGGCCCGGATCACCCGCCAGGCCGCCACCGGGTGAAGGAGAGGCTTCAAGGATCTTTCTCTCTCATCAAAACTCTTCCCTACGCGGGCCATCACGCTGGCCAGCCCCCCCGTGATGTCAATGCCCGTCCGCAGAGCCAGGGTGAAACCCAACTGGACGCGATCCAGGAAACGCAGCTCTCGAACCTCGTCGATAGGAGGGATGTAGCGAAAATCCAGGATTTGTCCGACCGCCTCTATGCCGATGCCTGAGATATAGGGAGGCGGAGCACCGGCATAGAGAAAGGCGTCGTGGTTCGCAATCGTGAAATGGCCACGACCCTGCGAGGAAGCGAGCATTATCATGGCAAAGGAATAGTCTGTATACAGTTCATATATCCTCGGCGTGAAGGGTGCCCACTTCCAACGACCGGTGGTGCCACCGGTGTGAGCCCAGAGGAAAGGGTTGACCGGCAATACGTCTTCCCTCTTGTCCTGCAGATAGGGTTCGTAGTCGTCGTAAGTGCTCAGCGGCACCACCTCACGGAACTCATCCACGCTGCTGGGCACAACGTTGCGCATGATCTCCCGGCCCGTCTCGCACCGGGAGAGCAAGTCAATCTGCTCCAGCAGCAAGAATCGCTGGATCTCCATAAACTCCTTCAGGCTGAGATCCAGGAAGCCACAATACTTTCGCCAAACCTCGTCCGTTCGTCCCTGCCTCAGTAGATCGCGTGTTGTTGCCATTTTCTTTGACTCCCTTGTTTTTGTTATCTCAGCAATCCGAGACCGATGGCTGAGTTTTATAACGAGCTTCGATCAGCCGCTAGATCTTCCCCGTCACCGCCCTCATGATCAGGGCGCAGGGATACCAGCGACGGCGAGCGGGAGATTCAGTTATCTCGATGTTTACAAACCTAAACTCCGAGAGGATCGTGCGCCATTCATCCGCCGTGTAAATGTGCGACACAGCACCCGCCTCTGCCCAGGCGCGGGCAGCGTTGCGCTCCAGAAGGAAATGCAACAGCGCGACTATCCTGATGATGGTTTTGATCCCAGGTAACTTCCAGGATGGGGAAGCGGCCACATCGGCCAGGACGAGTTCCCCCCTTGCCTTTAGCACCCGACTCATTTCAGACAGCATTTGAGGCACATCCATGTGGTGCGTGCCCAGCCCACAGATGACTTTGTCGAAAACACCCTCTACAAAGGGCATGGCCATGGCGGAAGCGCAAACCAACTTGATGCGCGGGGTTAATCCCTTGGCGTCAACATCCCGTCGGCCATATTCGAGCATGGCCGGAGTGATGTCTAATCCGACAGTGCGGCTCTCCACTTTTGTCTTGGCCGCCAGCGCCAGAGGGATTCGCGCCGTTCCCGTTGCCACGTCGAGGACGAGATCGTCATCACGAACAGGGATCGCCTCGATAAGCCGATCAACAAACTCACGGTAGCCAAAGCCCCAAAACCTGCGGAGCTCTTGATCTACAACCTCTTCATACTGAGGCGCCATCTCGGTGAAAGCTTCGATGACTACGTCGTTACCAGCCATTGTTCTCTCCTCTCCTACTCGAACTTGAACCTCTTTTCGGTAAAGAGCTTCAAGCAAACGTCTACCACCTCAGTAT
>CAZVCJ010000300.1:0-3602 GCA_964625745.1 uncultured Anaerolineae bacterium | reverse complement strand
TCGACCCAGCGGCGCAGGATGTCCACCACGCCATCGCCATCTTCATAGAGTGAGACATAGTCCACTGCCGCCTTGACCTCGTCTGCAGCGTTGGACGGGGCGGCGGAACGCCCGATGATGCTCAAGAACTTCAGATCGCTGGCAGAATCGCCAATGCCCCCTATCTGGGCAAGAGGGATGCCCATTTCTCGCGAGAGCCATCGCACCCCGGCCCCCTTGTCCACCCCTTTGGGAGTAATGTCTACGCAGGATACCGACGCCTGGGCAATGTACCCGGCGTTACAGGTTTCGAGCGCTTTAGTCGTGGCCAGGTAGAGTTGGTGAACACTGACCTGGCCTAACGGATAGAGAGTCAGGGAAACCTCCTTGCCTGGCTGAAAGTGCCCCAGGCCAGTCTCGACGACCTCTTGTCGCAA
The DNA here is from genome assembly GCA_964625745.1 of uncultured Anaerolineae bacterium. Lineage (GTDB taxonomy): Bacteria > Chloroflexota > Anaerolineae > VGOG01 > VGOG01 > CAZVCJ01. Next base: position 3,186 of record CAZVCJ010000300.1, on the reverse strand, counting down.
GACCGTCTTTATCTCGAGCAAGGCTTCGCGTATCGCGGGAGTGATGAGGGGATTCTCAACGAAGCGGTACTCACGGGGGAAATAGAGCCCACCGCCGTTTTCGTAAATACCCGGCAGGTGGGCATCAATGGCTTGCATCATCACTTCCACGTAGGGCTCCTGCCGCCCAGTACAGAGGGTCACCGCCAATTGGGTCACATCCTGCTGAGCCCTTCGATTCAACTGGGCGATGTACTTTAGCGCCTCAAAGTTCCAGGGCTGACCCTCGCCAGGGGTCAGGCAGCCATCAACGTCAATCACCACCAGACGCAATCTACTCATCAACCTCTCACTATCGCTCTGCACCGATCCACCGGCAATTGCAGGCGCACGCTCTCGCCCTGCTCAAAGCGCACCTTGCCATCGGTTTGCACCCGCAGTTCCAGGCCGCCAACAACGATACGATAATCTACCTTATCACCCAAGTAAGTCATCTTGCTCACCACACCGTCGAAGGTGTTCTCGCCGCCAGCGTGGCTGGGCGGAAACAGCTCGATGTCGTTGGGACGAATGAAGAACAACAACTTTTCGCGGGGTCGCATTCTCGGCGAGGCCGGCACAGCGAACCGCAAATCGTCAACCGCCACCGTCGCTTTTTCGGCCTCAATGGAGAGGACGGTGCCCTCGATGAAGTCGGACAGGCCGATGAAGTCGGCCACGAACTGTGAGCCGGGCTGATCGTAGATCTCGTCAGGAGTGCCCACCTGCTCTATCCGTCCCTGGTTCATAACCGCCACCCGGTCGGAGAGGGCCAGTGCCTCTGCCTGATCGTGGGTCACGTACACGGCGGTGATTCCCAGCCGACGCTGCAACTCCTTGATCTCGAAGCGCATCTCCTCCCTCAGCTTGGCGTCCAGGTTGGAGAGAGGCTCGTCCAGGAGCAAAACCTTGGGACGGTAGACCAGGGCTCGGGCCAGCCCCACCCGCTGCTGCTGCCCGCCGGATAGCTGGCGAGGGTAGTGCTTCTCGTATGCCTCCATGTGGATGAGCTGCAGGGCTTCCATCACCATCTCCTGCCGCTCGTCCCTGGGCTGTTTTCGGATCATCAAGGGAAACTCCACGTTCTCGTAGACGGTCATGTGGGGGAAGAGGGCGAAGTTCTGGAAGACCATGCCCAGCTCCCGCTTGTGGGTGGGCACGTCGGTCACGTCCTCTCCGTCAATGAAGACCTGCCCCTCGTCGGGCGTGAGGTGGCCGGTGATGCAGCGCAGGGCCGTGGTCTTGCCGCAGCCGCTTGGCCCCAGCAGGGTCATCAACTCTCCCCGGCGGATGCCCAGGTTGATCTGGTCGTTGGCCACGATGGGGCCGTAGCGTTTGGTGACGTTTTGCAGTTCGATCATGTATTCCATGTCCTTGAACCCCTGTCTTATGGTGATCCTTACAGCGTATACATTAACGCTTGAACCTCTCCCTCAAAAAACTCCTTCACCGCCGCCCAGCCCCACTCGACTAGCATCTGTGGTGATACATCATCTTCGGCGTCCTCAAAGTAGGCCAAGGCTCGCAACAAGTGATAGGACGGATACGAGACCGTCCGATATTTCTGAGGCACGCGCTGGAGCAAATCCGATAATAGCCACCCGCTCTGACAGATAAAGTATAGGTCCACGAAGTCACGTTTGGTTCCGCGCTGCCCGATGGCGATGAGCTTCATCAGGGCAATATCCAAGAGCGATGCAACCCGAACTTTCGCCAATGAGGCAGTCTTCTCCAGCAGGGGATAAGGATAGGTGAAGTAACTCACTTGCACCTCAGACACTTGTCCCACCAAGGTGCCCTGGCTCTGTTGCTGAACTCTCAAGTGACCAACACGCTGTAGTTGACGGCTAAGGGTATCGGGTTCGTACTCTTGGGGCGTGAAGAAATCCAGATCAACAGAGGCCCGATGGCCCAGATGTAGTGCCGCCGCGCTGCCTCCAGCCAGATAGAACTCGCGAAGCCAGGGCTCTTGCCCTAGCCGTTGGAGAAGCTGCCATGCGGCAGGAGTGAGGGTGTGGATAAACACGTTATTTCCTCTCTGGGAATCCCCAGAAGCAAGCTCCATAGATTCGCCGTATTGCGGGAAAGGCGACGGCTCCGCCGCACCACGCGAGCGATGGATTCAGGAGCAAACGCCCTGCGGAGCCAACCAATGGCCTGGTCATCGCCATATTCCAGCAGGCGCTCGATGACGTAGACCTCATGCTCAGGCAATCGCACGCGAGCGAAGTCCACCTCCCAAAAATACGGCTTCAGGAAAGCCGGCAAACCTTGCAACTCGTTCCCTGGCACAACCGCATCCATATTCCTCTCGCTCTGCTCAGCCCTCCGGCTCGAACCACATTCTCCCAATGCGGCGCAACTCCTGTACGAAGAACTCCTTAATCGCCTCCCAGGCTACCGGCGGAATGGTTTCCACCGATGCATCTCGGTCAGCGCGGTCGAAGTCCACCATTCCTTCCAGCACCATCATCCCGAAACCGGGCGAGTAGGGATACTTGATGGAGCTCTGATCCAGGAGGCGATCCAGGGGAAGTTGCCGAGAGATGAAGTAGGCGTCGTAGAAGTCCTTGCGCGCCCCACGATCAGCGATAGCATCCAGCTTCATCAGGCCGACATCAGCGAGGCTGCCCACCCGCACCCCCGCTACCTCGTCCGGAGACTCCAGCAAAGCGTACCCATAGCCGAAAAAGCCCACATGATAGCCCTCGATTTCCAGCAGCAGGTTGCCGACGACGTCCTCACGCACATGCACAGCACGCCATTTCTGCAGCGCAGCTACAATCTCAGCCCGACTGTTGTCGAGCAACTCGTCGGTCTCGGAGAAGAAGTCCAGATCCACCGAAACACGATGACCCAGGCGCAAGGCCAGGGACGTGCCGCCGGCCAGGTAGAAGCGACGGGAGAAGGGCTCTTGCCCGATCTCGACCAGCAGCTCTCGCAGCAGGGGAGGTACAACTTCCCAATGCGGGTTGCTCAGTAAGGCCATACGCCACGCCTCCGCTGACGATAATCGGGGATGTCAAGATAGTTCACCCACAGACGGAAGCGGCGGCGGGATAACCGTCCCGTACCAGTCTGGCGCACCCATTCGCGCACCCGTTCCCGTCCATAGCGGGCAAACAGCCACTGTATCTCAGGCTGGCATCCGCGAGCCAGAGTGCGCTC
>CAZVCJ010000299.1:0-3645 GCA_964625745.1 uncultured Anaerolineae bacterium | reverse complement strand
GGAGCAAGCGATCCAGGCCTGTGCGCCAGAACCTGAATGGGGGGAGGAAATGGCATTGTCCATGTGTTGCGGTTGGTGTTGGCCTTCCTGCTTCATAATCACCTGTTGCAGTACAACTTGATCTTCTTCGTCGATGGACAACGTACGCTATACACAGCTATCTTGCGTGCCTTTGCCTGGTTACAGTCTGTTCAAATCATCTTGGATTGGTATCATCTCGAAAAACGCTGTAAAGAACAGTTAAGTTTGGCCCTGAAGGGCCGAGTCATTCGGAATACGCTGTTGGAGCAGTTATGCCCCTTCCTTTGGCACGGCTGTGTTGACAGAGCCATTGCCTTGTTACAGGCTGTTGAGCCAGACAAGGTCAAGAACCAGGAGGCTCTCGACACCTTGATTGGCTATCTCGAGCGCAACCGCCCGTATCTCCCGTGCTACGCAGTTAGGAAACGATTGGGCTTGCGCAACTCTAGCAATCGGGGAGAAAAGGCGAATGACCTGGTTGTATCTGACCGGCAGAAGCACAACGGCATGAGTTGGTCCAAGCCCGGCTCGGTCGCTCTTGCTGCTATCACTGCCTTGGTCAGAAACCGGGAATACAAACGCTGGTTCCAGACTACTACTCTGTCATTCAGCTTCAGCCCCGCAGCCTAACTGCACAGGTTGCAAGATTTACACACGCCCCATAGGGGCTCAATGTTGGTTGTGGGTGTGTCCGCAAAATGGTCTCACGCAACCATTCTTTCGTACAACTCATACGAGGGAGATAGAGAAATGAAACGCCTGTTTATGGGGAGCCTATTGATATGTCTCTTGCTGGTCAGCACAGCATGTGAGGCTATTGAAGCTGGCGACCTGGAGGCTGCCACGGAGTTCGTGGCTAAAATCGGGGAGGTCGTTGACTCGCTGAATAGAACTATTCAGACTGTACTTTCGAGTGCTAAGGAAATTGGCGACCTGGAGAAGGCCGTGAAGTTGGCCCCTGAACTGAGAAAGGCCCTCGACTTGATGGACGACACTGCTCAGTCTGTAATTTCGGATACCGAAAAACTGGAGCTGTCTGAGTCCCTCCAGGAGCAGGTTGAATCCGCAATTGAAGGGGGACAAATCACCGAGGACTTCATGCCCTTCTCCGACGTGGCCGAAGAGGTTCTTGAGGAAGCCGTAGATGCCAGCTCCATCCTCACAGCGACGATTGCGCCAATAGTGTTGGTAGGCAGTAAAGTTGCCCTCAGCCCTGTGGCCAGGCGATGGGGAGCGACGGGAGGGGAAAACCTGGGATGCTCCTCGAAGTTCAGGATCACCAAAGCTGGCCCGTGGGAGCAGAACGATCATCTCTACGTGGTTGTAGAGTACATTGACCCGAAGGGGGAGCTGGCTGCATCCTATGGCAATTACATGTCTCCAGACTTCAAGGCGGAATGGATCGTGGATATGGAGAGGTACGTTGACGTGCCCGCTCCCTGGTGCGGCACTGCCGTGATCACCGTCCACGATGATATATTGGCCAGTGATCTCCTGAGCGAGAAATATCAGGTGCGGGTCGAAACTCTGCCATTCTGCAATTGCCCCTGAGCGGGCGGGCACTTCCTCCGCCTCGGTCGGAGACCTTCGGCGAACAAAAGTGTAACTCAAAAGTTCGGCAAGGTCTCCTGACCGCAGCCGCCGGCTCGTTGGGCTCGGTCGGAGACCTTCGCCCAACGAGCGTGGCGCCTGATCAAGATAGAGTCATCCGGTCATGAGTTTCACGTAGATGTCTTCGAGTGCGGACTCGCGTATCGCCAGGTTCACCAGAGCCCAGTTGTTTTCAGAAATATTCTCTAGTATTGAGGCAACTTCACCTATATCAGTGGTTCTAAAGACGTAGTTCCCTGCCTTTTGCTCATATTGTTCATGGTCCGACTTGTCATCAGATTTGAAAACCACTTCGTACTCTCTGCGGCCGAGAGTTTTACGTATGGATTCCATACTATCACAGATGACCACCTGGCCGTTCTTTAGAATGGCGACGCGGTCGCAAATGTACTCGACGTGGAACAGGTTGTGCGCGCTCAGGAGTATGGTCTTTCCCTGATCCTTCAGGCTTTTCAGGTAATTGATGATGAAGAATGAAGTAAGCGGGTCGAGTCCCGCATTCGGCTCGTCCAGGATGAGGATTCTGGGGTCGTGTAGCAGCGCGCGAGCAATAGCCACCTTCCGCTTCATGCCTTTCGAGAGCTCTCCGGTGAGCTTACCTAGCTCAGAAAGCTTGAGCGAGCCGAGCAGCAAGTCTATGCGCTCCTCAGCTTCGTGCTTCGGCACCTTGTAAAGTTCGGAGAAAAACATGAGATACTCAGCTACCGCCATGTTCTCGTAAAGAGGGCTCTCTTCAGGCAAGTAGCCTATGAATCGCTTCACATAGGTGCTCTCTTTCGCCACGTCCCGGCCCATTACCTCGATGGTGCCAGACGTTGGGCTGATGAGGCCGACTATCATCTTGAGGATGGTGGTCTTTCCAGCGCCGTTGTGGCCTATGATCCCCATGATTTCGCCGTCCTCTACTTCCAGATCCAGGTCTCTGACAGCCGCGAGTTGTCCATATAGTTTAGTGACTTGTTTGAGACTTATCATGAGCTAATCCACTCCCTTGTTGTTAGGGTAATTATATACTCGATTGGAAAAATGCGCCAGAGCCTACCTTGCGAACGAAGTGAACCATGAGTAATATTCTAATCATCGCCAAGCGAGAGATCAAACGGGTGAGATCCCATTTCAGGGGCGGCTCAAAGCCGGTTGTATTGGTCATTCTCGCCGGAGCGTTGGGCATTTCCTATCTGGTATCCCAGCAAGGGGCGGTTTTGGCCAAGGGCATGTACAGGGTGGGAGTCTCTCCCCACGGCCCCACCATTCGGGATAGCCGATTTAGCACTATAACAGTCGAGCGTTCTATGGGGTACTATTTGCTCGATGAAAAGGCGATAGACGCTTACGTTGATGGGAACGAAGTAGCATCCAGAAAGGATGCCAGGTCCATTTACGCCGCCGGAGCGCTGAAACAATACCTGGAGAAGCTAGAGCTAACAAGGATCACCAATGAGTACGAAATAGACAGGGCGTTTCCGCTGCGAATCGAAGTCAACTATCTCCCCGCCCCAACTTCCCCCCCAGAGTTGGGGGGGACTGAGGGGGGGCGAGGGCTCTCACTCTCAGAACTGATAGACACATTTAAGAGCAGCCCAGCGGAATCAGCGGGGGCTGATTCAGGTGCAACGGATGCAGGCACAGCTCAGGCCACGCGCCGTATAGAAGACAGCCTCACCGACTCTGCTGTCAGGGAACAGATCAAACAGATCAAGGAGATGGGAAGCAGCGCCAGCAGACTGCCTGAGATCGAGCTGGATTTCACGGAAGACAAAGAGATCATCGTTCCGTCACTTATGAGTCCGCCCATGCCTTTCGCCCAGGTCATCGTGGCCTTCTTCTACGTCCTCCCCGTCTTCTTCATCAGCGTCTTCTTCACCACCAGCTTCATGACCGAAAAGACAGAGAGAAGGATAACGGTGCTCATGTCTGCCCCGGTGACACCATTCGAAATCATCGCCGGCAAAATGCTCCCCTACATGGCCTTCTCACTCGCAGCCGTGGTGGTTATAACCCTGCTCTTAAAGG
>CAZVCJ010000298.1:0-3660 GCA_964625745.1 uncultured Anaerolineae bacterium | reverse complement strand
GCGTTTTTTCGCCGGTTTAGCCATTTTGCGCTCTATTTGCACAAAACTTACGCTAACCAGCCCGACCCCCAACTGTCCTGCAATTGCCGTGGCTCGACCCTGGGTATCGGCGGTGACCATAAGGACGGCCAGGCTCTCCGACAGGGCCGCCAGCCGTTCGGGCACGCCCACCAGCACCTCACCGTCCAGGGCTATGGTGCCGTTCAGATCCAGCACCAGATGCTCCAGCTCAAGAATCTCTCGGCCGGGGATGTCCAAACGGATCACAACCTACAACCTCCTCAACTGGACGTGGCAATTTCCCTGTAGTGATGACTTCAGTCATCCATCACGGAGCCACAGCGACTAAAGTCGCTACTACGAACCGTAAAGACACCTCTCTCAAGGCCAGACCAGAAGGCCTGCACCCAGTACAGTCAAGACAGCAACCAGAACCAGGTCGGCCCGACCGAGGGGCAAGGGCTCCTGTCGAGGGCCGTCGGGCCGAAAGGCTCGCGCCTCGGCTGCCTCCACCACCTCGTCGCCTCTTCGCAAGGCGTTTAGCACGATGGCCACGAAGAGCATTCGCAAGGCCCGCAGCCGTTCCCGGCGGAAGCCTCCTCGCAACCGCATGGCTTGGTAGGCGTTGCGCGCCATCTCCTCCAGCGCGGGCAGCAGGTTGAAGGCCACCCCTACGGCAAAGCCCAGCCCTTTCAATCCAGCCGCCTCGAAGAGCCGGGCTATCTCGTCTGCTGAGACAGCGTAGGCGAACCCCCCGACCGCCAGGGCCATGCTCAACGCCCGCAGGGCCATCCACAACCCCACCCAGAAGCCCTGACGTGAGAGGCTCAAGCCGAGCAGGGAGAAGTCCTTCTCGCCGATGAGCAAGGGGCTGAACAGCACAGCCGAGGCCACGAGCAACCAGAACTCCGGGCGGCGGATAGGTTTCAGGCCGCTGGGGAAGAAGATGGCAGAAAAGACGATGACGAACCCCAGCACAAAGACGATCTTGATTTCCGGAGCCGCTATTCCCAAAACGATGGCCCAGACCAAAAAGGCCAAACACCCCCAGGCGCCGAAAATCCTCACTCCAAAGCCCTCTCGCCCCCGGTCAGCCGAGCCTGGACAGCCTTCCCCAGATCCCAGGCCAGCCACCCCGCCAGACCGCCAGCCACGATGCGGACGAGCAGGTAGGCGGCGATGATAACCAGGGCGTAACCCATCTCAAGGTCCAGCGCCTGAGCCCCCTTCTTGAGCATCTCCAGGTAAACGTCGTAGATGCCTCGGCCGAGGAAGACGTAGGAGGCGAAAAACTTATGGAAGAAAGTCCACAGTACCGCCAGGCAGCCGGCGAGCATGAATCCTCCCCGGCCTGGCTTCCTGGAGAGGAACAGGCTCAGTTCCGCCAACAGGCACTCAATGATGATGCCGATCATGGCAGGGAGCTTCACACCACCCATGCTCAGGGCCTTCAATATGGCCACCACCACGCCGATCATCAGCACCGAGCCCGCCCTGGGGACGAAGAGACGCCCTATCAGGGCCAAGACCATGCCTATAGCGGCCATGATCGTACCGACCCCCACCAGGGGGGTAGTCACAGGGGGAAAGATGAGGTGGAGGTAAGAGCCAACGGTGATCTCCAGCACTCCCCACAGAGCACCGAAGACGGCAATGTAAACCAAATCCCGGGTGGTGAAGCGAGTTTTCATTTTGCATTTCCTCCATTCAGCCCCCACCCCGACCCTCCCCCAACCCGTCGGCTCTGCTCAGGGCAAGCTTTGAGGGAGGGAGAAGGAAGGGGGCGGCCCTCGGCGGCGATGCGCCCGTTCCGCAGGAGAAGCACCCGCCGGGCGTAGCGATGCACTAACTCGTAGTCATGGGTGATGAGTAGGATGGCCATGCCCCCTACGTTCAGGCGGCCCACGTGTTCCATAAAAGCGCTCAGATGGCCCCAGTCCTGCCCCATGGTTGGTTCGTCCAGAATGAGAAGGTCGGGCCGCAAGGCCAGCACCGAGGCCAGGGCAGTGCGCTGCTGCTCTCCGCCGCTGAGGGCGTGGGTACGCCGGTGACGCAAGCTTCCCAGGTCGGCAACAGCCAGGGTATCCTCCAGGAGAGTTGGGGTGAGGAGACCGTAGTTGCGCGGGCCAAAGGCCACCTCCTCCTCCACCGTCTCGCAGAAGAGCTGCTCCAGGGGGTTCTGGAAAAGAAGGCCCACCTGCCCTCTCACCTGCACTTTCCCCCGCCGGGGCTTCACCAAGCCGGCCAGCAGCCGGGCCAGGGTCGTCTTTCCCGTCCCGTTATCGCCCACCAGGGCCACCAACTCACCGTGCTGAATCGAAAGGTCCAAGCCGTCTAGCACCTGCCTCTCCCCGTACCCGGCCACGACTCCTTCCAACTCCACCAGGGGATCCACTCTCTCCCAGTCCCTCTCCCCCCTACCCCCCCTCTCCCAACCCTGGGCGAGGGGCGAACCGGGCTCCCCTTCCCTGCTTCCCCCCCAGAGCCTGCCCTGAGCAAGGTCGAAGGGTTGGGGGGGATTGAGGGGGGGCGGAGAGGAGCTGGGGGTGGGAGCTGTAGCGATGGGGTCGGCCCAGTTGCTCCGGGGCTGGTTGGCGGGATGGCGCACCCCCAGGCGGTGGAGCAGCTCCCGCCTGGCGAAGACCTCTTCGGGGGACCCGTCAGCTACCGGCTGTCCCTCTTCCAGGATTAGCACCCGGTCGGCCAGTCGGCTCACTTCTCCCGTCTTGTGCTCGGCGATGATCACCGTCGAAGACTCGCGCCGCAGGCGTTCCAGGGTGGAGAGCACCTGGCGGGTTCCGACCATATCCAGATTGGAGGTTGGCTCGTCCAGGATCAGGATGCGGGGGGCCATAGCCAGGACTGCGGCGATGGCCAGTCGCTGCTTTTCGCCGTCGGAGAGGGTGTTCACTCGTCGGCCTCGTAAATGCTCCAAGCCTGCTGCACCGAGTGTCCACTCCACCCGCCGGGCCACCTCGTCCGGGGGCAGGCCCAGGTTGCGGGGACCAAAGGCGACTTCCTCCTCCACCCGCAGGCAGAAGAGCTGAGTGGCCGGGTTCTGGAAGACCAGGCCCACGTGGCCGGCCAGAACCGGCAACGAGTGTTCCTGGGTATCCAGCCCGTCCACCACTACCTTGCCCTCCAGGCGAGCCAACGAGGCGTGAGGGATGAGGCCCGCCAGGGCGCGCAGCAGAGTGCTCTTGCCACAGCCGGAGGGGCCAGTTACCAGCACAAACTCGCCGGGTTGGATGGAAAGGGAGATTCCGCCCAAGACCCGGCGCTGGCCGTAGTACACCGTCAGGTTATCTGCCTGGATCATGGTCAGCGAAAAGCTCCTTGACGATGGCGTCGGCCAGGGTTTGGCGATTGTCCTGGGTAACGGTGAAAGTGCAGAAGGGGATGGCGGGGAGTTGTTCATGCAGTTGAGCTGTCAGTTCTGGACGGACCACCAACAGCAGCCGTGGATGCCTCCCGGCAGAGAGATCGGAGAGGAGCGGGGCCAGTCCCCTCCCCTGCTCCAACTCCAGGGGGCCGATCTCGTCCACGATGAGCAGATCGCAGTCCTGCGAGATCGCTCCCCGGAGTCTCTCGACCACCCAGGAGAAGACGTTCGCGTCGAAGCTGTAGCGGCTTGTCCTGGGACCGCCCAGGTCACTGTTG
>CAZVCJ010000297.1:0-3687 GCA_964625745.1 uncultured Anaerolineae bacterium | reverse complement strand
TGGTTATCTGTTGGCGAACCCGCTGCCAGGCCTCCTTAAGTTGACACTAATGGTCCGGCACCCCGCCAACCCAAACACCAATCCCAACAGCGTTAATCCGATACCAAGCCGTTGCATCGGTTTCTCCTTCCGAAGGGTTTGGTCAGGTAACCGAAAGCGCCTAGCCGGGCAACCCGGAAGCCGACCTCACCTTTGTCGTGGTCAGTCATCAGCAGGGGGACAGTGAAGGGGTTGGCGTCGTGCAGGCGGGTGATCAGTTGCAACCCGTTCATGCTGGAACCGCAGAGTCGATAGCCCACCACGGCGACGTGGAAGTCGTTCCCAGCTGCCAGATGGAGGGCATGAGCGGCGTCGGCGGCAGTAGTGTGGGAGGGAGTTGAGGTCTGAATCCGGAGTGCCTCTAACCCTCTGACCTCCACTCAAATTGTACTTCAAAAGGATGTAGAGAGCAAGCCGCGAAGTCCTGGCGGACTTGGTCTGACTCAGCGACGGAGCGGCGGGCTGGAATGCCTTTCAGTTGAGGTGGCTGCCGCGTCAGGAAGTCAATCCAGCGCAGGGTGGCTTAGGAGTGGGGTGTGTTGGGTGAAGAATGTTTTGAGCTATTCGCCCGGCAACACGACGTTGGGGTCTACCTGGCGGGCGCAGGTGCGGTAGACCTCCTCGGTCACTTCGCTGACGGCGATGCAATCGGCGAAGGCGGCCGCTTTGACCTGGGCCTCGGGCAACGCGGCGGCTGGCCGCGCGCCAGCGAGCACATCGGCAAAGGCTTCGTCGAACCAGTACAAGGCATAGTTGGCCGCTGACAGTGCCCACGAGCGCTGTATCGTCTTTCCACGATCCAGAATGGTCAGCCAGGCATTGGCCGTCTCCACGCCGGCCTGTTCGCGCCAGGCGTCGCTGGCGGCAATGTCGCGCCGTACCGGTAGCCAGGACACGGCTTCCGGCTGCGCGCTCAGGAACGAGATCCAATCCCAGCAGGCGTCCGGGTGTGGCGTCTGGGCACTGATGAAAAGCGCTCGCGTCGAGAAGGTTGTCAGCGGCGAGGCCCCAATGGGCAGTGGTGCGACCCCCACCTCAAAGTCGAGCGGGGGCGCGCCACGATGGTTGTCGGAAAAGTCGATCCACATGGCGACGCGACCCAGACCCACCGGCCCCGGGTGCCCGCCCCACCTGGTGGGGTAGGGCCAGCGGCTATCGCCGCGCTCCGTTGCCGATGGCGGAGTCGCTTTGGTGATCAAATCGGCATAGCGGATCAGGGCCTCCACCACGGTGGGATCGTCAAAGGTGGGACGGCCGTCGGCGTCGAACAACTGGCCGCCTAGCCACGCCACATAGTCTGGCGCGTTGGCGTAGGCTCCATCGCGGGGGTAAAAGCCATAGATCGGCTCAGATACACTCACATCGGTAAGGGCTATGGCCTGTTCAATGAATTGCTGTGGCGTCCAATCGGCGGCTGGATGAGGGGAACCCGCCGCATCAAAGAGGTCGCGGTTGTAGTAGAGCAACCAGGCGTCGGTCTCCAGTGGCAGGCCCCATAGCACCCCGTCGGCCAGGGAGGGTTTGAGAAAGGCCGGAGCGAAGGCATCCAGGCCAAAAGTCTCATCATTGGCGATGAGGGGATCCAGGGCCAGGAGGACGTCGGGATCCTCTGGCAGCAAGTCGTACCGGATGAAGCAGTCGGCGGCCGCGGCCTGCTCGGCCAGGTATCCACTCCCACTGGATGAAACCTCCACAGCGATTTCAGGATGGGCCTGGTGGAAACGACTGGCCAAGTCGCGATAGGCCGTCATGTCAGCGCCGTAGGGTGCGAGGAAGCGGATGAGGATGCCACCCGGCGTGGGGGTGGGGAACGGCGTCGCCACGGTGAACTTTTCCGGCGGACGTTGTGCCTCGGCGGCAGCCTCGGCCAGCCTCTCGTTGACTTTGGCCTGCACTTCGGTCAGAGCCGCGTCCACAGGGTCGCCTTGAAGCACCATCTCAAACGCGCTGCTCAGTCCCCAGTTAACGCCACCGGGGTAGTTGACGGCGTGCTCCAGAGCGTACTGGTAGACGGTGGCCGTCTCGTCGCCCAGTTTCTTCCAGTAGCCAGTCTCCTCGGCGACCGATTTGCGGGCCGGGGTGCCGCTTGCGTAGCGATCAGGCGGCTGGCGGCTCAGGAACTCGATCCAGCGCCAGGCCGCCTCCGGATGTGCCGTCCCTGCACTGACAAAGTACCCGTCGGCTGAGACTGTCGTGGCCGCCTCGCCATCCTCCGGGAAAGGCACCACCCCGGCGTCGTAGAGGTGCTCAAAGTTGTCTCTTTCGTAGGAGCCACCAACCCACATCGCCGGGGATTGTTCATAGGGAAACGTTTGCAGGGTCGTGCTATCCATCGTCGCTGGGTTGGGCATGACGCCGTGCACCAGGATGAGGTCAGCGTACCACTGCACGGCCTCGGCCACGCCGGGCGCGTCGAGCCGGGCCAGCGGTGGTTCCCGATCATAGTCCACCAGCGGACCGGCCTTTTGGTGGGCAAACGAGGGGAGGCTGTAGAAGGGCCAGGGATCCATGTAGCCGTACTGCTTCACCGTGTCCCCCTCGCGAATGGTCAAGCGAGAGGCAGCCTCCAAGAAATCGTCCCACGACCAGCCGATCTGCGGGTAGGGCACGCCGGCCGCATCGAACAGCTTGGGGTTGTAGAAAAGAAGAAGCGTATCGGCCGAGAAAGGCAGACCCCACAGCTTGCCATCGCTCTGGAAGAGGGCCAGCGGGCCGGGATAAAAGTCGTCCTGGGTGAATTTGTCGTCCTGCTCGGCCAGGTCTGTCAGATCGAGGACGATGTTCTGCGGCGTAGCCCAGTCAAGGATGTAAGAGGAATCCACGAAGGTATCGGTCGCAGCCGCGATTTTGTAAACATCGTCGGTGGAGACCGTTCCTGGGGCGTTGCCGGTCACCTCGTCCACGGAGACGAATGTTACAGTAATGGCCGGGTGAAGCTTGTGGAATTCCTGGGCCAGGTCACGGTACCGGTCACGCTGATAGTCCTTGCAGGCAAAGGAGATGGTGATGGTTTCTGTCTGGGGAGTTGGCGTGGGCGTGGTGCAGGCAGCAAGTAGCAGCGCCAGTAGAGCGGCCAGGGAGACAATCCGTTGGATGCATCTCATGGTAACACCTCCTGGATGGTTGGAAGGTTGGTCACGGGCAGGGATAGCACCCCTTCATCAGGCGGCTGTTAAGGGTAGGGTCGGCGCCGGGGGCGAGGGTGAGATGCTCGATGAGGGCCAGGGTCTCGTCCCACGAAACGTCAACGGCGATCAGTTCGAGGCTAAAGCCGTCGGGTGTCCGCAAGAACATGGCCTGAACTTCATCCGGAATCGGACGCTCGTTGGATCGGGCGGTCTCCTTGATGCTGCTTTCTCGAGTCCACTGGTGCATGTCAGAGGTCCATACTTCCATGCCGTTGTCCGCCACGTGGCGCAGCGCACCATCGCCGCGCTCAATGTCGTTGGGCCAGCTCAGGAGCGGCACGCTCAACCCCTCGATCAACCGGATATCGGCGTCCTGGGAGTGACGGTAGTGCAAGAGGTAGCGTCGCTCGAGGGGCCTGTCGGAGGCCCTCAAGGCGACAATGCTTTCCAGCCGCCATCCCTGGGGCAAGGGATCAAAGACGTAGGGGCCAAACTTCGTCCCGGCGACCATCTCCTCCAC
>CAZVCJ010000296.1:0-3725 GCA_964625745.1 uncultured Anaerolineae bacterium | reverse complement strand
ACGTCTTCACGTTTCACGCCCCGGCAGTTCTGGTTTCGTGAACCAGACTCTCGAATTTCCCGTCGCTCACCTGGGTCTCGATTCGGTCCCCAGCAGCCACCTGATCCACGCTCTTCACGATCTCCCCTGTCCCCAGTTGACGAGTTATGGAATAGCCTCTGTCCAGGGTGGCAAAGGGGCTGAGGCTCTGCAAGCGCAGGAGGTGGCCGCGCAGCCGCTCTCGCCGCAGGGCCAACTGGTGAGCCAGGTTGGCGCTGGCCACACGGGTTAGCTCATCAATGCGCTGGCGATGGCTGGCGATCCTGGCTTGAGGTGATAGTCGGCTGAGAGCCCGCTCCTGGGACTCAAGAGCACTGCGCCGTTCCACGATTTGCCTCCCCACGAGCGCGACCAGGCGGTTGCGGCGAAGGTGCAGCGTTCCCAGCAGCTCCCCCTGGTCGGGCACGGCGATCTCTGCCGCGGCCGAAGGGGTGGGAGCCCGCACGTCGGCCACGAAGTCGGCGATGGTGAAGTCGGTCTCGTGGCCCACGCCGGTGATCACGGGCAGGCGCGATGAGTAGATGGCCTGCGCCACCCGCTCATCGTTGAAGGCCCACAGTTCCTCCAGCGACCCGCCGCCCCGCGCGACGATGATAGCTTCTACATCTGTACGCTCATTGAGGCTCTCAATGGCAGCCACAATCTGCAGCGGCGCTTTGTCTCCTTGCACCAGGGTAGGGGAGAGGATCACCTCGACCAGGGGATAGCGACGCCCCAACACGTGCAAGATGTCCCTGAGCGCGGCGCCCGTAGGCGAGGTAACAACGCCCAGGCAGCGGGGGAAGGGTGGCAAAGGCCGCTTGCGCTCAGGGGCGAAGAGGCCCTCGGCCTCCAGACGTCTCTTGAGGGCCTCAAACTGGACATACAAAGCCCCCAGGCCAGCCGGCTGGAGGGCATCCACGTAGAGTTGATAAGTACCCTGGACCTCGTAGACAGAGATACGGCCGTGGGCAAGGATAGCCTCGCCGTTGGAGGGGAGATAGCCTTGCCGTGCAGCCAACGAGCGCCACATCACGCAGCGGACGCTGGCGGTCTCGTCTTTCAGGGTAAAGTAGGCGTGTCCCGCCGCCGAGCGGGAGAAATTAGAAACCTCGCCCTCTATCCAGAGGTCCTGGAGCACGAAGTCTATCTCGAAAAGGTCTTTGATGTAGCTGGTGATCTGGCTGACGGTGAAGTAGCGGGTGGTGGTCACGGTCCCATTATCTCCTGCCCGATCTGCGCTCGGACCCACCGCAGGACTCTCTCAGCCAGTTCCAAAGCCCTTTCGTATTCCTCGTCGCTGACAGGATAATAGGCTCCCGGATACCGTATCTGAACAGCATAGTCAGAGAGCTCCACGACCTCCCGGATGGGCTCCGGCACGGTCACGTGTTGCTCCAATCGCTCCAGAAGCAGGGTGAAAGCGTGCACTCGCGGGTAATCGCCGCTCAAGTAGATGAGCAAAGCCTTAAGAGCCTTTTCCGCCGTTTGCTGAGCCTCAAAACAGAGGTCTTCCAGGAAGACGCCCTCTCCCCTGCCCCGGTGGGCGATGTGCAGATTGCTCTCCGCCCTTTGCAACCAGACATCAAATTCCTCCACGGTCATAGAATACTCTCCCTTCTTGTAACGCCTGGCGGTAGATATAAAATGGGCTCTCCTTGTGTTGCTCCAGGGTTCCTGCATTGACCACCACCACATCCACCGCCGCCCCGACTCTCCTGTCCAGAAAGGCACGGTAGATACGTCGTGAGACCTCCCGCTCGTTCCGAACGTCCCGCACAACCACCAGGAAGTCGTAGTCACTCTCGTTTCGCGCCGTCCCTTTCGCTCTGGATCCGAAAAGGATGACCCGCTCCGGCCGAGCCACCTGGACGATGGTTTCCACGATGGCCCGCAGCCGTTGGGACTGTCCTTGCTTTGTATTCATTTCGAATAACCTCCCTTCTGGGTCCTCTCCTCAATCTGATGGTGTGAGGGCTACGGCTTTTCCCCGCAGAAACTTGATGCCCGAATAGATGAAGTAGAGGCTCAAAGCGATTAGAAAGAATCCGCACACCAGCAGGATCAGCCTGTAGACGGGTTGGCTCAGCAGGGCTTTGCCTCTGGCGATCAGAAAAGCCACCAGGCTATACCAACTCAGGTCGGATAGAATGTGGCCGAAATAGAAGCAGCCAAGCCCCAGAGGGCCCTGCTCCAGAGAGAGGGCCACGTAGCTGGCGCCCACCGTGGCCCACCAGAGCACCCAATAGGGATTGGAGATGCTGACCACGATACCCGTGATGATGGGGCCGAATTGCAACCCGGCCTGCGCGCCAGTTGACTGCTCCAGGGAGACCATGCCCCACCACGCGCTCCGGACGATGTCGAACCCCATCCAGAGGAGAAAAGCTCCTCCCAGAAGCCCAATGAGCCCAGCCACCAGATTTCGTTTCAACAGGCGGCTCAATCCAACGGCCAGGGCGGCCACGATGAGAGCCTCAGCTACGGCGTGACCCAGCACCAGCGCGGGTCCTTCCCAGAAGCCTCTTCGAGCGCTCCCGCTGATGACCACCGTGAGGAGAGGCCCTGGCATCAGCGCGCCTGAGAAGCCGACAATCAGTGAAGTGGTGAATATAGCGATCAATTTCTTCATGGCTAACCGTGGCCTCTATTATACCTGACCTCTTCAAAAAGGCAAGCCTGCCTTCTGCGAGCGTATCGAGTTTGGGACATGCCAAAACTGCCCTCCAAGGGCATTATGGGCAAACGTAGTAGCGACTTCAGTCGCTTTTGCGGCGGGAACGACGACTGAAGTCGTCACTACGTGTCCCCAATGCGATACGCTCACGCCTTCTCCCGCGGGGGGGGGCGATTTGTCTCGTAGGCCAAATCGTTGTACAATGGGTTAGCCTACAAAATCCGGAGGATTCGAGCTTCATGCCTATCACCAATTTCACTGAGTTGATTGAAGCAGCCCAGGCGGTGGGGCCGAAGCACATCGCCATAGCCGCAGCCCACGACCCGTCAGTGCTTGTCTCTGCTGAGGAGTTGCAAAAACTGGGCATCACTGTTGCTCACTTGGTGGGCGACCAGCCGGCCATCGAGTACCTGGCCCAGGAACATGATCTCGATCTCAGTGGCATGACCATCATCCACCAGCCGGACACTGGTCGGGCCGCCCGGCACGCGGTGGCTATGGCCCGCGAGGGTCGAGCCGACGTGGTGATCAAAGGTCAGCTCAAGACCCCCCAGATCCTGGGCGCAGCCCTTGACCGCGAGAGAGGCATCCGCGAGAGAAAACTCCTCACTCACGTGGGCCTCTTTGAGGTGGCCGGCTTCGACCGCATTATCTACCTGAGCGATAGCGGCGTGATTCCCTCCCCCACCATCGAGCAGAAGCTGGTCATCATCCAGAACGTAGTTGAGGTGGCCCACAAGTTCGGCCTGGAGAGACCCAAAGTAGCCATCCTCTCTGCCACCGAAGTCGTCAACCCCAAACTCCCCAACTCCATTGAAGCCCTGGCTCTGGCCAGAATGGCCGAAGATGGCTGGGTAGAGGGAGCCGTCGTGGACGGGCCGCTGACGCTGGACGTTGCCCTCTCATCCGAGGCGGCCCGCATCAAGCGGGTGGAGAGCCCTGTGGCGGGAAATGCCGATATCCTCATCGTGCCTGGGGTGGTGGCGGGTAACACCGCCGCTAAGGCCATTCAATACCTGGCGGGTGGCCG
>CAZVCJ010000295.1:0-3727 GCA_964625745.1 uncultured Anaerolineae bacterium | reverse complement strand
ATTTTTAAAGGTGCCCAAAGTGTCAACCTATTTCTGCCCGTAATTGAACCATCCCTGACAACTTTGCCATTTGATATGGTGTAAGCCGCAATCGATTCACTTTTTGATGCTGCATCTACAATTACACTAATCAGTTCTGGCATGCCTCTCATCAGAGACTCGTCTGTCGCTGAAGTGTAAATACCAAAGCCAATGTGACTGTGCCAAAACCCAACGACGATTTCACCTGAAGCCAAATCAATTCTGGAAAGGTCGGTCTCAAAACCATCGTGGATTCGTTTTACCAGAATCTCATTTGCTATCCTCGTGCCAATGAGGACACCGCCAACTTCATGCTTGTATTTTGCTGCACGATAAAAAATAGATTCCATTGCATCAATGTCGAACCTTACTACTGTATCGGCTTTTATTGGCGGAGAACCTTCCACTTCCGCCACCGTAATGTTCACCTCAGAACCTTGCCTTATGGCAAGGCGAGATTGATGAGCAGGAGTTTTCTTCCATTGCTTGAGAACTATGGCAATTGTCATTAATCCAATCAGGGCAAAAATTAAAACGGTGCCTAGAACTCCGATGTTGGTAAAGGACAGACTTACGAATGCCAGCAAAAGGGTTGCTACCAAAGTGCCAATTATTTGTGGTAGCGATTCCCGTAAAATGTCTCGTATCTCTTTCATTTCCTATCCTGACCGCAAGGTTCGCGATGGCTTTGGACAACGGCATGACGCAGAACTTACATTTCACGACACAAACTGTCGGGATGCAACCCATTGGGGTATGTTTCCCGCCACTTTCGCGTCGGGGATCCAACAGGGGAGATCCCGGCCCCTGGACGCAAACTGGTGTTACGAATTATCCATCATCCCCTCCTTCCTACAACTTGAAACCGTCCTTGGTGATACCCGCCTTCTTTTACATTCTAGCATCACTTCGACCTTCTGTCAAGCTTCCAGCAGCGCCTTCGCTTCTTTCAGGTCCGGCGTGTCAAACCCCTCGGTGAACCAGGCGTAGACCTCTGCCAGCAGTTGCCGGGCTTCTTCTCGCTTGCCCTGCTTCAGCCACAGACGGCTCAAGCTCATCGCCGCCCGCAGCTCCAGTGACTTCGCCTGCTGCTGGCGGGCAAGCTCGATGGCCTGGTGGAAGCTGGCTTCGGCTTCGCCCTCATCGCCCTGCAGGAGCAGCAACTTCCCTTGGAGGCGATGCAGCTCCGGCTCCCACCAGTGCTCCCCGTGCCTCTCGACCGCTTCCAGCCCCTCGGCCACGGCGGAGAGCCCTTCCTCGGTTTGCCCCAATCTCAAATGTTGCTCAACCAGGGGAGCAAGGAAGGCCGGAAGTCCCAGTTTTGCACCGGTGGCTTGCCAGGCGGCCAGCCCTTGACGGATCTGGAGAGTCCCCGCCTCTCTCTGTCCTTGCTCGGCCAGGGCCCAGCCCTGTATCATCCTTCCCATTGCCAACCACTGCGGAAACTCGTGCTCGATGCAGAGCGCCATTGCTGCCTCGGCACGGTCCCGGGCCGCTTGCGCCTCTCGACGATGCTGGTGGATCATGGCAGCGAAGCACTGGGCCCAGGCCAGGTTGAAGGGCTGGGCAATCTCCTCGGCCAGGGTCAGCGACTCGTGGCTCTCCTGGAGGGCCTGGTCCGGATAACCCAGACTCCACAACACCTGGGCGAGAAAGGAGTGGCTGGCCACTGCGGGGTCGTGCCCAAAGAGGGCGGGATAAGCGTGCTGCTGCTGGGGATCGTAGAGGGCTATGCCCTGTTCAAAATGGGCTCGGGCTGAGGCCAATTCCCCGCGCGAGTATGAGGTCAGCGCCAGCGCGATATGAGCCTGCAACAGGGACGTAGGGTCTCCGGCTTGCTGGGCCAGGTGCAAGAGCTGCTCCCCAAGCTCGTGCGCGGTCTGCAACTCCACCCGCACGTGATAGAACCTGAAAAGCCCAAACAACACGGGGAAGAGCTGGGGCGTCTCCTCCACCTGACGGCAGAGCTCTCGCGCCCTGGCGTAAGCCTCCGCCACTTCCGGCGCTGCAAAGCCCCTGGCCAACGCCAACGGAGTGCCCAGGGCGATGTGCAGTTGGAGCTCTTGCCCTGCGCGCGCGGGCGACTCCGGCAAGGTCTGGAGCAGTTCCAGCCCCCTGGTGAGGAGAGCGATGGCCTCTTCATAGGCGGACACTTGCGTGGCCTTCTCCCCGGCCAGGCTCAGGTAGTGCACCGCCTTCTCCGCCATCCCCGCCTCCTGGAAGTGACGCGCCAACTGCACGGCGATCTCCTCTGCCTGATCCCCGTACAACTCCTCCAGCACGTTGCCCACATCCTCGTGCAGGTACGACCGCTCCACCTCGTCCAGGCTATTGTACAGGTACTTCTGGAACAGGTTGTGCTGGAAGCGATACAGGGATAACCGCTGTCGGCCCAGGCGCTGGACACCCTGAGCGCCCACCAGGTGATGTTGCCTGTCCAGCTCACGGCTCAACCGCCGGATAAGTCCCCGCTCATCCACGGCCTGCACACGAGCCACCACCTCGGCCGTGAACGCCTCGCCCTCCACGCTGGCTATGGTCAGCATCTCCTGCAACTCTTCCTCCAGCCGTCCGATGCGCTCCTCGATCACCCCCTCCACCCGCGCCGGCAGCTCGCCCCAGTCCAGAGCAGACCCTTCGATCCAACGACCCTCCTCGTCCTGAACCAGGTCACGCCGTTCTCGCATGTTCCGCAGCAGCTCGATGATGAACAGGGGGTGTCCCCCCGTGTGGCGGAACAGAGCTTGTCTGAACTCCTCGCCCAGCCGATGGGGCTCGGTGTCCAGGAGTGCGTCCACGAATTGCCGGCCCTCGGCCTCGGCTGCCTGACCCAGGTCCACCCAGATGTCGCCGTGGTATCGCTTCAACTCGTTGAGCACCGCCTCCAGGGGATGGCGTTCTCCAACGCGTCCCAGGGCCACCTCGTCTGGACGATAAGTGCCCACCAGCAGGATGCGGCTGTCTCCAATACGCCGGCTGAGGTGGAACAGCAGGCTGATGGAAGACGTGTCGGCCCACTGCAGGTCGTCCAGCACCAGCATCAATGGCTGCTTCGCCGCCAAGACTCGCAGCACGTCCGTGTACTGCTCGAAAATGTGGCTTTGTTCCAGGCCAGGGCTGCCGGCGTGCGCAGCCTTACGCTGCATTAGCTCCTCCAATTTCTCTGACCAGCCCACCTGGTCGGCCACAAATGCCCCCGCCTTGGCTATCAGTCCCACCCCGGGCACCAGGACGTCAATCAGGTCGGGGCCGAACTCCAACAGCGCATTCCCAGACCAGCGCAGCAGACCCCGCAGCCGGTTGGCGTTATCGGGGCTAATGGTTCTCTCAGCCAGCTTGGCTTCTACGTCGCCGGTGAGCAACGCCAGTATCTCCCGAAAGGGCAGGTAAGGGTCGCCAATCCCTGTTTGGGCGCTGCAGTTGCCCAGGGCAACGATGAGGTTGGGGTGGACTTTCTCGGCGCGGCGGGCGAACTCGGTGACCAGAGCGGTCTTGCCGCTGCCGGCCTCGCCGGTGACGAAGCAAACCTGGCCCTGGCCGGCGAGGGCTGTGTCGAGGAACTCGTTCAGTTGGGCGAGCTCGCGCTGGCGGGCGACGAAGACGCTTCTTTCGGTTGTCATCTTCTTCCTCCGATCAGGTCGTACTCCATGGCCCCTTCATCCCCTGTCACTTTCAAGGTATATGATGCAGATAGGCGCCAGATGTG
>CAZVCJ010000294.1:0-3741 GCA_964625745.1 uncultured Anaerolineae bacterium | reverse complement strand
CCCGTAGTTTACCACAGGAAGAGAGTTTGTCAAAACCTACCTGAAAAGGTACTAGACGGTAATAAGGAGCAGATCCTGGCCAATAAACTGATGACCTCAGACCTCTCTCTCGTACTGGCGAAGGCGCGTGATGCATTCATCCGCGTAGACATCCCTTAGAGGCAGAAACTCTTCCATCGAGATAGCCATGAAAGCGTCGGGGCATGGCGGCACAGGCTCCATAGTGAGTATTCCCTGGTAGTCGCTCTCCTTCAAAGCCCGCATGATGGCCCTGAAATCGGTATGACCGTGACCAACCGCCCCACGGTTGGAATCGGAGATATGCACGTTGACCAGGAGGTCACCAGCCCTACGGACAGCCTCGGCGGGATCACGGTCCTCGATGTTCATGTGGAAGGCATCGAGATGAAGTCTTACCACTTCGGAGTTCACTTCCTGGACAAAGCGGAGGCCCTGATCCACGTTGTTGACGAGAAAGCTCTCGAAGCGGTTGAGGGGCTCGATGGCGATCAGCACCCCCCTCTCCTCAGCATAGACTGCTGCGGCCTCGACCGATTCCACGGCGTAATCCCATTCCCGCGCCACCGCTTCTTTCCAGGCTTTCTCACTATCCGGCTGGCCGATGGGGCTGGTTCGCCCTGCCGAGGCGGGGATGACCACCACCAAAGGGGCCCCTACGGCTACGGCCAGGTCCACACATTCGGCGGCATACTTCAGGGCCTTCTGGCGCATCCGGGGGTCTGGATGGGCCAGGTCTCTTTCCAGAGACCAGATGGACCAGCCGAGGACAGAGAGGACGGAGAGCCCGAACTTCTGGCAGAGCCCTTTGACCTCCTGGATGTCGTAGCGCTGGGGCTCGCCCACCAGTTCCACACCATCGTAGCCGTACTTCTGTAAGCGTTGGAAAGTGATCGGTAAGGGTTCGTTGCCGTATATCCAGTTGCTTATAGAGTACTTCATAAAATAATCTCTCCCTTCTTTCCTCACCGGACATAGACTTCTGCAATTCCCGGCCAGGAAGTGAAAGCAAAAAAAGAGGGACCCCTCGCGCTGCCGAGAGAATTTCCCCCTCGCAACCTCACCCTGCCGGCCTGCTCAGGCACCATACCTTCTTCGCAACTGATCGAACAGAACGACCCCGATGATCAGCAAGCCCATGAATACCTTCTGGGCGAAGTCCTGCACGTTGTGTAGGTTCAAAACGTTGCTCAGGATGCCCATGATGAGGGCACCGAACAATGTGCCGATGACGCCGCCTTCGCCACCGAAGAGGTTGGTTCCTCCGATGACCACGGCAGAGATGCTTTCCAGGTTCGCCGGGTCTGCCATCAAGGCGTTGGCAGAGTTCATACGTCCCACCAGCACCAGGCCGGCCAACCCTGACAACAACCCCGACAGGGTGTAGACCATGATCCTGGTGCGGTCAACGTTGATGCCCGAGACCCTGGCCGCCTCTCTATTCCCGCCAACGGCGAAAAGGGCGCGTCCAAACCCGGTGTGCATCAAGATTACCCAACCGGCGACGACGACGAGCAAGCCTATGAGGGCCCCTGCTGGGAAACCGAGGAGGTCTCCACTTCCCATCCAGATGATCTCCCGAGGCAGATAAGCCTTGAGGGTGACGGCTGTCAGGTGGGAGGGGACGGGCAACCCTCTGGTCAGGATAAGGGCCACGCCACGGGCTGTGCCCATCATCCCTAAGGTAGCGATGAAATCGGGGATCCTCCCCTTGGTGATGATCAGGCCGTTGATGCAACCCAGCAGGGCCCCGGCTGCGAGACCGAGCAGTACGGCCGGCAAAACGGGGACGCCCCAATAACAATAGGCTACCGAAGCCAGGGAGCCTGAAAAGGCGAGGATGGCCCCTACCGACAAATCAATGCCCGCCGCAATGATGACCATCGTCTGGGCCACGGCCACGATGATGCCCGGTGCTGTGCGCGCTCCTACGTTGGTTGCGTTAGTAAGACTGAAGAAATGAGGTGCCGTCGAGACGTACCAGACAAATAGAACCGCAACGAACATAAGTATGGCTCTGATCCCAAGCCGTACCCTCAGTTCAGGTGTGGCCACCCATCTCCTGACCCATCCCAAGCCCGAAAAGCTCGATCCCGAAGGGTTTTCGGCCATTTGCATGCTCCTTTCCTATCTCGCTACAGCATCTCTCATGATATCTTCCTGGGATGCCTGGCCCGCCGCATACTCGGCTACGAAGGAACCACGAGCCATCACCAGAATACGGCCAGCCATAGCCAAAACCTCTGGCATCTCGGAGGAAATCATAATAATCCCCACTCCTTCTTTCGCCAAGTCGTTCATCAAGCGGAAGACCTCCACCTTAGCCCCCACGTCAATTCCTCTGGTAGGCTCGTCGAAAATCAGGATTTTCGCCTCGCAACACAACCATTTGGCCAAGGCAACCTTCTGCTGATTGCCACCGCTGAGGAACTCGACCCTTTGATCCAACTTAGGTGTATGGATATCCAATTCCTTGACGTATTTTTCCGTTGATGCCCTTTCCTCACCATGCTTGAGGAAACCAAACTGACATATCCGCTTCAAACTGGCTAGAGTGATGTTGACCGGGATAGGCAATCGTAGTACCAGCCCGTCCTTCCTGTCCTCGGTGAGATACCCCAGGCCTAGCTCGATGGCCTTGGAAGGGGAGGAGATTTCGGCCTTTCTCCCACCGAGAAAGACCTCACCGCCATCAATTGGATCAATCCCAAAGAGGGCGCGAGCAAAATCCGTGCGACCCGCCCCCAACACGCCAAAGATGCCCACAATCTCACCTTCATGGAGGCTCAGGCTGAGATCGTTCAGTACACCCTTCACCGTCAAACCTTCAACCCTCAAGAGTTCCTTACCGCGTTCTATTTCCTCTTTGGGGAATTTCTCTCCAAGCTCCCGGCCCACCATCATCCGAATCAAGGTAGCTTCATCGCCTTGATCCACCGGGAGGGTGTCTACTTTCGCGCCATCACGAAGAACAGTCACTCGCTGGCTGATCTGGGGAACCTCATCCAACCGGTGGGAGACATAGATGAACGCTACCCCCTTCTCTTGAAGCCCCCGCATGATGTTGAAAAGCCGCTCTCGCTCCTCATCAGATAGAGCCGAGGAGGGTTCATCCAACAGCAGGATCTGCGCGTTCATGGACAAGGTCTTGGCGATCTCGGTCAATTGCTGCTCCCCCACGCTGAGGTTGCCGACACGTTCCCTGGGGTCAATATCAACGCCCAGATCATCCAGGATCCTCCTGGCCTGCGATATTGCTTCGGGCCAATCAACGGTTCCGAACGGTTTGCGCTTGGGGAGTCTGCCCAGGAAGATGTTTTCCACTACACTGAGACCGGGGATGACGCTCAGTTCTTGATAGACCATGCCGATCCCCAATTCCCGAGCATGCATCGGACTTACGATCTCGACCTCCTGACCACGAAGGGTAATCCGGCCACTATCCTTCCGCAGAGAGCCGCTGATGATCTTCATAAAGGTTGACTTACCCGCACCGTTCTCGCCTAGAAGGGCATGGACCTCCCCCTCGTAGAGGTCGAAATCCACGTGATCAAGGGCATGGACGCCCGGGTAGCTTTTATCAATGGCCTCAGTTCGCAAGATAAGCGAAGAAGACATGGCTTGCGCAGCCTCCTTGGTAGACAAAGTCTCCTATCAGGGGGAATGGGAGCTATGTTCTCCAGATTATATCACTCATTGACTTCACTGGCAAATGAAGTTTCA
>CAZVCJ010000293.1:0-3748 GCA_964625745.1 uncultured Anaerolineae bacterium | reverse complement strand
GGAGCAGCTTTCCATCGCCTGGTCCATCAGCACATACTGGGCCTCTCGCCGGAGCGATTGTCGAGCATGGTGACCGACAAAGACCTCGGCCGCTGGTGGCACAACTACCTGAATAGCGCGCCCGCCGATCTGGCGGAGTCACGCTACCCCGAGGTCGCCCTGTCTGCCCCGGTGGGGGGCCATCGCCTGGTTGCCAAGTACGATCTCATTGCCGTAGGGCCTGTCCTGAGCCCCTCGGCTGGGCTCGGGATAAACTCCGCCGAAGGGCCTGGGCAGCGGGCAGCTATCCTGGATTGGAAGACCTCCCGCAAACGACCCCGGCGGAAATGGCTGGCCCAGCGCTTGCAAACTAAAGTATATCCCTACCTGTTGGTGCTGGCCGGTTCCCATCTCAACGAGGGCAAGCGCGGGACATCCTCCCTTCAGCCCGAACAGGTAGAGATGGTCTACTGGTTCGCCAACTTTCCAGAAGACCCCGAAAGCTTCCCCTACGACGCAGTCCAGTACGACGCGGACGGCGATTACCTGGCTTCGCTGGTCGAGGAGATCAAGAGCCTGAAAGACGACGATTTCCGCCTCACCACCCAGGAGCGGCGCTGTAGCTATTGCCCCTATCGTTCCTTGTGTCGGCGCGGGGTCAGGGCAGGCCCGTTCGATGAAGTGGAAAGCGAGCCAGAAGTGGGTGACGACTTTGAGATCGCCCTTGACTTTGAGCAAATTGCCGAGATTGAGTACTGAAGCGTGAAACGTGAAAGAATGGATTGAGCCACAAGACATCGAAGTACCCCAGGAACTGCAGACCGCCATCGGTGGGCATCCACTGTTAGCGAAAACCCTGGCCCGGCGCGGATTCACCAATCTTGAAGCGGCCAGAGCCTTCCTCGATCCTGATTGCTACCGGCCCGCTCCGCCATCTGATCTGCCGAATATGGCCGAAGCCGCAGACCGCCTGGAGAAGGCCATCCGACAGAAAGAACCCATCTGTGTCTGGGGCGACTTCGACGTGGATGGGCAGACAGCGACGACCCTTCTAGTCTCTACTCTGAAGGACCTGGCGGTTCGGCAAGGCTCACCACAGGGGGCGGCTGTCACTTATCACATCCCTGTCCGCAAGACCGAATCCCACGGTCTCAACCTCCCCGTGCTGAAGCACATCATCGCGAAGGGTGCCCGTCTTGTATTGACGTGTGACACCGGCGTCACCGAGCACCAGGCCGTCGCCTACGCCCAGGCGCAGGGCGTGGACGTGGTCATCACCGACCACCACGATCTGCCCTCCATTCTGCCCGAAGCCCACGCCATCGTGAACCCCAAAATGCTGGCGGCTACGCATCCGCTGCGTGAATTGCCGGGGGTGGGATGCGCCTACAAGCTGGCGGAGGAGCTGTACAACCGCGCCCCCCCCTTTATCCCCCCCAAAGTTGGGGGGGATAAAGGGGGGGCCACGGCGCAGTATCTCGACCTGGTGGCCCTGGGGATTGTGGCCGACGTCGCGGTGCAGATCGGGGACACGCGCTACCTGCTCCAGCGAGGTCTCGAAGCACTGCGCCACACCGAACGACTGGGCCTGCGGGTCATGATGGAAACCGCCGAGCTCGACCCGGCCTGGCTCTCGGAAGAGCACATCGGCTTTGTTCTGGGACCCCGACTCAATGCCCTGGGCCGGCTGGCCGACGCCAACGTGGCCGTGGAGCTTCTGACGACCCACGATCTGGGTCGCGCCCGCATCCTGGCCACGGAGCTGGAGGGGCTGAATGCTCGACGCAAGCTGTTGTGCAACCAGGTCTTTCAGGCGGCCCAGGCTCAAATCGAGCGCGATCCCTCGCTCCTGGAGCACAGCGCTCTGGTGCTGTCCCATCCAGCCTGGCCGGCCGGAGTGATCGGTATCGTAGCCAGCCGCCTGGCCGAACGCTACCACCGTCCGACCATCCTCATCGCCACCCCGCCCGACGCACCGGGCCAGGGCTCGGCCCGTTCCATCGAGGGCTGCAACGTCACGGCTGCCATCGCTGCCCAACGGGAGATGCTGGTAAAATTCGGCGGCCATCCGATGGCCGCCGGGTTGACCATTGATCCTGAGCGGATCCCAGAGTTCCGCCGCGCCCTGTCGCGTACCGTGTCGGAGATGCTCCCGATAGGCGAAGGTCTCCGACCGAGCCTCCAGATAGACGGCTATCTGTCACTGGGCGACCTGACTCTCGACCTGGTCGAGAGCCTGGAGCGACTGGCGCCTTTTGGGCCTGGCAACCCGCCCCTGATTCTGGTCAGTAGAGGACTTTCATTGACCAGCCATAGCACGGTAGGCCGCACCGGCGAGCACCTTCAATTGACCGTGGAGGACGAGGAAGGCACGGCTCAGAGAGTGATTTGGTGGCAAGGGGCCGGCTGGCCGCTGCCACAGGGACGGTTTGATCTGGCCTACGTCGTACGGGCCAGCGACTACCGGGGGCAGCGGGACGTACAGGTGGAATGGGTGGACGCTCGCCAGATTGAAGAGACCAGACCCGCAGGGTTTTTGGAAACCCTGCGGGCCTCTATCGAGATTGTGGACCATCGGCGAAAGCCAAACCCTCGCCAAGTGCTGGAACGCCTGCGGGGGCGGGGAGATGAAACGGGGCGGGGACGCCCCTGGGTAGCAATTCCAGAGGTATGGAGTGAGGCCGAGGCCAGGGCAGAAGTCGGCGGTCAGGACCGGTATGAATTGAGGCCATCAAAGGTACTGATCATCTGGACCACTCCTCCTGGCCCCACTGAGTTACGAACGGCGCTGGAAAAGGTCACGCCGGCGACGGTCCACCTGTTTGGGATAGACCCCGGTCTGGACCGCCCCGAGACGTTCTTGAAACGTCTGGTCGGTCTGACCAGGTATGCTTTGAGTTCCAATCAGGGTCGAGCCAGTATCTCCACCCTGGCGGCGGCCACTGCCCAGCGGGAGACGACCGTGCGCCAGGGTATCGCCTGGCTTGCGGCGCGGGGGCACCTTGTGGTGCTCGACGAAGAAGGTGACGAGACACAACTGGCAGAGGGCAACCACGGGGCCAGTGACGATCTACCCCAGATAGCCGCTCAACTGAAGGCCTTGCTGGAAGAGACGGCGGCCTATCGCGCTCACTTTGCCCGGGCTGACAAGGAAACCCTCATTCCCTCAAGACCCTGAAGGTTTCAAAACAATTCATTACCCGACACGGCAACCAGAAACCAGGTTTTTCGCTTGGCAAGAGATTGGAGAGCGCTTCAGAACGCCTCAAGAGCAATCACTATTTTGGTTCAGACGACAAAAACCTGGTTTCTCTCCACACGTCGGGTAGTGAGTCAAAACAAAACCTGTAGGGTCTCGCCCCGTGCGTACCCTGGCCGCTCAGGAGAAAAAAATGGGAAAACACCTGAAGATCATCATTGACTACGACGGCACGTTGACCGCCGAGGAGACGCAGGTGGCGGCGCTGGCCGAGAAGTCGCTGGACACGCTGGCCAACGAGATCGTCGGCGCGCCGCGCGACACGTTGGCGGCCGACTACCAGGCCACGCGGGCGCGGCTGCTGCGGGCGCCGCACCGCTACTGGTGGAAGGTCAACGGCCTGGTGGCTTCTTACTGCAACGAGGGCGCGTTCATCCTCAACACCACCACGCTGCAGGTGATGTTGCAGGAGAACCCTGCCTACCTCCAGGCTGTGACCACCGCCTTCCCCCAGGCGGAGTACGACCCGGTGGTGGATTGCACCAACTACCTGTTTCACCGCCACACGGC
>CAZVCJ010000292.1:0-3750 GCA_964625745.1 uncultured Anaerolineae bacterium | reverse complement strand
CGATACACTTCTCCGCTGGCGCTACGAAGTTACTCAACCGGCGCTTGCCCTGCAAGTACCGAAGGATTTCCGCCGCGATGTACTAGCAGCCTGTCGGAGAGGTCGTGTTCCTAGACTTCCGAAGTCTTCTCCGACAAGCTCCTAGATGCGCTATTGGCCAACGTTGCCATTTTCCGCGTGACTCTACATGACCGATGGACCTGGCCGCGCCCGTCTCATTGGCATCATCATTCTGACCAGGTTTCTGAAGCAGCCCCTGACCAGGTATGAGGCGGTGATACAAAAGGTGGAAGGCTCCCCCATGTTCACCCAACTCTGGCCCGGCATCATCTCCACCAACCTGTTTCCGAGAGCTCAGGTGCTGGAGCCGGCAAGGGTGCTGACGCCCAACGCCATCGGGCAGTTGCGAGAAGACCAACTGGGCCTCTCCGTGAGCTATCGGCACGCCGGATTGGTGCGGGAATATGTCATTGATGAAGGGAAGATGAGAGGCTGGAGGCAAGCTCACACGCTCTCGAGGGAGGACGAAGCCGAGATTCTGGCGCTGAGGCGGCAATTGAGGCTCATCAACACCAGGAACAGGCTGACCCATACGGTACTCATGGGCATCGCCGAACACCAGGGGGCCTACCTGGCTTCGGGGGATGCCCTGCACCTGAGACCGCTGAGCCAGGTGGCCCTGGCCGAATGGATAAGGAGCGAGGCGCAGGGAGATTGTCGCTTCCTGCCGCCCGGCAGCAGGCTGGAGTTCGTTGACCACAGCATGATATCCCGACTCACGCGCAACATGAGCGTGCTGAGCCCCCAGGGTCAGGACATCCCCCTGCGGGATTTCTTCCCCAGCACTCGCGATGTGCACAAACAAACGATCGAGGCCATCCTCGACGAGGAGAAGGAGCAGCTCAGGCAAGGCCATCTCAAAAGAGCTTACACCGACGAGGAGATCAAGGAGAGGCTGAAAGAGCGGTTTGGCGTCTCGATCTCACGACGCACGGTGAGCGCGTGTCGCCAGGATATGAGGATACCTTCGTCGTATGCCAGAAGCAGCAGCCACGTCTATCCGCCCAGGCTGGCCTGTTTCTCCTTCCCCTATCCGCTGAATGTGACTTCGGTGAAGGCCAATGCGCCGGAAACGGCCGGTGTGTATGAGATATCCCTGGCTGAGGTGGAGATTGACTATCCTCGGTGTACCAGTGGGGTAGTGTACATTGGCAGTGCAAGAAACCTCAGAAAGCGGCTGAGGGATCACCTGGGAGCGAATTCGAAGAACGGCGATCTGAAGGCCCTGCTCAGCAATCATCGGGCTGTTTTCAGGTATATCGTCAAACACAAGAGCATCAGAGCCGAAGAGAAGGAGCTTTGTCGGTGTTTCATCCTGGCTTATGGCGCATTGCCCCGCTGCAATCGCATCAGACCATGACGTGAAACGTCAGGAGGTGTAGACATGGAACAGGAATACACAACTAGCATCCTGGAGAGCATGCTGGATGCCGTCATCGTGGCCAACCCCGACGGCACCATCCGCACGGTGAACCGCGCCGCCCTGGAGCTGCTGGGCTATGCGGAGGAAGAGATTATCGGCCAGCCGGTTGGCACGATCTTTGAAGAAGAAGAAGAAGAAGAAGAAGAAGAAGCCTTCTTCAGGGGCAGCGGGCTGGCGCAGTTAGTGCGCGAGGGGGCGGCGCGGGACGTGGAGCTGACGCTGGTGGCCAAGTCGGGCGAGCGCATTCCGGTCCTCTTCAACGGTTCCGTCATCCGGGGAGAGGATGGCCGCTTGTCTGCCGTGATGGGCGTGGCTCGGGACATCCGCGAGCGCAAGCGGGTGGAGGAGAGGTTGATCCGCTTGTCTACTGCTGTAGAGGCATCTATAGATAGTATCGTACTTTGTGACATTGAGGGAAGAATCACCGATGTGAATGAGGCATCTCTGAAAATGTACGGCGCTGATGATAAAGAAGACTTGATCGGGAAAAGCTCCTTTGATCTTATTATTGCTCCAGAAGACCGAGAAGAAGCGTTTGCATGGATGGCTGAGGTGTTGGAAAAGGGACACGTCAAAAGTCGAGAGTGCCATGTCTTCACCAAAAACGGCAGCAAAAGACCTGTGGAGATGAGCATAACCCTCCTGAAAAATGTGGGAGGAAAACCGACAGGGTTTGTGGGCATAACCAGGGACATCACCGAGCGCAAGCGGGCGGAGGAGACGCTGAGAGAGCACGTGAGACAGATAGAGAGGTTAAACGATCTGTTTGTGGGAAGGGAACAACGTATGATCGAGCTCAAAAGGGAGGTAAACTCACTCCTTAAGAAACTGGGCCAGACCCCAAAATACGAGGCCCCTGCTGAGGTAGACAAGCTGAGAAAGGAACTTGAAGAGAAACCTGGCCAATAGAAGGGGACAAGTAGGAGGGGTCATGGACTACTCGAAGATGAAGAAGGCTCGGTTGATTGAAGAGATAGAAGCTTTGCAGGCGAAGATAGCAAAGCTGGCGCGGGCTCAAGTCGAGCGTCAGCGGACGGAGGGAGAATGATGAACTGGCAGTACACCCCCTATCTGTTACCTTTGGTCATAACAGCGGCCATATCTGCCACCATCGCGTTCCTCGCTTGGCGACGCCGCCCTGCCCCCGGTGCCATGCCATTAGTATACCTCATGCTGGCCGTATGCGAGTGGTCCCTGGGGTACGCGGTGGGCATGGCCAGTGCCGACCTGCCGGCCAAAGTCTTTTGGGCTAAAGTCCAGTATTTTGGCATCGTCAGTGTGCCCATCATGTGGCTGTTCCTCGTGCTCCAATACACGCACCTGGAAAGGTGGTTGACGCGCCGTAACCGGCTTCTGTTGGCAATTATGCCCCTTCTCACGCTGCTGCTCGCCTGGACTAACGAGAGCCACAGTCTGATCTGGAGTGACATCAGACTGGACACCAGCGGTTCGTTTTCGGTGCTGTACCTGAGTTATGGTGCGTTTGTCTGGGTTTGGGTGATTTATTCCTACTCGTTGATCTTGCTCGGCTCCGTCCTGCTTCTCCAGGCGCTGGTTCGTTCACCGCACCTGTACCGCGGACAAACCGGCGCTCTGTTGATCGGGGCGTTGGCACCGTGGGTGGGGAATGTGTTGCGAATCTCAGGCTTGAATCCCTTTCCCCATCTGGACTTGACGAACTTTGCTTTCACCCTGTCAGGCCTGGCGGCCGCCTGGGCTCTATTTCGCTTTCGCCTATTGGACATCGTGCCAGTGGCACGCGACGCCGTCATCGAAAGCATGGACGATGGGGTAATCGTGCTGGACGCGCAGAACCGCATTGTGGATCTCAACCCCGGTGCAGGACGGATCATCGGCTGCTCGATCGCAGAGGCCATTGGACAACCGGCTACCCAGGTGTTATCCGATTGGCCCGATCTTGTTGAACGCTACCACGGCGTGACAGAGGCGCGGGCGGAGATCGCCTTGGGTGAAGGTGAGGCGCAGCGCCACTATGACCTGCGCCTCTCGCCCTTGTATGACCGTCGTGGCCGCCTCACTGGTCGGTTGGCCGTCTTGTGTGACATCGCCGAACACAAGCGGGCGGAGGAAGAATTGAGGGAATACCGCGACCATCTTGAGAGGCTGGTGGGAGAGCGCACTGCTGAGCTGACAAGGATCAACGAACAACTTGGGCAGGAAATCACCGAGCGCAAGCGGGCGGAGGAGGAGCTGCGGCAGGCCTATGAGAACAGTCTGAGAAAACAAGAAGCGATATTGAATCTCAC
>CAZVCJ010000291.1:0-3835 GCA_964625745.1 uncultured Anaerolineae bacterium | reverse complement strand
ACGTTTCACGCTTCACGTTAGAGGTCACAAAGCTATGACTGACAAAAACGAAAAGAGAGTGCGGATACCTGTCACCACCCACCACGACGATGAGCCTGAGGTCGCACAGCAGGAAGAAGTAGTGCCTGAAGCGGAAGTCGAGTCGTCGCCAGCAGACGAACTGGAGGCGATGCGCCGGGAAGTGGCTGAGTATAAAGACAAGTACCTTCGGGCAGCAGCCGAAGTGGAGAACACCAGGAAGCGGCTGGAGCGCCGCTACGCCGACCAAGCTGAGGAAGAGAAGAAGCGTTTGCTGCGCGCTTTCCTGGCCGTGGCCGATAACCTGGAACGGGCCCTGGTGCACTCCGGCGATGGCCTCCGCGATGGAGTACAGCTCACCTATCAAGAGCTACAACGCTTGCTGAGCCTGGAGGGTGTGGAGCCTCTGGAGACCATTGGCCGGCCCTTCGATCCCTACTATCACGAGGCTGTGGATACAATGGCCGGAGATGACGACCAGGAAACAGTGGTGGGAGAAAGGCAGAAAGGCTATCTGTATCGTGGAGCGCTCCTTCGACCAGCAAGGGTACAAGTAGCTATCCCAGTATCGAAGGGGAGCTAAGGTAACCACTCCCTCTCCCCCCTACCTCCCCTCTCCCAATCCTAGGGGAGGGGGGAACTGAGCTCCCCTCCCCTAAAGTTGGGGGAGGGGCTGGGGGTGGGGGCTTGTACTGAGCGAGGCCGAAGGGGGCTGGGGAGGGGGTGGAAATCCCTTTGGCAAAACCCACCCTCCCCCGTCCCCTCCCTGCGAGGGAGGGGTGAGAAAAGAATCAGTTAAGGAGATGAGCATGTTTCCGATGTTTTTTGATCCGATGTATCTTGTGTTCGCCTTGCCTGCACTGCTTCTGGCGTTCTATGCGCAGTTCAAGGTACAGTCAGCCTACAGAAAGTATTTGCAGGTCCGCAATCAACGACGCATGACGGGCCTTGAGGCAGCTCGATACCTGCTCTCGGCCAACGGACTGAGCCACGTCTCGGTGGAGGACACACGGGGAACCCTCTCGGATCACTACGATCCCCGCAGCAAAACCCTGCGCCTCTCGCCCCAAGTGGCTCGCTCTGAGTCGGTGGCCGCCCTGGGCATCGTGGCTCACGAGATAGGGCACGCTACGCAGGACGCACGGGGTTACGCTCCCCTACGGGTGCGCTCAGGCCTGGTGCCGGTGGTCAACTTCGGCTCCTGGCTGGGGCCGATCCTCTTCTTCATCGGCCTGCTCATGGGCTACACCCAATTGGCGTGGGTGGGGGTGCTCTTCTTCGCCGGCGCCGCTGTCTTCGCCCTGATCACCCTGCCGGTAGAGCTCAACGCCAGCCGGCGGGCTCTGCAAATGCTGACGGCCAGCGGTCTGGTGGTGAGCAGCAGTGAGGCAAAGGGGGCCAAGAAAGTGCTGGACGCAGCAGCCCTGACCTACGTGGCTGCCCTGGCTCAGGCCCTGTCTACCTTGCTCTACTACGTGTTTTTGCTGACGGGCTTCTCGCGGCAAAGGGATTAGATTCCTTCTCGCTTGATCGCCGAAGGTCTCCTGACCGAGACGACGAGGAGGGGTTCCTTTAACGGTAACGAAAGAGAAAAAAGACCCAAGGCACAGGATGCATCAGGAAGGAACATGGACAAACAATCTTTGATGGAGCTCATGCAAGACTGGGGTTACTACTTGCTTCCCCAATCCCATCGTGGCAGTCCAGGTTATACCGGGTTGCTGGTGGCCATCCGGCAGCAACCAACCGGCGAGCACTTTGACCCACATAAGCTACATTTGTGGCTCCGGGAGGTGGATGGTGTTGTCGAGTGGAGAACGTTGGACTGGTTGACTCCGCTCGAGACTCCTGCCCATGCCTGCCCGGGGCGGTTGATCCTGCGTGACCGATTTGGCAAATCCGTCGAATTCTTCACCTTCGGCGGTTCGCTGGAGGTGACCTCAGAACTGAGCGAGATGGTGTATTCGCTACGCTCACCTGCGCCGATCTTGGCACTTGCCGATCATTCAGAGACCATCCCTAATCAGTTAGCCGCTGAGACAGAGTCGTTGATGGGTGAGATGGGGGCAAAATGGGGATTGGATGAAAAAGGATTCAACCGGCGACTGGCCGAGGTCGATCCTTTCCAGTTCTACCTGGCTAGCTTGCAGTCCATCCTCGTTCACTATGAGCACTCACAGGCCCTGGAGCAAGTCTCCCATAGATTCCTGGAGACGTTACATCGAGAAAGGGAATGGCTTGTCGAGAAGGCCCTATGGCCGATCACCCACCCTGTGCTTGAGGATTTGCTCGCCCCTGATTAATACAATGGCGGTGGTTTGGCAAGTCGCAAGCTTACTACAGGTATAAAAGTCGCATTTGTCCAAAGTCCAAAGATAAGTAAGCGAAGGGAGAAAGGAGGCACAATGAAAATAAGTAAGCGAAATCTGCACTACATCCTGCTATCGGCTCTGGTGGTTTTGAGCCTGACCCTCCTGAGCTGCAACATCTTCACTTTGCCCAGCAGAATAGTGGGTGAGGTGGAAAAGCTCGCAACAAAGGTGGCCCCAGAGGTAATCGCAGTTGAGACCGTGGTGGTCGAGAAAGAGGTGCCTGTCGAGGTCACCAGGATCGTGGAAGTGGAAAAGGAAGTGTTGGTCACACCCACCTCCGTACCCCCAGCAATCTCCACACCTGCCCAAGCGGCTGAGACTCCGCCCCCCGCCACGTGGGGACAGTTGGACGTCGAAACGCAGATCCTGACTGAGGTGTACCGCAAGGTGAACCCCTCGGTGGTCAATATCCGCACTGACCAGGCAGAGGGTTCCGGCTTCGTGTGGGACACCGAGGGACACATCGTCACCAACGACCACGTGGTGCAAGGTGCGCACGACGTGCTGGTGACCTTCGCCGACGGCGTGAGCCTGCCCGCAATGGTGGTCGGCGAGGATCCGGACAGCGACCTGGCCGTGGTCGAAGTGGACCCTGAACTCCACGAACTGCGCCCGGTGGAGTTGGGCGACGTTGACGCGGTAGACGTGGGAGACCGAGCCATCGCCATCGGCAATCCTTTCGGCCTGGAGGGCACACTCACCCAGGGCATCATCAGCGCCAAGGGACGCAGCATCCCGGCGCTGACCAGCTTCGCTATTCCTGAGGCGCTGCAGACCGACGCAGCCATCAACCCTGGCAACTCCGGTGGACCGTTGCTCGATGCGGAGGGGCAGGTCATCGGTGTCAATGCCCAGATCGAAACCGGCTCCTCCCTCGTGCGGGCCAACACAGGCATCGGCTTCGCCATCCCCGTGAACATCGTCAAACGGGTGGTGCCTGCGCTGATCACAGATGGGCGCTACGACCATGCGTGGCTAGGCATCTCTGGACAGACCTACAGCCCGGCGTGGGCTGATGCGCTTGGCTTTCCCGAGGAGACGCGAGGGGCCTACGTCATGCTGGTCGAACCTGAAGGGCCAGCAGACAAAGCCGGGCTACGGGCCGGAACTCGGCAGACCGATGTCCTGTTGGGGTCGGACTTTGGACAGCCGGTCTACCTGGAGGCCGGCGGTGATCTGATCGTGGCCATTGACGATCAGCCGGTCAAGAACTTCGACGATCTCCTGGTGTACCTGGAACGCTACACCTCGCCAGATGATCTGGTGGAACTGACAGTGCTGCGTGGCGATGGACGGCAGCAGGTCATCTCTGTGACGTTGGGAAAGAGGTCACAGCGTCAGCCTTGATAATTGCCGGCGCCAAATTCTAACAAAACTCTAACAGCTCTCTAGAGTGTATCGGAGAATAGTAGACAGACCTCTGCTAAATGCACTTGGGACTTTCA
>CAZVCJ010000290.1:0-3894 GCA_964625745.1 uncultured Anaerolineae bacterium | reverse complement strand
TTGCTGGATCAATCTCAATGCGGTCGTGCGTCATCGGTCACCTCCTTGTCGTTCACGCATCATGTGCATATTATACCATGCTTGAGCACAGTTGGCAATGCCCAAAACAAAAACCGACCTGGTCCAAGCAGGTCAGTCTTCTGGCGGCGAGAACTACGACCGCCTGATCCGATTGCCTGCCACGAAGCCGAGGAGCCCTGCGAGGGCAATGCCTATAATTGCCTGAATAGTGGTCAGCAACTCGACGCCTGGCCTCGCGGCCTGCAACCGCGCAGGTTGTAACGTCGTGAACGCCCCCAGACTGAAGATAAGGTGGTCCCAGAGCGACGTTGTTGCATCCTGTGAACTGGTGACCACAGCATGGGAAACTTGATAATAGGCAGCGAATCCCAGAATCACAAGCAGCATCCAGGCCAGCACCCGCCAAATGCTCTCTCCGTAGCCGCAAAGCAGTTCCACAAACCAATCGGCCAGCCATTTGACAGTGTGCCTAGTGTAGAACCACCCCAGTCGCCATGCATTAGGATTCTCTGGCAACTCGTCCCTGTAGTACACACGGGCCAGCCGGGGATGGTTCATCATCTTTCCCATCTGGCGCTCCTTGATGTAAGCCCAGCTCTCATCCCTGTAGCGACCTATCTCGGCGAAGTTGTTCTTCAAGGCCAAGTAAGCTTCTTTCGCGAAATTGTATGTTCTTTCAAATTCGGTGCCTACCCCCCTGCCAAGCTGTTCTCTTTTGAGCCTCGTATCATCGAGAAATGCATCGTAGAAATACGCCCGTTCAAGGCTCTCGGCACGAAAGAAGTCCATCTTTTCAAGGTGACAAGACCTCAGGTCCGCCTCACGCAGGTTTGCGCCCCACAGGTTGGCTCCTTGGAGGTCTGCATCCCTCAGATTCGCCCCTTCAAGTTGTGCCTCATACAAACCGGCCTCTTGAAGGCTAGCGCCGGCCAAGTCGCCCCGCTGGAGGTTGGTATGTCTCAGGTAAGCCCTTTGTAAGTTGGCACCACGCAGGTCAGCACCCTGAAGGTCCGCGCCAGCCAAGTAGACTCCCTGCAGGTTGGCGCTGCACAGAGTAGCTCCCTGGAGGTTTGCGCACCCTAGCTCAGCCTCTTCGAGATTTGCATCGTCAAGATCCGCTCCTTGGAGCTTCGCGTACCACAGGTCAGCCCTTTGGAGTTGTGCACTGTATAGGCTGGCCTCCCTAAGATCTGCGCCCTCCAGGTCTACACCCTCTGTCAACTCACTATACCACACAGGGGTTTCCTCTGGTGCCCTCTCTCGCGCCTTCTCCAACTCTGGCTCAACCGCTTCCCTACCCAAGTCTATGCCCGACAAGTCCTTGCCCGAAAGGTCAAGCCCCCCAGGCCCACCGTTCTCCTCGATTAGCTTCAGTATCTCTTCCCTGGTGTACTCGCTCATTCTCAGTCCTCTATCACAAAACTCAGAGCACCACCCTAGAACGTGGCGATGAGTTGCAACAAGAAGCCGACCACGAACAGCACGGCACCCACCGCAAGAGAGCGCTGACGGATGCGCTCGTCGTCGGCTAATACTCGCAGCAGAGGTGACAATACTCTATCCTGGAATCTCTCCGCCAATGGACGCTCTGCCACTCCCAATATCCCTCCCAACACAAATGGCAATACTACTCCCACCAGCCGTCCTAACACCTCACATGTCACTGCCGACTCTACATTTCGAATCACCGGCTTTCCCAGCTTTATCAACGTCATCCCGACCATCACCGCCACCCCGGATGTCACCCAAAGTGCCCTGTCCGACAATACTCTTATCCCCCGCTCAACCCTCCGCTCCAGCACCCTCAGTCGCTCCTCCCCCAATATCTCCGGAGCTGCGAGCCAGAACGACAGGAATTCGAGCACTATGCCCACGCGGTTGACCCACGGTTTGACCAGCTCCCAGTCCATCAACTCTCCCCCCGACAACTATTATACCACGCCTGAACGCGATTGGCAATACCCAAAACGAAAAAACCGATCTGCTTGAGTCAGATCGGTCTTATGGCGGGAGCGACGGGATTCGAACCCGCGATCTTCGGCTTGACAGGCCGACATGTTAGGCCACTACACTACGCCCCCACTGGGGGTAAATGATAACACAGAAGCCGATTTTCGTCAAATTGCGCTAAGCCACTTGTCCAACGCCGGAGGCAGGAATAGCAAGACCAGGTTGACCGTGGCGTGACAGCTCATGCTCGCGCTCAGGCCATAGCGCTGGCACACGTAACTGTAGACAAAGCCCAACAGCGCAGCAGCCACTACCACCGCCACCAATACCGCCGGAAAGCTGCTGAGACCAGGCAGGAAGAGAATGCCCTGGCCCAGGCCGTAGAGCAAAGCAGCGACGACCAGCCCACGCTCCCGCTGCAGGAAGCCCCGAAAATACAGCCCCTCAATGGGCGCGGCGAGGAGAACTATATTCTGGAACAAAGCTGCTTCGCTGGCCAGGGGAAAAAGGTTGGCCGAGACGGTTTTGAGGGCGTCCCTGGCCAACAACAGCAGTGGCAAGGAGATCACCAGAGCCACCACTACTCCACGCCCCAGGTTGACCAGTCCATACTGCACGGCTAAGGCTCTCTCCTCTGCGTAGACCAGGCAGGCTCCCAGCAAAACCAGCCAAAGTATGAGCAAGCGAGCTTCCTCCCCTA
The DNA here is from genome assembly GCA_964625745.1 of uncultured Anaerolineae bacterium. Classification (GTDB taxonomy): domain Bacteria; phylum Chloroflexota; class Anaerolineae; order VGOG01; family VGOG01; genus CAZVCJ01. Next base: position 1,223 of record CAZVCJ010000290.1, on the reverse strand, counting down.
TTCGCCAGGTCCCCAGGCCAACAACGGCGAAGATCAGGAAAGCCCAATAGGGGTCGAAGGGCGCCAGGCTGTTTCGTTCTTCACCACTATCGCGCTCGTCCTTCACAACTGCTCCATCACCTCCCGCGCCACAGCCAGGGCAATCTCAATGTCGTCAGCTTCGATGCCGTAGTGGGTCACGGCCCGCAGACGACGCCCCTCAATGGCCAGCAGCTTCACTCCCCTCTCGCCCAGTCTGGCCTGCAACTCCGCTGGCGTCAAACGCTCGCTGGCAAGCTCAAAGATGACGATGTTGGTCTGCACGCGGTCCAAATTGATAGCCAACCCCGGCAGCTCGGCCAGACCCTCCGCCAGGCGGCGAGCGTTGGCGTGGTCCTCCGCCAGGCGATCCACCATCTGCTCCAGGGCCACGATGCCCGCCGCGGCGATGATGCCCGCCTGACGCATGCCGCCGCCCACTATCTTGCGGTTGCGCCGCGCCTCGTAGATGAACTTCTCATCTCCGCAAATGACCGATCCCACAGGCGCCGACAGGCCCTTGGACAGACAAACCTGTACCGAGTCCACGTCCTCCACCAACTCCTTTACGTCAACTCCCAGAGCAACTGCTGCGTTGAACACCCGGGCCCCATCAAGGTGGACGGCCAGGCCATGACGCTGCGCCAGTTGGCAGACGGCTTTGGTGTACTCAGGCGTGAGGACTGCCCCACCGCAGCGGTTGTGGGTGTTCTCCAGGCAGATCAACCTGCTGCGGGGAAAATGGACGTTCTCACCACGGATAGCGGCCTCAATGTCAACCAGGTCCAAAGTGCCGTCGGGCTGGTTGAGCACAGTACGAGGGTGAATGCCCCCCAGCGCCGCCGAGCCGCCGGCTTCGTAGAGAAAGGTGTGGGCTATGTGCCCCACAATGAACTCGTCGCCCCGCCCGCAGTGGGTCAACAGGCAGACGAGGTTTCCCATCGTGCCACTAACTACGAACAGACCCGCCTCCATCCCCAAGCGCCGAGCAGCCATCTCCTCCAGCCGATTGACCGTCGGGTCCTCCCCAAAAACGTCGTCGCCCACCTCGGCCTGGTAGATGGCTTCACGCATGGCAGTTGTGGGCAGAGTCACGGTGTCGCTTCGCAGGTCTACGATTTTCACGCTTCCTCCTCGTGTTGATAATAAGCAATCGTTCGAGTGCATTGCGAAAAAGATGGATGGCGATTGAAATCGCACCTGTG
>CAZVCJ010000289.1:0-3897 GCA_964625745.1 uncultured Anaerolineae bacterium | reverse complement strand
GGGCGTGCAGGCCACCCGTCTCATTCGCCAGGTCAGCCCTCACAGCCAGGTGGTGGTGCTGACCAGCTTTGCCCAGGATGAGCTGATCTTCTCGGCCATTAAGGCTGGCGCGCTCTCGTACCTGCTCAAGGACGCCGATGGGGAGACGGTGCTGGACGCCATTCACGCTGCCAGTCGGGGTGAGGCCAGCTTGCACCCCCGCATCGCCCAGCGGCTGATGGACGAGGTCACAGCGCCCGCGCGGGGCCGCGACCCGGCCGCCGGTCTGACGGTGCGCGAGATGGAGGTGCTCCGGCTCATCGCCCAGGGCCGCACCAACGCCGAGATCGCCGCCGAGCTGGTCATCACCGAGCGGACGGTGAAGGCCCACGTCAGCAACCTGCTGGGGAAGCTGCATCTCTCCGACCGCACCCAGGCGGCGGTCTACGCCTGGCGTGAGGGGTTGATGAAATAAGGGTCTCTGGGAGTTTGCAGGGGTGGCGTAGTGGAGTCCCGAACTTGTTCGGGTTTTTCGCGTGTCACCCCCAACAAGTTGGGGAGTCCGACACCCTGACCACGCGAAATCCCAAAGAGCCTGAAATAATAGGAGGTGTCGAGATGGCTTTTGGTGGTGCTGCAGCGGCGGCTGCCGCAAAACGTCGGAGAATGATGATCGCTGAGGAGGAGGAAGACATGGCCGGATACACGCAGGATGACCTGGGCAACGGCTGGGAGTTCAAGATCGTCAGATCTGAGTCCGGTGCTTTTCGCAAACCGGAGGTTCTGCGAAAACTGATCGAAGAAGAAGCCCGAGCCGGTTGGGTTATGTTAGAGAAGTTCGATGATAGAAGGATACGTTTCAAGCGGTCGCGTAGCGCCCGTACCAGAGACACCCTCCTGCCGCCTGGTGTTGATCCCTACCGCACACGATACGGCGCCCCCTCTGCCCAATACGCAGTGCTAGTCACCATGGCGATGGGGTTACTGGCCTTAGGTCTTGGAGTGTTCGGCTTCTTGCGGCCAGATGGCATCCGTGCGCCAATCGCCTGGACTGTTGTGGCGGTGATACCTGTTACAGTCATATTGCTTGGGATCTTGTTGGTCGTCAAGCTGAGATTGAGGTAGGCCCTCTGTTCGCTGGGCGGTCTACGCTTGCGAGAGGGAGATGTTGAGGCTTCGTTCGCTGAGGTCTCTGACCGAGGCGAAAAGGGCTCGGTCGGGAGACCGTCGCCCAACAAAGGGGCTCGGTCAGAGACCTTCGCCCAACTTCGAAGGTGGGAGGTATTGAGATGGCTTATATTGGCGGCGCGGCTGCTGCCGCCGCTGCAAAACGTCGGCAGATGATGTTTGCTGAGGAGGAGGAAGACATGGCCAGATACACGCAGGATGACTTGAGCAATGACTGGGAGTTCAAGATCGTCCGATCAGACAGTGCTGCCTTTCGCAAGCCGGAGGTTCTAAAGACGCTGCTTGAAGAGGAAGCCCGAACCGGTTGGGTAATGCTGGAGAAGTTCGATGATAGCAGGATACGTTTCAAGCGTCCACACGGTGCTCGGGCCAGGGACGTTCTGCTACCGCCTGGTGTTGATCCCTACCGCACACAATACGGTATCTCATCCACTCGGATCGGCCTACTGGTAGTAGCGTTGATGATGCTGGCACTTCTAGCTCTTGGAGCGCTTGGCTTTTGGTTCTTCGTCAAGTGAGAGAGTCGCAGATCATTCAAGCTGTGGTCGCTGTCGCTGCGGCAACGTGAAATGATTTGATGACCACCAGACGGCTATGGGCTGGTAGGCGTCGCTGTGAGGGGCGGGGTAGGTGTGGAAGTAGGCCACACTATCGGCGTTATCCTCGGAAGCGGCGTGGGTGTGGGCGTGGGTTGCCTTGATTGGGGCCTCACTATCAGACTCAAGGCCATGCTTAAGACCATCAGTGAACTCAGTACCCAGAAGAAGATCTTCTGTCCTTTGCCTCTAGAATGTCTCATTAGTTTTCCTCCGGGGGTAATTATACTACCTTTCGTCCATCTGTGCCAGTCAAGCTCTTGCAGGCGACAGCGGAGAGTTGCGAAAAAGGGAGATAGGGACTATAATATCCTGGGGTGCTGTGAAAGGGGGAGTTATGGCCAGGCAAGGGAAACCTACCAATGTCGGCGAGACAGCCGGCGTTTTGGCTTCGATCATCAAGAACGCCAGGCTGGTGTGGCGCCTGCTCCGGGACCCGGCCGTCCCGGCTTCGCTGAAGACCATCCCGCCTGCCACGTTGCTCTATCTCCTATTTCCATTTGACTTCCTACCCGACCTTGCCCTGGGCCTGGGCCAGTTAGATGACATCGCCGTCATCTTGCTGGGGGTGAAGCTCTTCATCGAGCTCTGTCCCCAGGAGATTGTGCGCCGCCACCTGCGGGAGATGAGCTCTGTGTCCGGGTCCTATCGGGAGGTGGATGATGAAGAGCCATCTCAGGAGCCACCGCTTTCCGGGTACATTGACGCTCTCTATCGCGTTGTCGAGGAAGACGAAAAAGAATAGCCAATACCCAATATCCAAGCTAAGAGGCCACCCTCATCAACGAGCGGTGGCCTCTTTGCATGTGTCAGATTCTGGCAAGGGTATCGGCAGACGCTACCTACAGCACGTCGCGGCGAGTGACCTCCCAGCACCCTAGCAGAGCCACCACGATGCCGCCAACGACACTCACTATCAGCTCCTTCAGCAGAATCGGCTCGCCCTTGTTGAAGGTGTTTGCCAGCAGGCCGGGCAGCGCCCAGGGGTAGAAGGTGGCCCAGTCAGCATTGATGACCACCATGCCGCCGACCGTCATCAGTATCCCGACCGCCATGGCCACCACGAAGCTCTGCCAGCGTATGGCTACCCAGGTGTGGAGGGAGATGATGAGCCACGAGGCCAGGTAGACCATCACGCCGTATTTCAGGAACAGATCCCATGGGATGGCAGCATCGAATCCTACGCCGGGCATGAGCATCCGCAGCACCAGCCCGGCCAGGACACTGAATCCCACCAGCCCTGCCATGCTCAGTGCGATCAACGCCATCCCCATCAACTGCTTGGCCGCGTACACTGTCCAGCGTGGCTGCGGTAGGGCATAGAGATGCTTCCACTGGTTGCTCCTGTGCTCCAGTCCGCCAAGCAGCGCCGTCTCCAGCGCGACAAACAGCGGCACGATCAGGAAACCGAAGAACACGAACATCTCCTGTCCAAAGCGTACCCATACATCCTCAAACTGGCGAACGTATTGTTCGCCACGCTGGAGGGCTCCGATAAGCTGAAGCCCCACCATCCCCAGCGGTGCGATGATGGTCAGCCACAGCGCCAGCGTGCGCTTCATCTTGAGCGTTTCTGCCCTGAGGGCGCGTACCAGTGCAGTCATTTTGAGCCTCCCTGTCTGTCTTGTTCTCCCGTCAACTTGAGGAAGATGTCCTCCAGCGACGGCTGTTTCAGGTTGAGGTGGAAGACGTTCATCCCAGCGTGGACGAGTTGAGCATTGATCATGGCCACGTCGGAGTGGCCATTCACCTGGACCACCAGCCGATGGTTGCCGTTGCGCTGCGCCGTCCAGCCCGCCTGAGATAGAAGCCGCAGCGCGACGTCGGGTTGGTCAACTTCCAGAGTCACGTGTTCCTCCAGTTGGGCTTGCAGCTCGTCTGGCGTGCCCTGGAAAAGCATCTTTCCCCTGTGGATGATGCCGATGTGGGTTGCCACCTGCTCCACCTCGTTCAGCAGGTGGCTGGAGAGGAACACCGTGACGCCGTGTTCCTCTGGCAAACGGCAGATCAGGTCGCGCATCTCGCGGATGCCGGCTGGGTCGAGGCCGTTGGTCGGCTCGTCCAGAATCAGCAGCTCCGGCTCCCCTAGCAGGGCCAGCGCCAGCCCCAGCCGCTGCCTCATTCCTGAGGAGTA
>CAZVCJ010000288.1:0-3897 GCA_964625745.1 uncultured Anaerolineae bacterium | reverse complement strand
TCGGTGAGTCCTCGAAGCCTCAGACGTTGAGATCTGAGGCAGACGCCGACATGGAAAGCACGCTTCGCGAACTTGGTCTGCCGCTGGATTTCTCCGTCACCGATCCGCAAACAGCCTTCAGCGGCGGATTCGCAAAAGCAACCATCTTTCATGGATATCAGGCGCTCAATGCTGGTGACCTGGAAAAGGCGATCAGCTCTTTTGCGAGCGTGATTGACCTGCTCGCAACGGAAGGTGGCTCGCAGTTTGCGCAGGCGCTTGCGGTGGCCCACTGCCTGCGGGGCAGTGGGCACGAGAAAAAGAGGAGTTCGCAGTCTCATGAAATGCGTCAATTGTAATGCTGAGCTAAGTCCCGGAGACCAATTCTGTGACGAGTGTGGGCACCCTGTGCGGGCGGCCATTGAGCCAGCGGCGGGTACTGTGATATGTACTAACTGTGGTGCTGAACTCGGGGTGGACGACCGGTTTTGTGGCGAATGTGGAGCGGCCGTGACATCGGCTGTGACATCACTGCCTGCTGAGAGAGTCTCACGTCGCAACCTGGATGAGATCGCGGAGATGTACTCAAGGGGGGAGCTTGTGCGGAGCAAAGCTGAGCTATCGGCCTACCTTCAAGGGCGTCCCTCCGATGCTCTCGCCTGGACGATTCTTGGCAATGTTCACGAAGATCTAGACGAGGACTCGGAGGCTGCGCAAGCCTACTGGAAGGCTATCGAGCTGAACCCGCAGGCATATCAGGCCTACGGCGGCCTCGGCGTGCTGTATCGCAAAAAGGGAGACAATGACATCGCTATGGCGTATTACAACAAGGCGGTGGAGATCAATCCGCGCTACGCCCAGGCATATTCCAGCATGTCGGTTATCGAGTTAAAACGTTATAACGACCAGCGCGCGCTCGAACTGGCCCAAAAGGCTTACCAGTTAGATAACAAAGACCCGATTGTAGCTGCCAACCTGGCCGTGGCGTACCACTATAACAACAGGTTTGCGGACCGGAATCGGATGTTCGAAGAGAGTCGCAAACTGGGCTACCGTAGCCTCGAGGCATTGGATCGTATTTTCAGAGGGGAGCTTTCGGTGCGCGACTAAAATCTCTGGAGTTTGGACAAAGTGAGAGAAGCCAGGTTTTTCGCTCACAAGTGCTTCTCATCAGCCCCATCAGAATTACTTCGAAATCCCTTCTTCCCCTCCCCTTGATTTGGCAAATAAGCCATAAGCTGTTATACTATCCTCATCTACCTTCGCTTTTGAATTGGTTTACCCCCATGTACGCTTTGCTTATTACCGAAGATCCCGATGAAGCCGCGGTCCTCTCGCTGGTTCTGCAGCGTGCCGGGTTGGCTGTGACCTCCAGCAGCAACCTGGAGCGGGCCATGCAGAGCTGGGTCGAGCGACCGGCAGACATCATCCTGGTGGCGCTCCACCACCAGGGCCAGCCCCTGGCACAGGTGCGACGTGTACGCGCGGAGACCGAGGCAGCATTGGTATTGATAGTTGAACCCGTCGAAGAGAACGAGCACTATGCTCTGCTGGAGAGCGGCGCTGACCTGGTGGTCATCCGTCCCTTCAGTGCCCGGCTGCTGATCGCCCAGGTGCGTGCCTTGCTACGCCGTACGGGCAGCGTGCCCCTTCTTAGCCTGCCCACGCTGAGCCTGGGCGGGCTGACTTTGGACCCGGCGACCCGAACGGTACAGGTCGAGGGGCAGTCACCACGGCGGCTGACCCACCTGGAGTTTCGTCTCCTCTATACGCTGATGATCCACCGCGATCAGGTGCTTCCCACGGACGCCATTGTGGAGCGCGTTTGGGGCTATAGCGGGGAGGGCGACCGTGATCTGGTGCGCGGCCTGATCAGCCGACTGCGGGCCAAGGTAGAAGTGGACCCGCGCAATCCACAGTACATCCTCACCGCTCCCGGCATCGGTTACACCTTCCGTGGGGACGATGGGTAAACATAATGATGTCATTGCGAGCACATTCGCGTTGCTCAGTGTAAACTCCGCGAAGCAATCTCCAATGCGCGAGCAGGGGATTGCTTCGGCGCAAAACTTGTCCTGAGCGTAGCCGAAGGAACCGTGCCTCGCAATGACAGCAGAATTGAGGAGGAAAAGTTTGGTGTTGAAACGCGCCAAAGCATTGCAGGAAGACCTGATCCGTTGGAGAAGGGAGATTCACCAGCATCCTGAGCTGGGCTTCCAGGAGTTCAAGACTGCTGAGCTGGTGGCCGAGACCTTGCGGTCGTTGGGTCTGAGGGTGAGGACCAACGTGGGCAAAACAGGGGTCATTGGCTATCTGGGGGAGGGCCAGCCGGTGGTGGCCCTTCGCGCTGACATGGATGCTCTGCCCATCCAGGAAGCCAACGACGCGCCCTATGCATCCCAGGTGCCGGGCGTGATGCACGCCTGCGGCCACGACGCCCACACCGCCATCCTCCTCGGCGTGGCCACGCTGTTGCGCCAGGAGGAACTGCCAGGCCAGGTGCGCTTCCTCTTCCAACCAGCCGAGGAGGTGAGCGACGAGGAGGGCAAGAGCGGGGCTTCCCGCATGATCGAAGATGGGGCCATGGAGGGAGTTGATGCCATTCTGGCCCTCCATGTAGACTCGTCCCAGCCGGTGGGGAGCATTGAAATTGACGGCGTCTATATCTCGGCAGGCGTGGATACTTTCTATGCCACCGTCCTGGGCAAAGGGGGCCATGGTGCCTACCCGCACCGTGGCGTTGACACCATCTTCATTCTTGGCCAGGTCATCAATGCCATCTATGGCATCGTATCGCGCCGCATTGACCCAGTGAAGCCTGCCGTCATCTCCATTGGCAGCGTCCATGGCGGACAGGCGGACAATGTCATCCCAGACAGAGTCGAGATCTCCGGCACGATTCGCAGCACGGATGAAAAGGTGCGGCGCAAGCTCTTTGATGAGTTGGAAAGGGCCGTGGGCGTCGCCAGGGCGCTGGGCGGCGACTTCGAGCTCAGGATCGAGGAGGGCTACCCGGTTTCTCTGAATGACCCCCAGGTTGCCTCGCTCATCCGACGAGTGGCCATTGACTTGCTGGGGGAGGATTGTCTGCATTCACCTGAGCCAGGGATGGGGGCAGAGGACTTCGGGCTGCTGGCCAACCTGGTGTCGGGGGCGATGTTCGGCCTGGGCACGAAGATAGAAGGCGGGCAGAGGGAGGCCCACAGCCCCACCTTCGACATTGACGAGCGCGCCCTCCCCATCGGCGCAGCAATCCTGGCCGAGGCGGCCCGCCGGTATCTGGTGGGCGAGGGATAGGTCGGGCAACTACCTTATTTGACAAAGCAAAGCAGGGGTGCTAAAATCTAACCACGCAGGGAGCCTTTCATGCTCTACGTCCGAGAGCTTCTGTTTGATGACTGGAACGAAGATCACATCGCACAGCACTCCGTTAGACGCGCAAACTATCGAGTTACTCCAAAGTCTTGCCAGAGAGAGAAAGACGGAACCGGCGACACTGGTCCGGATCTGGATTCTGGACCATCTGCGAGCGGAAACGGTTTACTCAGCATAATCTCTCCGTTCGCAGCAGCACTGTCACCTACCCCAACGCTGACGAACACGCCCATCTCTATGGTGATAGCTACTTATGGCTCCACGCTCGTTACCTCGTTCCCATTTCCGAAAGGGGGTGATTCATCAAGTGAATAAGCCTGCATGCTAGATTGGTTGGGTTTTCAGAAACACCATGAGTACAACTACTTTAAGGAGGAGAAATGCTTACCAAGAAAGCAACTTTTGGAGCCCTGGCGATATTGGCAGTGGTCAGCCTGCTGGTGGCCTGCGCTGCCCCCACCCCCGAGGTGGTCGAGAAAGAAGTGGTGGTCGAGAAAGAGGTTCCGGTCACCGTCGAGGTGGAGAAGGAAGTAGTCGTCGAGA
>CAZVCJ010000287.1:0-3950 GCA_964625745.1 uncultured Anaerolineae bacterium | reverse complement strand
GACCCGTGCAGACCTTTGGGAGGAGCGGAGACGGCCTGCCCTTTGTGGTGCTGACTCATAGATTTGCGATGCTGGAAATCAGACCGACGACAACCTCACTGCCCTGCGCTTTTGGCAGAAGAGAGGCTTCTCGCTGGTGCAGGTGCACCGAAATGCCGTCGCGGGTTCACGCCGTCTGAAGCCTGAGATACCCCTCACAGGCGAACACGGCATCCCGATCCGTGACGAAATCGAGCTGGAGATCATCTTGTAGTCAATGTCGTAAGATGACGGGCCAGACTTCGGAAGTCTCAGAAATGCCCTAACCAGAGGCTTTCTGAGGCAGCTTCGGACTGGTCTGGTTTACCGAATCGGCAATCGGAGACTTCCGAAGTCTTAATGGTAGTAGAGGAGGGCTTGAGATGCGACAAAGTGTTGCTCAAATCATCGCCCATGCCATCTACGACGCTGGGGCAACCGTCGTCACCCACGTTCCCGGTTTTGGGGCCACCCAGGTCTTCGATGCGTTTCGCGAAATCAGTCTCCTCGGTCATCCGATTTCCTTTCACGAAGAGGTGGCGTACTCGATTGCCCACGGCGCCAGCCTGGTAGGACAGCGATCAGCCACGGTGATCAAGGCGCACGGATTTGCCAAGGCAGCCAACAGTGTGGCAGACTCTTTGATTGCAGGAACGACGGCCGGATTCGTGATCCTGGTGCCGGATGACAAGCTCGGCAAGCACTCGGACAGCATCCTCGACATCGCCGCGTTCGTAAGGGGGATCGGAATTCCACATCGAACACTGCAAGTGCAGGACGTATACCGGCACGTGCTGGATGCCTTCTCCTGGTCCGAAGCGCTGCAACTGCCCGTCGTCCTGTTGGTGGATGCAGATGATGTTGACCAGATGGGAGCGTACACCCCTGTACAGGCTAGCACCTCTCCACCTACGTACCAGCGAGATGTGATCCAGCACGTCATTGGCCCCCTGCTTGCGGAGTATCAGTACCGGGTATTGGCCGCCAAAGTGTCCGGGCAGGATTGGCGGGAACTGGAGAAGCCGGCCCTTCCGACGATCCCAGATGCCCTTCCGAAGGCCTGGCAGCCGCTGGCTCGATTGTACTCACCCCTATTCGAGGTCTTCCAAACGCTGCGCGGTGAGGTCGTCACCGGAGATACGGGTGTCTCTACTCTGTTTGCCTTCCCCCCGTACAACTGTGTTGACATCTGCACCTGCATGGGCGGCAGTGTCCCCCTGGCAATCGGCGCTCACCTGGCAGGCCGCCGAAACGTCTGGGCGGTTACGGGCGATTTCGCTTTCATCGCTGCGGGGCACCTGGGGCTGTTGGAGGCAGTCCAACGCGACATCCCGCTCAAGGTGTTGATCTTCTACAACCGAAGAGCGCAGACCACTGGCGGCCAACCCATTCCCGATAGCATGCTGGAGCGCATCCTGGCGGGATACGAATCCCACGTGAGATACATTAGCAATCCCCAGGACGCCAGGGAAATCGAGGCCATTCTCAGAGAGGCGAGCTCGGCACAGGAAATGAGGATCGTGGTGGCAGATTATGTCAAAGGATAAGGCATAGACCATGCACGGTGTAGTCTCGCTGCTAGACGACGAACATTACGCGCTGGTCGAAGACCTGTGGGACGAACTGGAGAAAAGGCTGGACGTGTGCGGCCTCTACGGCACGCCTTTCCCCCATTTCTCCTACCACGTCGCCAAAGGGTACGACGTAGACCTGCTTGAGTCCATCTTGCGGCGCTGTGCCTCACACTGCACCCCGTTTCGGGTGCGAACGGCCGGGCTGGGTGTCTTCTCTGGTGACCATCCGGTGCTGTACGTTGCGGTTGTGAGGAGCCCGGCCCTGACTGCGTTGCACCGGACGCTGTGGCAGGAGCTTGCCGGAGTCAGCGCTGGCGCGGTTGAGTATTACCATCCTGAGCAATGGATGCCCCACATTACTCTGGCCGACAGTGACGCGCTCAAAGACCACTTGCCCGAAATTGTCCGTATGCTGAGCCCACGAGCGTTTGATTGGGACGTTGAAGCCAGTAATCTGTCACTCATCTACGACACGGGCACAGCTCAAGAAGTGCGGCTTCGTTTCGATCTGCTGCCAGGTGCAGGATAAGGGACAGATATGGAAATCAGTTATCGGCCCATTGGCGTGATTCATAGCCCGTTCACCGACATCGGAGGCATGCCCATTCAACCCACAGGGGCGGCCGGAATTCTGGGCACGGTCGAGGTTTTCACAGAATTCACCGCAGGCTTGAAGGACCTGGACGGCTTTTCCCACATCATTCTGCTCTACCATTTTCACCGAGTCCAAGAGGTCAAACTTGTCGTCACTCCCTTCATGGATTCCCAGCCCCACGGGGTCTTCGCCACCCGCGCCCCAAAGCGCCCCAACCCCATTGGGCTATCCATCGTAAGACTGTTGGGCATCGAGCAAAACATCCTGCACATTGAGAACGTGGACATCCTCGACGGAACGCCTTTGCTCGACATCAAGCCCTACGTGCCAGAGTTTGATCATCACCCAGCCGACCGTGTGGGCTGGCTGGAACAAGCCAAAGGGCAAGTCCGGCGTCAGAAGTCCGACAGTCGGTTTCGATGACTCTTTATAGAACAATCTCAAGGAGGGTAGAAAAATCGCAACCCGACATCCCTTCCATTGGCTCTCCACCTCTGGGCAGAGGCGCGCGTTCGTGGTCCTTTTCGCCCTGACTCTTGCCGTAATGGTGAGCCTGAACGCCCTGGGCCGCCCTCTGAATACCGAGGTCGCACCGCTGGGCATCGTGTCATTAGAGCTCGCGGGAGAGCTCTCTCTCGCTCAGAGCATGGTCGAGTCGTGGGGGCAGACGGGCCAGGTCTACGCCGGCCTGAATCTCGGTCTTGACTACGTCTTCCTCGTGGCCTACTCGAGTTCCATCGCCCTGGGTTGTGTGTTGGTGGCCCGCAGCCTGTCACGACGAAGCGAGTTTCTGTCCTCCCTGGGGGCGGTACTGGCCTGGGCACAGTTTGGGGCCGCGATGCTGGATGCCGTAGAGAACTACGCCCTCATCCAGGTTCTGCTCGGGTCTCAGCAAACACCGTGGCCTGCGATAGCTCGCTGGTGCGCCATACCGAAGTTCTTGATCGTAGCCGCTGGCCTCGTCTACGTCAGCGTGGGTGCTGTCTTGGCTGTGGTGACGAAGGCCCGCAGAAGTGATTCGGGCTAATCGAGAGGTACAAATATGCGCATCGCTCTTTTGTCGGACATTCATGGAAATCCTATCGCGTTGGATGCTGTTCTCGAGGATGTTCAGGCGCAAGGTGGTGTTGACATGTACTGGGTACTGGGCGACCTCGCAGCTATAGGCCACGACCCTGTCGGCACACTGGAGCGCCTGGCAGGGTTGCCCAACGTGCGTTTTGCGCGCGGCAACACCGACCGCTACGTTGTCACGGGAGAGCGCCCTGACCCAACCTTCGCGGCAGTGGAGTCCGATCTGCGCCTTCTGCTGCCATTCGTAGAGATTGCCCAAAGCTTCGCCTGGACGCAAGGCGCAATCACCGCCACGGGCTGGTTGCCGTGGCTGGCTGCCCTGCCCTTCGAGCAGCGCGCCGTGCTGCCGGACGGCACCCGGCTACTGGGCGTCCATGGGGCGCCAGGCAGCGACGAGCTTGGGGTGAATCCTGGCTTGAGCGAGGCCGAACTCAAATCGCTATTTGCTGACAGTGCCGCTGACCTGGTGTGCGTGGGACACACCCATTGGCCGTTGGACCTCCGCGTGGGCAGCGTGCGCGTCGTCAACCTCGGCAGTGTCAGCAATCCTCTGCCGCCCGACCTGCGCGCCAGCTACGCCATCCTGGAGGCCGGCGATTCGGGCTATCGCCTCCAGCATCGGCGGGCAGACTATGACCACCAGGCCGTGATTGTGGCAGTCCAGCAAGCGCAACATCCAGGGGCCAGTC